>CAZENI010000020.1:17556-20064 GCA_964513055.1 uncultured Opitutus sp.
GAGCTGATCTTCAGCCTGCCGCTCGTTGCCTACGCGCTCTGGCCGCGCCGCCGCGAAGTGTTGCTCTGGCTCCCGCTGGCGTTTTCGCAAATCGCCACGACGCTCACCCTCGGCGTGCACTACGTCGTGGACCTGATCGCCGCCGTGCCGCTGGCCGTGCTCGCGTGGTCGCTCGCCGAAGCCGCCACGCGCCGCTTTCCGCCGGGCGATGCCGCGCCGCTGCCGCCGCTCTCCGACTTTCAACGCCGCACGCGCCACCTCGCCGCGACGATGATCGCGAGCATCGTCGCCCTCGCCGGCTGGGCCTTCGCCGCGCCGCTTTCGCCGTTCCTCGCGTGGCCGCTCACGCTCGTCATCGTTTCCCCGGCCCTCGCCGCCTTCCGTCTCTTCCGCTTCGCCCCGCCTTCTTCTCTCCACGCTCAATCCTCAACTCTCGACTCCTCCCCCTCCGCCTCGCCTGCCCGACTGCTCGCCGGCGCCGTCTTCTGCACCGGCGGCACGGCGCTCGTCCTCGAGCAAGTCGCGGAAAAATACCTCTCCACGCTGGTCGGCGCGAGCCGTCCCGCCGCCACGCTCGTGCTCGTGGTTTATTTCGTCGGACTCGCGCTCGGCGCCGCGCTTTGCCCGAAAAATCCCGTCGGCGCCGGCCGCCGTCTCGCCGCGCTCGAACTCTTCGTCGGCGCGTGGTGCGCGCTGCTCGCGCTCGCCTTTTTCTCCGTCGACCGCGCGCTCGGCGACTGGCTCGCGCGACAGGATTCATCGGCGTTCACGCTCGCCGCCGCTCGCGCCGCCGTCGCCGCGCTCTGGTTGTTGCCGCCGACGATCGCGATGGGCGCGCAACTCCCGACGCTCGCCGCGACCCTGCGCGGCTCGCCGGAACTCGCCCACGTTTCTCTCCCCCGCCTCTACGCGCTCAACCTGGCCGGCGCGTGCTGCTTCTGCTTCGCCGCGCCCGCCCTGCTCTTCAACGCCATCGGCGCGAATGGCGCGCTCTGGTTCACCGCGGGGCTGGCCACGTTGGTCGGCCTCGCCCTCTGGTCCGGCCTGCCGCGCGCCGCCGATGCTGCCTCGCGCGCCCTTTCATTCCCTGCTCTCCCGCCCTCCTCCTCACCCTCACTTTCACTCTCACTTTCCCTCTCCTTCGTCTCCGGCTTCGCATTCTTCGCCCTCGAGGTCGTCTGGTTTCACCTCATCAGCGCGGTCTGTGGCGCGAGCACTTACACCTTCTCGCTGCTGCTCGGCGTCATTTTGCTCGCCCTCACGCTCGCCGCCCGCCGCTCCGCCCGCGCCGAGCTGCCGTCGCTCGCTGCGACCTGCGCCGCGCTCGCCGTCGCGCTCGCGCTGAGCAATGCCGGCTGGCCGTGGGCCGGACGCGTGCTCGCGGCCGCCAATTCCCTGCTGTCGCTCGATTGGTTCTGGGCCGGCGAACTGCTCAAGACTTGCGTCGTCGCGCTCCTCGTGCTGCCCCCGGCCGTGTTGCTCGGACAGATTTTTCCGCGCCTTCTCCGTGACGCGTCCGCCGACGGCACGCAGGTCGGCCGGCTCAGTTTCGCGAACATCCTCGGCTGCGTCACCGGCGCACTCGCCACCGGCTTCCTCCTCATCCCGCGACTGGGGGCCGAGCGCGTGCTCCTCGCCGCCGCCTTGCTCGCCGCGGGCGCGGCCCTCGCGCAGTTCCGCGCGCTCCCGCGCCGCTCGCTCGGGCTCGCCGTCGCCGGCGCCGTCCTGACTTTTTTCCTGCCCGCCTGGAATCGCCTCGAGCTGACGCGCGGCCACGGCGTCTACCTCGGCGCCGGCTTGTCCGCCGACGCGCAGCTCGCGTGGTTTCGCGAGGATTTCACCGCGGGCTTCGTCACCGTCGCCACCCGCACCGACGCCCGCGGCCGCACCACCAGGACGCTGCTCCAAAACGGCAAGTTCGATGCCGACGATGGCGCCGAAGTCCCCGCGCAAATCTCCTTCGGCCTGCTCGCCGCGCTCCACGCGCCGCGGACCGACCGCGCGCTCGTCATTGGCGCCGGGTCGGGGCAGACCGCGGCCACCGTCGCCCAACTGGGTTTCGCGCACCTCGACCTCGCCGAGCTCTCGCCCGCGCATCTCGCCGCCGCGCGCGAGCAGTTCGCCCATCTGCACCACGGCGTCTTCGATCGCCCGAACGTCGCCGTCCACGTCGAGGACGGCCGCAACCTCCTCCTCCGCACGCGCACCCCCTACGACGTCATCCAGATCGAGATCACGTCGCTCTGGTTCGCCGGTGCCACGAATCTCTACTCGCGCGAGTTCTACGCGCTCGCCCGCGCGCGGCTCGCGCCCCGCGGCGCGCTCGTGCAATGGATTCAACTTCACCACCTCGCGCCGCGTGAAATCGCGACCATCCTCGCCACGGCGCGCGCGGAGTTTCCGTTTGTCTCGGTCTGGCGGGCCGGCGCGCAAGCCTGCCTCGTCGCCACCGCCGAGCCGCCGCGCCTCAACGTTGCCGTGTGGCAGCGCTGGCTCACCGACCCGGCG
>CAZENI010000020.1:20074-35597 GCA_964513055.1 uncultured Opitutus sp.
CTCCGGAAAAAAAGCCTCCAGCAGGACCGCCAGGCCCGCGCGGCCACCGGCATCGTCTCCCCCGAGACGCTCGCCCCCGCGGAACTCGTGACCGCGCCGCGCCTCGACGCGCTCCTCGCGCGCCACCGCGGAGCCTACGGCCTCAACACCGACCGCAACCGCTGGATCGAATTCCAGTCGCCCAAGTTCTACCTGAGCCGGTTCAACCATCCCGCCGCCAACCTCCGCTGGCTCACCTCGACCAAGGAATAGCCGGCCGCCACCCCGCCGCTCTCACCTCGCCGGCGCGCCTCTCACCTTCACGCGCGAAAGCCTCGGCGCGAGCGCCTCCGCCGTCCCCGAACGTTCGCGCTACGCTCTGCTCGCCTGCGCCAGGCGTAGGCGAATTCTGGTGACCACCGGCCTTCCCCCGGGCCTGCCCCGGCTCAGAGCAGCGCCCGGATTTCCTCCAGCGCCTGCTTCGTCCGCTTGACGCCGTCGAGTTCGGAGTGCTTCACGCCTTCGTATTCGATTCCGACATACCCGCTGTAACCGGCGCCGACCACGATCCGCATCAGGCGCTCGAAATCGAGCGTCATCTCGATCTTCTCCCGCCGGTCCTCGGTGTAGAACCTGCCCGCGCCCGTGTCCCAGTCCCACGACTTCGCGCTCACCGCCTGCTTCACCCAGGGCATGAATTCGCGGAGCCCCTGATACGGGTTGTAGAGCTCCGACTTCACGCGGTCGGTGTAGAAGTTGCCGAAGTCCGGCAGAATCCCGACGCGCGGGTGGTCCGCCAGCTTCATCACCTGGGTCAGCCACTTGCCGTTCGAGGAGAGTCCGCCGTGGTTCTCCACCACGACCCAGAGGCCGCGCTTGTCGCCCTCGGCGCACAGCCGGTGCAGCCCGTCGGCCGCCAGCTTCGCCTGCTCGTCGGCGGACAGCTTCGCATCGCTCGCCGCGTTCACGCGGATGCTGTGGCAGCCGAGCGCCGCCGCCGCGTCGAGCCACTTGAGGTGGTTCTCCACCGTCTTCGCGCGCGCGGGTTCCTGCGGCGCGCCGAGGGAGCCTTCGCCATCAACCATGATCAGCAGGCTCTTCACGCCTTCGCTCGCCGCGCGCTTCTTCATCTCGCCGAGGTAGGCCTCGTCCTTCGCCTTGTCCTTGAACATCTGATTCACGTATTCGAGCCCGTCGATGCCGACCGAGCGCGCGATCTTCGCGAACTCCAGGTTGTCGAGCGGCTCCGCGCCCGGGCGCTTCAGGAAGCGCTTGTTCAGCGACCACTGCGCGAGCGAGATCTTGAACGGCTCCTTCTTCTCGGCGGCGCCGAGCCGCAGCGCGGGCTGCGTGGCGGCCACGGCGGCCAGCGTCGCGGCGGATTGGAGAAACGAACGGCGGGTCGGACCAAATGCGGTATTCATGACGGCGTGACTTATAACCGTCCGCGCGCGCGGAGGAAAACCGATTCGGCGCGAATCTTCGCCGGCGTCGCGCCTCCGCAGGAACCGCGGCGTGAATTGACGAACCCGGCGCGGCGGTCAGAACCGGGAATGCCAAACTCATGAGCGTCCTCAAAACCCTGCGCGAGCGCGTCGCCCCCGAGCTGAACCACCTCTACCTCGTGCCGCCCGCCGAGTCCCCGGTCGGGCTCGACTTCGGCTGGCGCAGCCACGCCCACGCGCTGCATACGTTTTTCGTCGCCCGGCTGTTCGGCGCCGACGTGGAGCTCGCGCGCGGGGACCTCGCCGTCATCTCGCGCTTCGCCCCGCCGATCACGACGATGGGCGCCGCCTTCGACCACGCCTGGTGCATCGTCAACGGCGTCGCCCCCGTCGATCTCAGCCTCACGTTCCTCCACTACGGCAACATCCCGCAGCTCCGCGCCCCGATCGTCGGCGAGGGCCGCAACGGCGACTGGAACATCGAATACGCCGAAGACGACTCCGCGCTCGACGAGAGCGTGCAGGAGCGCAACGACATCCTCTATCTCGAGCGCAGCCTGCCCGCCGAGTCCGCCGCGCAGTTGCTCGAGGATCCGCATCGCTTCCTCGGCGCGCCCAAGCCCGAGGACACGACGAGCTGGCACTCCCTGCACGGCCCGGGCATCTACGCGCAGATTTCGCTCCACTGTTTCCACTGCGCAACCGGCCGCGCGAAGAGCCTGCGCCCGCGCCTGAATCCGGCGGAAGCCGTCGCGTGGATCGCGGCCAACTATCCTGCGGCGGAGGACACGCTCCGTCTGTCACTCGGCGCCTGAACGCGCCTTCGTGCGGACGCAAAAAGGGCCCGCCTTCCGGCAGGCCCTCGAAAATTCAGCGGCGCCGCCCGCGCGGCCCTGCGCTCAGGCGATCACGCCGCCCTTGCGCATGACGTCGTCCATGGTCCAGCCCGCCCGATAGGTCGGGAAGAGGAGCTTGTCCGCTTCCGGCAGGCTGGTGCGCATCGCCTTCTCGTCCCACGTGAACTTCTTGCCGACGAGGATCGCCATCGTGCCGAGGCAGACCATCTCGGTGAACGGCACGGAATACTCGAAGTTCGAGCCGGCCGCGAGCGGGTTGTTCGCGCGGATCGCCGCGATCCATTCCTTGTGCGGATTCTGTTCCGGCACGCGCGGGAGCGTCTTCGGCGGCAGCTTGCCGCCCTCGGTGAGTTCCTTGTGGAAGGACTCCGGGATGAAGCGCGGGCTGTTGCAGTAGTCGTTGCCGTCGTAAACCGTGCCCTTGCTGCCGATGATGAGCTGTCCGCCCTGCGCGAGCTGGCGCGTCTCCTCGAGCTGCTTCGGCTTGTCCGGCTTCAGGCCGCCTTCGTGCCACACCAGCTTCACGGGCGGCAGTTTGCCGCGCGCCGGGAACTGATACTCCACGATCGCCGACTTCGGGAACGTGATCTTGCTGGCGCCCTCGATCTTCTTCAGCTCGACGCTCGTCGGCGCCCCGAGGTTGAGATTCCAATACGCCGCATCCATCAGGTGGCACGCCATGTCGCCCAGGGCGCCGCAGCCATAATCGATGTAGCCGCGCCATTTGAACGGATGGATCGCGCTGCTGTAGGGACGATCGGGCGCGCGGCCGAGGAAGAGATCCTGCGAGAAACCCTCCGGCACCGGGTCGGCCTTCGGCCACTCCTGCATGCCCTGCGGCCAGACCGTGCGCGCGGCCGTCGCCGGCCGGTTCGTCCAGATCTGCACTTCCCGCACCTCGCCGAGCACGCCGGCGTTGAACCACTCCCGCACGAGGCGGATGCCTTCGCCCGCATGGCCCTGGTTGCCCATCTGCGTGCACACGCCGTTTTTCCGCTGCAACTCGAGCAGCGCCCGGGCCTCGCCCACGGTCTGCGTGAGAGGCTTCTGGATGTAGACGTGCTTGCCCAGCATGATCGCCATGTAGGCCGGCAGGAAATGCATGTGGTCCGGCGTCGCGACGCCGACCGCGTCGATCTGATCGTCCATCTCGATCAGCATCTTCCGAAAATCCTTGTAGCGTTTCGCGTTCGGGAAATCGGTGAACAGCTTCTGCACGTTCGGCCGCGACCAATCGATGTCACAGATCGCGACGACCTCCTCGTCCTTGTGCGCCATGCAATCGCTGAAGCCTTTGCCGCCGCAGCCAATCTGGGCGAAGCGGACCTTGGCGCCCGCCGCGATCGGCCGGGGCTTGCGGGGATTCTTCGAGAGGCTGACGCAGCCGGCGAAGCCGAGCATGGCCGCCGCCGTGGCCGAAAAGGCGATGAAATCGCGACGATTGAGTTGGTGTGACATAGGGGTTGAGCGAAGTGAAAGCGAGACGCTCCCCCCATCGATGGGTTTCGCGGCGTTTCTTGCGAGCAAAACTTACGCGTCACCCGGCACCGCGCCCGCACCGGAAACGTCGTTTTTCCACTCGTGGCGCGCCCCGATCTCCACGGCAAATTCCGCGCATCATTTCGCAAAAAGGAGCGCCCGCCTCCGGCCCCCTCACACGCTCAGATCGTAGACCTCCACCAGCACCACGCCCGCCCCCGCATCGGCTCCCGCCACCTGGATCGTCCACGCGCCCGCCGGCAGCGTCGCGATCAGCGCCGCGTCGGCCCGGCCGCTCTGCAACGGAAACGCCCCCACCCGCCCCGCCGCCGCCGCCAGCGCGGCGGGATCGGCCGACGCCTCCCAGCCGGCGTTCGCCGCCACCGCGCGGTTTCCCGTCATGACGATCAGCGACGGCCGCGCCAGCGTGCCGCCCACGCCAAACGCCGCGAGCCCCGGCCCCACCGCCCGCACCAGCAGCGTGCGCGCCGTCTCGCCCACCAGCACCAGCCCGGGAATCGCCACGCCCGCACCGCTCGTCACCCGCGCGCGCGTCGAGAGATTCACCAGCCGCGACGCCTCCGCCGTATCCACTTCGTAAGCCTCCACCAGCGCCACGCCGCTGCCGCCATCGCCCGCCGTGATCGGCGCCGTGTAGGCGCCCGGCTCGAGCAGCACGTAAACGGCGCAATCCGCACTGCCTGGCGCGAGGGGAAACGCCCCCGCGCGCGCCGCAGCACGCGCCAGCTCCGCCGGATCCGCCCCGCCCGCCACCGGCCGATCCCAGCCGCGGTTGGAAACGATCACGCTGCCGTCCGCCCGCCGCACCGTCAGCTCCGGCTGCGCCAGCACGCCCGCGATCCCAAACGCCGCCAGCCCCGGGCCGATGCCCCGGATCAGCACGCGTTTCGGCGCCGCGCCCGCGATGTAGAAACCCGGAATCAGCGTCGCCTCGCCGCTGCCCGCATTCGCCCGCGTCGAGAGATTCACGAGACGCCCCTTCGCCAGCGGCACGCGCACCGTCGTCGTCGCCTCTCCCGGGCGCAACGTGAACACCTGCTCGTAGCTGCGGCCATCGTGCTCGACCGTGACCACGTAGTCGCCGTGAAATCCGCGGCCGCGCCAGCTCCCCTGCGCGTCCGTCGTGCCCGTCGCCCGCGTGCGCCACGCGTCGAGCACCAGCGCCTTGTAGGCGCGCGCGTTCGGCTTCTCGGTCCAGTTCGTGCGATACATCGCCGCCCGCGGGATCCAGTGCGCGCCTTCCCAGAATCCCCAGTGCTGCACGCCAACGACGCTCGCGTGGCTATACATCGCGATCAGGAAATCGCGCGTGTAGTCCGCCTGCAGCTCCTCGTCGTCCGTGTTGATGTCGAACTCCGTGATCCGCACCGGCAGCCCGAGCGCTGCATAGCGATCGAGCACCGCGAGCACGTTCGCCGGCGGCGAGGGATTCGCGCTGATGTGCGCCTGCAACCCGAGTCCGCCGAGCGGAGCGCCCTGCGCCTGCAGGTAGCGCGCCGTCGCCTCGAAATGCGCCACGTGCCCCGCGTCGAGCGATGCGTCGTGGTTGCTGTAGTCGTTGAGATAAAGCGGCGCCGTCGGATGCGCCGCGCGCGCGGCCTTGAACCACTCGACCTGGATCGGCGCGCCGAAGAGGTCCATCAGGTCGTGGTTCGCGTAGGGCTCGTTCAACACGTCCCACTCCTCGACGAGGTCGCGCGTCCCGCCGACGATGTCGGCGATGTGGGCCAGCGCCCGCGCCGGAATCTCCCCCTGCTGCGGCGTCCCGCGCAGCGCGCGGATCGCGTTCGGCAGGTTGTTCCAGCCCGGCCACACCAGCACGTGCCCGCGCACATGCAGCCCATGATTCCTCAGCCAGGCGAGTCCCGCGGTCGTCTGCGCCTTCGCGTAGCCGGCACCCCACTCGCCCGACCACGGCGGCCACTTCAGATCGTTCTCCGTGCTCGCCGCGTTGAAGAGCTCGAGCGTCTTCTGCCGGTAAACGCGATTGTCCGCGCTCTCGTTCACCAGTCGCGCCATCTGCAGCGCCGAGCCGAAATGAAACGCCGACTTGCGCTGCTCCACGCGCACCGTCGCGCCGCTCACCGGCTGGCCCTTCGCATCGACCACCGCGATCGCGAGGTCGCCCTTCCGCAACTGCTCGATCCGCGCGAGCGCCGCCACGCGCCACGCCGCCCCGGGCTCGCGCCCGAGATACGACGGACGCGTCCGCGGCAGCGAGGCCAGCGGCACCGACTTGCCGTAGTAGACAAAGTCGAAGCCGCCGATCTCGATCGTCTGCCGCTTGAAGCCGAGCCCGAACGCCACCTCCGCCGCGCCCGCCGCGAAATCCGCCGCAAACGTGAACGGCACGAAAAACTCCGTCCACGCGCCCAGGATCGAATGCGTGCCATCGAGGCTCTTGTCGTAGTCGGGCGATGCCTTCTGCACCACCAGCCGCGCATACGCCGCCCCCGACTCGTCGCTCGTCGCCACCGCGCGCGCCACGAAACGCAGCAGCGCCACGTCCCCGCGCGCCACCGCCCGCGTCACCGGCGCCTTGAATTCGATCGCCCACGGCGGCGACGAGTCGACCCGCGTCTCGATCCGCCACGCCCGCGTGAAACCAGGTCCGGCCACGTCGACCTGCGCCGCGCTGCCGTTGCTGCTCGTGATCCGCCAAGCCGTCAGCGGCGTCGCGCCGATCAACGGCTCACCCGGCGGATAAGTCCCCTGGCCGGCCAGCCGGACTGCCAGCACGCACGCGACCAACCCCAGCAGCCGAAAACGGTAAAGCAGCATCCCCTCAGGAAACCGATGCGGCCACCGCGCACAAGCCGGCGGGACGTCACACAGTAGACTCCCGCCGGCCGGCGCCGCCCCGGCCCGGCGTCGCGCCGCCCGCTCGCGCCCGTCGTCGCCGTCATGAGTCGCGCCTCCCTCCACTCGCGCCAGCCGCTACTGAGTAGTTCTCGTCCCGCTTTCTCCGCTCAGGTCCGCGCCCGCCGGCCGATTAACCCCGTAACTTTCAACCATGGCCGGAAAAATTCGCCAGATGCTCGACCAGATCATCGCTCAACGTTCGCAGGGGAATCCCACTCTCCAGTCGACCACCAAGACCAAACTCATTCTCAAGGGATTGAACCCCGAGAAATTCACCGCGAACTCCGCCGACGATCCCGCCGTGCTGCAGAAAGTCGCCGCGGTCGCGGCCGAAATGGGCGTCTCCCTCCGCTGATTACCCTCTTCATGAAATCGCTCACCAGCCACTCCACTTCCCCGCACACGCCGGCCGCGATCGCGGAAATCGCCCGCGACCTCGGCGGCGCGCCCGCGCGCGCGATCCTCTACTTCGCGTCACCCCGGCACGCCCCGGCGGAAGTCGCCCGCACCATGGCCGCCGCGTTTCCCGGCGTGCCCGCCTTCGGCTGCACCACCGCCGGCGAGATCGTCACCGGCCGCATGCTCGACCACGCCATCGTCGCGATGGCCCTCGGCGACGAACTCGTCCGCCGCCTCGCCGTCACCGTCGTCCCGACTGTCGCCACCGACACCGCCGCGGCCGTCGCCTCCGCCCTCGCCCGCCTCGGCCGCGATCTCGGCCGCGACGTTGCCGGCCTCGAGCACGACCGCTATTTCGGCCTGGTGCTCACCGACGGCCTCAGCGGCGCCGAGGAGGCGCTGATGGACGCCATCGGCAACTCGACCAACATCCCGTTTGTCGGCGGTTCGGCCGGCGATGACCTCGCTTTCCGCCGCACGCACGTGTTCGCCGGCGGCGCCGCCCATCCCGGTGCCGCGCTGCTGGTCATCGTCGAGTCCGCCATGCCGTTCACCGTGGTGAAGACGCAGAGCTTCCGCGTCCTGCCGCGCACCCTCACCGCCACCCGGGTCGACCCCGCCACGCGCCGCGTCCTCGAGTTCGACGGCCGGCCCGCCGCCGCCGCCTACGCCGACGCCCTCGGCGTGCGCCTCGACCAGCTCGCCGATCATTTCATGACGCACCCGCTCGGACTCGTCGTCGACGGCGAGCCCTTCGTCCGCAGTCCCCAGCGCGTCGACGGCGACGCCGTCCATTTCTACTGCCAGATCCTCCCCGGCACCGAGCTGCACGTCCTCGACGCCGCCGACATCGTGGGCGATACCCGCGCGGCCCTCGCCGCCCTCGGCACGCCCGTCGCGCTGCTGAACTTCCACTGCATCCTGCGCACGCTCGAGCTGAAGGCCAAGCACCAGTGCGCCGCCTACGGCGAGGTGTTTCGCGACATCCCGACAATCGGCTTCAGCACCTACGGCGAATCCTACATCGGCCACATCAACCAGACCTCCACCCTCCTCGCGTTCGGCGCGCGCTGAGCACGGACTCGCGCCTTGCGCGCACCGGCGGGCTGCACAACCTGCCGCCCGATGCAACTGACGAAGCACTGGGCCGGCCACCTCGACGACTACGCGATCGATCTCGCGTGGTCCCCCGACGGCTCGCGGCTCGCCGCCGCCAGCGCCGCCGGCCCCATCTCCATTTTCGCCGCCACCAACGGTGCGAAGCAACACGAGCTCCCCGGCCACGAGCACGGCACCAACTGCCTCGCGTGGCAGCCGATCGGCTCTCAGCCCTCCACTCTCAATTCTCCACTCTCCGCCCTCGCCACCGGCGGACAGGACGGCGCCGTGAAATTCTGGGACACCGCCGCCGGCCAGCACACCGCCACCACGAAGCTCGGCAGCGCGTGGGTCGAACATCTGGTGTGGGCAGCCAAGCCCGAAATGCGAAGGGTGAAGTCCGAAATCCGAAGTTCCGATCCGACTGAAGTTCTGACTTCGGCCTTCGAACTTCGCACGTCACTCCTTTTCGCCTCCGCCGGTCGCACCCTCGCCGCACTCCGCCCGGACGCCACGATCGCCCACACCTTCAAGCCCGCGCCGAAGACCATCACCGCCCTCGCCGCCCAACCCGCCGGCGGCTGCGTGGCGTGCGCGTATTTCGGCGGCGTCGTGCTCTGGGACACCGACGACTTCATCGCGCAGAAAGAGCTCACCTACGGCAACGGCATCCAGGCCCTCGTCTGGTCGCCCGACAACAAGTGGCTCGTATCCGGAAACCAGGATCCTTCGGTCCACCTCTGGATTCCCGAGCAGGACATCGAGCTCCACATGAGCGGCTACGAGACAAAGGTGAAGCACCTCTCCTACGATCAGACCTCGCGCTGGCTCGCGACGAGCGGCGGCCGCGACGCCTGCATTTGGGACTGCAGCGGCACCGGCCCCGAGGGCCGCGAGCCCGCGATGCTGCCGCACGACGCACCGGTCTGCGCCGTCGCGTTTCAAAACGCCCACGGCCTCCTCGCCACCGCCGCCCAGGACGGCACCGTGCAACTCTGGAGCCCCGAACGCGCGAAACCCCTCCGCGCCACCGTCAAGATGCCCGCCGCCCCCACCAAGCTCGCCTGGTCCCCCGACGACCGCCAGCTCGCGATCGGCTCCGAGAAGGGCGTCGTGTATGTGCTAAAGTGTGACGCCTGACCGGCCTTGGTCAAAACGCCACCGACGCGGTCGTGATGTAGCGGCGCGGCTCGGTAAAGCGCGGCCACGTGTAACTATTGCCTTGGTCCGAACGGAGGCCGAGGACGTTATCCACATTGAACTGTAGACTGACATTCCGGCCCCACAGAGTGCACCGGAAACTCGCAAACGGGTTCACGAGCATATAGTCGTCCGTCCGCGTCGCAGGCAGCACCACCACCCCGCCCGAGGACAACGCGTTGCGCGCCCGGCCCATGGCGAACCGCGCCGACGCTCCCAAAGCGAGGCCCTTTAAACGACCCGCGGGAAAGGTGTAACGCGTCGCGAGATTAGCGGTCACGCGGCGAGTCGAACCCCCGGACGTTTCCTCGGCATTTTCGATCAATTGCTGCGTGAGCCGCGTCGCATCGTCGGGATCGCGGCCCCCAGCGCGGGCCGTCTCGCGCGCGGCGGCGAGAAACGGCTGCACGAGGAAAAATGCGCGATCGTAGCGCGCGCGGTTCAACGAATAGGTCGCGCGAAGCGTCCACTGGCGGGTCACGTTCGTCTGCACCTCGAACTCCGCTCCCCGCGTGATCGCATCGACGTAGTCGTTGGGCCCGAGAATGCGCCGATCAGGCGGTAGCAATGCGTTGAGCTCGGCCTGCACCGCAGTCGAAAGCGCGAGCGTGTAGTTTTCCGCCCGCGTCACGAAATGCGTGACCGTGGCATTGATGCGCCCGTCGAGCAGTGCGAAGCGGGCGCTCAACTCGCGGCCCTCGCCCGTGCGCGGCAGACGCGGCCGTCCGTAGAGATCGACGCCCGTGCTGTCGGTAAACATGGACGACTCGAAGTATCCGCCGGCCAGTGACAGCCAGGGCCGCACGCGCCACACGCCGCCGTAGGTCTGGTTCGTCGAATACGCGCGCTTCAGCGGCTCGTAGGGCACGTTGTAGCCGGCCGCATCCGCGATCACGCGGCCTTGGAGATCGACGAGTTGCGCCTCCCCCGTGGCGGCGAGCGTCGTGCCGGTGCGATTGCGGTTCTGGCGGAAATAGTCGCGACTCAGGCCCGCGCTCGTGTGCAACGCTCCGCCGAAGAATCGGCCGAGTGTCGCGACGCTGGCAGACCCGAGCGTCTGATCGAAACGCGTCTGGCCCGCCGTGCCACTCCGGTAGAACGCCGTCTCACCCGGCACGATGTTCAGCCGCAGCGCCTCGTCGCTGTTGCCGTCCGCGAGATAGTGGATCGGGTGGACGACGTTGTTCGGATAGGTCGCCGCGGCCCCCGTGATTCCGCGTCGCGCCATCTCGTCGCGCGTGAGCGAGTAGGCGTAGGTGTCGAGGTAGTTTTGCTCGTGGCGGTAGCTCGCGCCGAGCACCGCGCGAAACGCAGAACCCTTCCACGGCAAGCGGTCGTCGTAGGCAGCGGAGGTGCGCCAGCCCGTCGCGCGATTTCCGTCGGTCGTGAACGTGGGCGCGTAGGCGAGAAACAATTCCTCGAAGCGCGGGTTCGGCACCGTCGCGCCGCGCACCGTGGGATGCGGGAGCACGCGGTTCACATCGATGAAGACGGCGCGCGCGTTCATGCCGAGCGCGGCGGCGCCCGAGTAGGTTTGCAGGCGCGTGGTCGCGTCGCGCTGACCGTTGTGTCCGAGCAGCAGCCGCAGGCGCGGGCCGAGCGCGTGGGTCAGCTCCACATTGTAGGCGTGGAAATCCGAATCGTGCCGGTTGTCCGGTCCCGCCCAATCCTCGCCATCGGGGATGATGTCGTAGGGGATCGTCACGAGCGGATAACGCCCCGGATTCTGCGGATCGGCACCACTCGCCACCGTCGCCCCGGTGAGCACGACGGAATTGCGAAACGTCGTCGTCGCCGTCGACTGCATGTTGTGGAGCACGCCACCGAGATTGAGCCACGTGGTGGCGTTGCCGGGCGCGGCGATGCGCCGCATGCCCACGCCGTTCACCTGCACGCCCGGCGCGAGCGGATCGGCGTCGGGGGCGTTGGTGCCGGTGCCGCGCACGTAGGCCTGAATACCGTCGTTGAGATGAAGCGTGCTCTGGTTGTTGCGGGTGTG
This sequence comes from uncultured Opitutus sp., assembly GCA_964513055.1. Lineage (GTDB taxonomy): Bacteria > Verrucomicrobiota > Verrucomicrobiia > Opitutales > Opitutaceae > ER46. Next base: position 31,414 of record CAZENI010000020.1, read on the forward strand.
CCCGCCCTCGTAAGTCAGGTCGAGCCGAGTGCGCCCATGCGCCCACGGCTCCCACCGCACGGCACCGGCGTAACCGCGCCAGTCGCGATTCGCGCGCTGGCGAAACTGCTCCACCTCCGAGTTGAGCGCATTGAAGCGCACCGCGAGCCGCGGATGCAGCGGTTGGTTGAGGTCGAGGGCGAAGCGCTGCGTGCCGAAGCTGTCGTAGCGCACCGTCGCACTCCCGCGGCTGCGGAAGCTCGCGCGCTTGGTCACGACGTTGATGAGACCCGCGGGATCGACATCGCCGTAAGCGAGGCCGCCCGGACCGCGCGAAAACTCGATGCGCTCCGTATTGTAGGCGTCCTGCGGCAGGAACCACGGAAACCCGTCGCGCAATTGCCGCACGGACGGGATGCCGCGAAACCCAATCTGGTTACCCGAGCGCGCACCGACCGGTGCCCCAACTGTGCCGGTGTCGTTGTAGATATTCTCCGCCCCGATCGCGAATTCCACTGCGCCGAAAATGTCGTTGAGCGCGAGATCGCTCATGAACTCCGCCGTGATCACCGAGATCGAGTTGGGCAGGTGGGCGAGTTTCTCGTTGGTGCCTGTGCCCGCCAGCGCGGTGGAGGCCGCGTATCCGGGCTCTTCGGACGCCTCGACGGTGAACGGCGAAAGCACGATTGGGACTTCCGCCCGCACGCGCGGTGCGACCGGCGCGGGAGCAACCGTCTGACCCACCGCCGCAACCGCTTCCACCACGGCCAGCCCCACGGTGACGAACCGCCGGCACGCGCGCGGTCGCAGCCAACGCCAATCGCGCAGCCTCATCGCTGCGGGCCTTTCGTTTCGCTTCCGCCGTCGCGCTGGCCGAGGATAAAGGCCGTCGCCGCCTCGGTGCGCGTGTGCACGCCAAGCTTGGTAAAGATACGATCGAGGTAGTTGCGCGCCGTTTTCGGAGTCAGGCCGAGTTCGGCCGCGACCTCCTTGTCGGTCTTTCCCCTCGCGACCTCGGCCAGCAGTCGTCGTTCCTGGCCGGTGAGCGAGTCGAGACCGGCGGCTGCGCTACCCGCCCGGGCCGGCGCACCGGTCGCCAGCCGCTGCCGCACCGCATCGTCAAACACCGCTCCGCCCGAGTTCACAGTCTCGATCGCCTGCACGAGCCGGCTAGCGTCGTTTTCCTTCAACAGGTAGCCGTCCACGCCGGCATCGAGCGCGGAAAGGATCAGGTGATCGTCGAGGAACGAACTGAGCAGCAGCACGCGCACTACCGGCAGGTGCGCCTTGATGCGACGGCACAACTCGATGCCACTGTCGTTTCCCACCCGGATATCGAGCAGCACCACATCCGGCCGATGCCGCAATATACCGACACTCGCTTCTTCGATGCGGCCGGCCTCGCCGACGATCTGAATGTGCGGCGCGAGATCGCCGATACTCCGCAGCCCCACACGGACCATCGGATGGTCGTCCACCAAAAAGAGCCGGATGACGCGCGGGGTGTTCATATCGTGCGGCCGCCGTGCGGCCCGCTGGTCGTCGCGGTGGCCGGCTCGGGCGCGACGCGCAGCCGCACCGCCACGCGCGTTCCCCGGCCCGGCTGACTCTCGAGCACAAATTGACCGCCCACCGCCGCCGCGCGTTGCCTCATGCTGCGCAGGCCCTCTCCCGCGCCAGCGCGGTCCGCCACGACGAAGCCCTTGCCATCATCCACTACGCTCAATGTCACGCCCTCCTCATCGGCCGTCAGCCGCACCGCGATGTGCTCCGCCTCCGCGTGGCGCAACGCATTGCCGAGCGCCGAGCGCGCGAATTGCGCCAGCGCCACGGCCTGAGCGCCGTTCAGGCGCGCCGCCGAACCGGGCGGGGCGTCGAGCGAAAGTTCCGCGAGCGTCGTCGCGCGCAGCGACTGCACCACCGACGCGAGCACGTGCTCGAACGCAGGCGTGGCGGCCTCCGGGCCGCGCGCAGCGGCCCGGATAAACTGCCGCAACTCCGCGATCACCACATCGACGCGCTGCCGCGTCTCATCGAGCACGCGCGCCGAAGTCGGCAGCGCGTCGGCCACATCGCGCGCCGTGCGCGTCAGACCAAGCTGGATCGCATAGAGGCTCTGGATCGCGCCGTCGTGCAGGTCGTCGCCGAGATTCGCTCGCTCGCGCTCGGAGATCGCGAGCGTGTTGCGCGCCTCGGTGATTTCCGCCGCGAGCCGCTCCTGCCGCACGCGCGCCTGAATCGCCACTCCGATGAGCGCCGCCGCGAGTAACGTGAAGCCCGCCCCACCTCCGCCGATCACCCACGCCCGCCAGCGGTCGGATTCCGCCTCGAACAACGGCGTGCTCGCCACCTCAACGCACCACCGCTGCCGATACCAGGGCAGCACCATCGTTCGACGAAAACGCGGATGGGACGGCGGCGTCGACGCCGGATTTAATAAAGCCTCCGCCGTGGGCTCGCGCTGGCTGTAGAGCCGCACGTGCAATCGACCGAGCCGCGCGGCGGAGTTAAAGGTCTGATCAATGAGGTAGTCCGTGGAAATGAAGACCCCGAGCCCGCCCTTGGTGACACTCGTCCGGTGGGCGCGCACCCGTTCGTCAAACTGTTGGGGCGTCTCCTGCGGGCGTTGTCCCCGGGGCGCAGTCTGCTCGGGCGCATAAAGCGGCAGCGCGAACCAAAACCCATGCACCGGCGTCCCGTTCGTGCGCCGCACGGTCGAGGGGCGGTCGTCGGACCAGGAATTTCTCTGGCCGATGGCCGGCGCGAGCGATGGCCATCGCTCGCTCGCCACACCCAAATCGGCCCCCAAAGGAATCGGCTCGATCTCGTTGCGGTTCCACCGCTGCCAGACCGGCAGCGCAAACTCCCGCCCACCGCGCCGCGGGTCAAAGGTGTATTGGCCCGGCGGCCACAACGCGCTGCCGCGCTCAAAGTGGGCCTGAAAATCCTTCGCCTCGATTTTCGGGCAGTGCACCGCGAGCATCACGCCCGGCAATTGGGCCGCGAAGTCCGTGGCGGTCCGGTGCCGGAAGGTCCACACCATGAGCGGCAACTCGTCGAATTGCGCGCAGTGATCCGCCAGTCGCCCGAGCCGCTCCTCGTAGCGCTCCATGTTCATCTCCAGCGCCGCCACCGCTTGCCGCGCCTCGATCTCGAAACTCTTCTCGTCGATCCGCCGCGCCGCGCGATGTTCGCTCACCCCCAGCCACGCCGATGCCACGAGGCCGAGCACCAGGACCGTGAGCATCGGCCAGGTGCGATCCAGCCAGTTTCGGAGCGACACGGGCATGGGCCGATTCTGTGCGAGCTGCACGCACCGCGGTCGAACCAAAACCCCGATTAGAGGCATATGCCTCTAGCGGAGTCCGCGGCGCAACGGGTAGAATCGCCGCAGGAATTTTGTCATGCGCATCTCCCGTGCTTCGCTTCGCCCCCTGGTCGCCATCGCATTGCTCCTCTCCGCCACTATCGGGGGTCGCGCTCAGGAGACGCGCCTATCAAATGTCTCCGTCCGCACTTCCGCGGGCGGCACGGACACGCTAATCACGGGTTTCACGATTGGGCCCGGGGCGCCGAAGCAGGTGCTCGTTCGCGCTGTCGGGCCCACGCTCGGCGCGTTCGGCGTCACCGGCGCGCTCGCCGACCCGAAGCTCGAGCTCTACGACAGCGCCGGTGCCAAAGTGGCGGAGAACGACAACTTCAACGCGAGCGACGCCGCGACGTTCAACGCGGTCGGGGCTTTTGCCCTCGGGGCCGGCTCCAAGGATGCCGCGCTCGTCGCCTCCCTCGCGCCCGGCAGCTACACTGCGCAGATCTCCGGCATCGGCGGCGCGAGCGGTGTCGCCCTCGTCGAGGTTTACGAAGTCACCGGCGGCAACACGCGCCTCATCAACCTCTCGACCCGCGCCCAAGTCGGCACCGGCGCGAACATCCTCATCCCCGGCATCACGGTCGCACCCGGCGCCGGCACGCGTCGCCTCCTCCTGCGCGCGGTCGGCCCCACGCTCGGCGCCTTCGGCGTCCCCGGCACGCTCGCCGATCCGAAACTCGAACTCTACTCCGGCACGACCAAGATTGCGGAGAACGACAACTGGGGCACGCCCACCACCACCACGGCGGCCGATGCCGCGACCCTCGCCGCCGCCTTCACGGCCAACGGCGCCTTCGCCCTCGCGGATGGCAGCAAGGACGCCGCGCTGCTCCTC
>CAZENI010000021.1:0-35442 GCA_964513055.1 uncultured Opitutus sp.
GCCACCGCATGAACCGCGATTTTTCCGAACCCGACGACCCGATCGAAGAGGTCGCCTCCCACTGGCTCACGCAGCGCGCCGAGGGATTTTCCTCGGCGCAGAAACGCGACTTCGAGCGCTGGTGCCGCGCCGATCCGCGCCACGCCGCCGCCGTCGCCCGGCTCGAAGCCGCCTGCGCGCTCCTCGAGAAAATGCCGCTCGTCCGCGCCGAGCTGCAGCCCGTCGGGGCGTTTCCGACGCCCGCCCGCGCGACGCGCGCGCTCGCCGCCGCCTCGCGTCCGTTCCCCGTCCTGCGCCTCGTCGGTCTCGCCGCCGTCGTGGCTCTCGCCGCGCTGGGTGGATGGCATTGGTCGCGTCCGTCCTCTTCCTCCGCGCAATTCTACGCCACGTCGGCCGGCGGCTACGAACGCGTCGTCCTCGCCGATGGCTCCGTCGTCGAGCTCAACGCGAATACCGAGGTGCGCGTCGACCTCGCGTCCCGCGAGCGCCGCGTCGCTCTCGGGCGCGGCGAGGCGCACTTCACCGTCGCGCCCGATCCCACGCGCCCCTTCATCGTCTCCGCGCAGGGTGTCGCCGTCCGCGCCGTTGGCACCGCCTTCAACGTCCGCCTCGCCGCCTCTGCCGTCGAGGTGCTCGTGACCGAGGGCAAGGTGGCCGTGTCCGAGGTGGAGCGCGTTGACCCCAACGCGCAGGCGGCGAGCGCCGAGCCGAAACCAACGCGTGGGGGCCAACGCGTTCCACCTCCTGACACTCTGCTCTCGGCGAACGAGCGCACCCTCATCCCGTTCGCCGTGCCCAAGTCCTCCCCGCCGCCTGCCCCCGTCGTCGAGCCCGTCGCCCCGGACGCGATCCGCGAAGCCCTTTCGTGGCAGGAGCGCAAGCTCGTGTTTTCCGAAACGCCGCTCCGCGACGTCGTCGCGCAGTTCAATCGCCGCAACCGCACGCAACTCCTTCTCGGCGACCCCTCGCTCGCCGAGCGCCGCGTCGGCGGCACGTTCGCCGCCGACAACGTCGAGGGCTTTGTCCGCCTGCTCGAGGGCAGTGGCAGCATCGCGGTCGAACGTCGCGGCGATGCCACCGTCGTGCTGCGCGTCGCGCCATAGCGCAATAGTCCTGCCCACTCCGCCGTGGTCGAAAAATCATGCGAGCGCGGATAACCCGTTTCGTCCGGCGCTGCGTCTCAGGAGCGTTCCCCCTGTTCCTGTTGATGAAACCCCTGATCTCTCCCGGCTCGGCCGCAGCGTTCGCCGTGTGTTCTCTGGCGTGCGCGATCGCGCCCGTGCAGGCCGCTGCGGCTGAGCGCAAGAGCTACGATATCGCCCGCGGCGATGCCGTGAGCACGCTGAAGCGTTTCGCGGATGAATCGGGTCGGCAGGTCGTGTATCTGGTCGATGCCGTCCGCGGCGTGACGACCAATCCGGTGCGGGGCGAGTATACCGTGCGGGAGGCGCTCACGCGCCTCGTCGCCGGCACCGGACTGGTCGTCGCCGAGGACGCCAGGTCGGGGGCTTTGATGGTGAACCGGGCGGGGAACGAGGAATCGTCCGCCGCAAAGTCAAAATCAACCCAGGCACCGGCAACCGGGAAGAGTCCCCAAGAGTTTCCCATGAAAAAGAAAAGCCCCTTTTCGGTCCTCGGCACCTGGCTCGCCCTCGCGCTCGCCCCCGCCGCTCCCGTCGACGCCGCCGATTCCAGCGCCGCGAGCAGCGACGAACCGCTCGTGCTCACGCCGTTTCAAGTGATCTCGGAGGGCCGCGACAAGGGCTACCAGCCCGCTGATACGCTCGCCGGCACGCGCCTGCGCACGAACCTGAAAGATCTGGGCGCGCCCATTACCGAATTGAGCAGCCAGATTCTCGATGACCTCGGCGTCTCCAATCTCAACGGCGTCGCCGAATTCCTTCCCAGCGTGGAACTCGAGAGCTCGCAGTCCTTCGATTTCGCGCAGAACACGATCTTCTACGACCAGAGCTACCGGATTCGCGGACTCTTCACCGACAACAAGGCGCGCAACTATTTCAATTCGCTCATCCCTTCCGACGCCTACAACACCACGCGCATCACGCTCTCGCGCGGCGCCAATTCGATTCTCTTCGGCGCGGCCAATCCCGCCGGCATCTTCAACGTCTCCACGAAGGACGCCACGCTCGCCAAGGACGCCTCCGAGATCCAGCTGCGCACGGACGAATACGGCACGGAGCGAGTCTCGTTCGACACCAACAAAGTCCTCGTCCGCCACAAACTCTCCGCCCGCCTGGTGCTCCTGAGCGACAAGACCGAAATGTGGAGTCGCCCGCAAAATTTCAAGGACCAGCGCCGCGCCTATCTCGCCGCGACATTCCGGCCGTCGAACCGCACGACGTTGAGCGGCAACCTTGAGATCTACGACTACGAGCGCTCCGCGCCGTCGCCCCTGATTCCCCTCGATCGCGTCAACCTCTGGATCGAGAACGGCCGGCCCACCCGCGCCTCGAACACCGTCATCGCCACCAACCCCGCCGGCATCATCAACATCGTCGGCGCCAATCAGGTGATGGCCACCCTCGGCTCACTGCCCATCGGCAACGATTCCGCGCCGGTGATCGTGCAAAACGCGCTGCGCTACCCCGTTTCGGCCAGCCGCACGGTCGGCGTGAACAACTCCGCCGCGTATTCGCTGCCCGCGAATTTCTTCGGCGGCGAGTGGCCCAACTTCGGCGGCAATGACCGCATCGATGCCAGCCACGGCTCGGTGGGCGACGTCACCCTCGAGCACCGCGTCGTGGGCAACCTCTATTTTCAAGCCGCCGTCCACGGCGAAAAGATGCAGCGCGATCTCGTCATGCCGCTCAACGACTGGAACCTCTTCGCCGACGCCAGCACGACTTTGCAGGACGGCGTGACGCCCAATCCGAACGTCGGCCGCTACTTCGTCGGCGGCGGTAATCCGTTTTGGAACTCGTTCGACTACCGCCGCACGCACTATCGCGCCACGCTCTCCTACGGGCTTGATCTCACCAAGCGATCCGCGTGGTTCGGCTCTCATCAGTTTGCCGCTCTTTATCAGATCGAGGACAATGCCACCCAAATTATCCGCACGACGCTGCGCAACGTCACCCCGCTGCCCGGCTTCAGTCCGCTCATCACCAACGCGAACAACCAGCTCACGACTTATATCTACGTGAATCCCGACGGATCCTACAGCGGCCCGTCGCGCGATCCTCGCACCTGGCCGGACACGTTCTCCCGCAACGGCGTGACCGCGCGTTATTTTCGTTCCACCGCGGGCACCAACGAACGGTTGAAACTGCGCTCGGTGCTCGCGGTGATGCAGGACCACTGGTGGAAGGGGCGTCTCGTCACAACCGCCGGCGTGCGCAACGACCGCCAGGATTTGGCCGACGCCAACCGCGCCGCGTGGCCGACCAATCCCGCCACCGGCGAGTTCGTGCCGCCGTCCCAATACGGGCGCGTGTCCAACCCCGCCGGCTCCGGCCTGCAGGACAACACCTATTCCGTGGGCGCCACCTTCCATCTCCTTCAGCATTGGCGTGCCCTCGATCGTGTCTCCCTCACCTACAATAAATCGACCAACTTTCAGCCGGCGGGTGGAGCGCGCGGATTCCAAAACGAGCTCATCGGCTCGTCGACCGGCCAGACCGAGGATTTCGGCGTGAAAGCCGGACTCTTCGGCGAGCGCGTCAGTCTTGCGGTGAGCCGCTTCCGCAGCGGCCAGTTCGGTGCCCAAACCGGCAATCTCGCCGTCAAGCAGCTCAACCCCATCTGGCAGGCGCTCAATCTCCTCGACAAGGTCATCGACGACAAAGTGGTCGACACCCAGGACGTCGCCGCGAAGGGCTACGAGCTGCAAATCGCCGTGCAGCCGGTCCCGCAATGGAGCATCGCGATTTTCGCCAGCAAGAATGACAACCGCATCAGCAACCTGGCGCCCTCGTCGAAAGAATACCTGCGCCGCAATCTCTCCCTCCTCCAGACCCCGGCCGTTTCGAATACCGTCACGGGTAACGGACAAACCGTCGCCCAGCAGGTGAACACGGTGTTGAACAATTTCGCCCTCGCCCTCGCGCCCGAAGGCACGCGCTCCGCCGAGTTGCGCGAGTGGCAGTCTTCGCTCGTGACCAACTACGGCTTCCGCGAAGGCCGGCTCAGGGGTTTCGGTGTCGGCGGCTACTACCGCTGGAGCAGTCCGAACGCGATCGGCTACCAACGCGGCGCCAACGGCGTCCTCGACAGCGCGAAACCCTACCACGGCGAACCCGTCTCCGACACGGGAATCAATCTCTCTTACAGCCGTCGAATCGCCGGGAAATTCGGATGGAAGGTTCAGCTCAACGTCCGGAACCTCCTCGAGAACGACGCCCCGATCCCCACGCGCGCTGACCAACTCTCGGCCACCGACACGCGCCCCGTGTATCGCATCTACCGTCTGCAGCAGCCGCGAACCTGGGTCGTCACCAACACGATTTCGTTCTAGTGTTTCTCCGTGTTGCGGCCGGCCGAACGGGGTCTGGCTTTGGGGGTTGGGGTCGAACGATGAAGGCGCCACCTTGTTTCCCTGCAGTCGCTCGCTCGTGCGCGGCACGCGTTCTGGCCGAGGCGCGTCGATCGGGAAGCGCATTCCTCGAAATGTCCTGCTTGCGCCTGCGCGTTCCGCGAATGCACGGTTTCCCACCGCGCTGCTCTGGACCGGCGCTTACCCGCTCGACCGCAAGACCAATCTCGCTCCGTAATTTCCATGCTCCGCCTGGTTTCTCCGGCTCTCATTTTCCTGCTGCTCGCGGCCATCGCCCGCAGCGTGGTCGCTGCTCCGCCGGTCGACGACACTGCGCTCTTGCGGCGCGTGGCGGATGAGGTGCTGCGGCAGACGACGCGACGGCTGATCGACCGCTCGACGGGGCAGACGTTTACGGACAGCGCCGCGCTGCCGCTGAAACCGGAGATCAGCATCGAGAGTAAATTCAACGCGTGGTTCTACCAGACGTGGCTCCTCACCGATGGCATGCGCCGCGCGGCGGGCGCACTCGATGAGCCCCGATATCGCAACTACGGGGAGCAGAACCTTGCCTTCATCCACGCACACCTCGACTATTTCCAACGCCAGCAAGCCGCCGGGATGAAGGCTGCTCCCGTGGGTGACGGCGCGCTGTCGCCGATTGGCTTTCATTTTCGGCTCACGGATCTCTGGCACACCGGACTCGCGCCGCTCGTGGTCGAGCGCTACGCGGAAACGAAAGACCCGCGCTACGAGCCTTACCTCGCGCGCATCGCCGAGTATCTCGGCAAATCGCCGCGCTTGCCCGACGGCACGTTGCATCGCGCGCGCGGCCGCCTGATGGCCGACGATCCCTACATGACCGTGCCCTACTTGGTGCGGATGCACCGCCTGACCGGCGAGGCCCGCTACCTCGACGATGCGGTGCAGCAACTCCTCGGCACGAACCGCCTGCTCTTCCATCCCGAGCGCGGCTGGTATCGGCACGCGTGGGACGTGAAGGCGCAGGCACCGCTCGGCGAATTCTGGGGCCGGGCCAATGGCTGGATGATGCTCACGCAAGTCGAGTTGCTCGCCGCGCTGCCCGTCTCGCACCCCGCTCGCGCCAAGGTGCTGGCGGTTTTCGTCGCCCACGCCGAGGGCCTCCGTCGCGCCCAGGATCCGGCGGGTGGCTGGCATCAACTGCTCGATCAACCCGCGTCGTGGATCGAGACTTCGTCCACGGGGATGTTTGTCTACGGCCTCGCGCGCGGCGTGAACGAGGGCTGGCTCGACCGCGCGTTCGCGGAGACGTCGCGCAAAGGCTGGGGCGCGTTGAAAGAGAAAGTGACTGCCGAGGGCGACATCATCGATGTGTGTGGTTCCACGGACATCGGCGACGCGAGTTACTACCTCAAGCGCCCGCGACTGCAGGGAGACCTGCACGGCTTCGGCCCGTTTCTGCTTTCGGCGGGAGAAATCCTGCGGATGGCGCGTTGATCGGAGGCGCGGTGGGGCCAGCAGTTCTTGCATCGTGGCGACCGCACCTGCGTGAGGCCGGGCGAGGGCGCGACCTGCACGAGGTAGGCGTCAAAGGTTTGCGCGGCTTCGACTCCCGCTCCCGATCTTCGCAGTCGTCTTGGCGCGCGAGATCCGCAGAGTCGCCCAGGTTTCGCCCCGATGAAAACGCCTTCGCTTCCGCTTCGCCTCGCGTTCCTGGTTATCTTCGCTCTCGGCTCCTCGCTGGCGTCGGCGCGACCGCTGCGGCTCTTCACGGTGGGCAACAGTTTCTCGCAGAATGCGACCCGTTATCTGCCGCAACTCGCGCAGGAGGGCGGGCACGAGTTGATCATTGGCAAGGCGGTCAAGGGCGGCTGCTCGTTTTTGCAGCACTGGGAGGCCGTCGAGGCGTGGCGGGCGAATCCCGATGACCCGAAGGCGAAGATCTACGGCAACAAGTCCCTCCACGAGCAGCTCGGCACCGAGCCGTGGGATGTCATCACCGTCCAGCAATACTCGCTCCACTCGAGCGATGTGACGACCTACCGGCCCTACGCGCCGAAACTCGTCGCGCATCTCCAGTCCGTCCGGCCCGGCGCGGAAGTCGTGCTGCATCAGACCTGGGCGTATCGAGTCGACGCGGACAAGTTCGGGCTGATCGCTCCGAAACAGAACGCGACGAATCAGCGCGAAATGTATGAGCGCTCGCGCGCCGCCTACTGGGAGATCGCCGCGGAGCTCGGCCTGCGCGTTATTCCGACCGGCGACGCGATGTGGCGCGTGGATTCGGATCCGAAGTGGGGTTTCCAGCGCGATGCCGTTTTCGATCCAAAGACGGCGGTGCCTCCGGCCCTGCCGAACCAGACGCACTCGCTCCATGTCGGCTATCGCTGGAGTCCGGCGCAGAAACTCGGCAAGGACGCGAATCACGCGAACGCCGCCGGCGAATATCTCGGCGCGCTCGTGTGGTATGGGTTTCTCTTCAACGAGTCGCCGGAGAGGCTCGCGTTCGTGCCGCCGGGCGTGGACGCCGCGTTTGCCGCGCACCTGCGCCGGACGGCCTGGCGGATCGTGCAGGAGACGGCTCCGGCCAACGCCAAGGTCGCCCGGGTGAAAGCCGCCGAGGTGCGGGAATAGTTGGCCGGCGAATTTTTCTCATGATCATCTTCCTTCGACTGGGGGTTCTCGCGTTGGGGTTCTCGACGTTCGCCGCCGCCGCTCCTGCCAACCCGTTCTTCGCGATGGACAACATCGCGCGCGGCGGGCCCGCGGTCGCTCCCGCGATGCTGCGCGAGCTGGGCTACGATGGTTTCGGCGGTCGCGCGCTCGACGAGATCATGCCGCCGGCGATCGCCGCCGCGGGACTGAAGTTCTTCAACGGCTACCACGTCCTCACCCTCGATCCCGCGCAGCCCGCGCCCGACGCCAGGCTGCGCGCCTGGTTCGCCGCGATGCGCGGCCGCGAGCCCGTGCTCTGGCTGGCGCTCAACAAGGTGCTGCGCCCCGACGGCACGGCCCACGCGATTTCCTCGGCCGCGGCCGACGAGTTCGCGGTGGTCCAGATCCGCGCCATCGCCGAGGTCGCGAAGGCCGCCGGCGGACGCGTCGCGCTGTATCCACATACCGGGTTCTGGCTCGCGCGGGTCGAGGACGGGATGCGCATCGCGGACAAGCTTGATCGCGCGGATGTCGGGGTGACCTTCAACCTCTGCCACTGGCTCAAGGTCGAGGGGGCCGAACGCGATCCCGTGCCCGTGTTGAAGGCCGCGCTGCCGCGGCTGATGTTCGTGACGATCAGCGGCGCCGACACGGGTGACACCCGCGCGATGGGCTGGGACAGGCTCATCCAGCCGCTCGATATGGGCAGCTACGATCTGCGCGGCTTTGTGCGACAGGTGCGAGCCGCCGGCTACCGCGGCCCGGTCGGCTTCCAGGGCTACAACATCAAGGCCGAGCCGCGTGACGTGCTCGCGCGCAGCATCGTGGCGTGGCGGGCGTTCTCCGCGGACTGAGGTGGAACTGCTCGGCGAACTGCTCCTGGGTCTGCTGCAGGTGATTGGGGAGCTGCTGCTGCAGCTCATCTTCGAGGGACTCGCGGAACTCGGCGTGCGCGGCGTGAAGGCGTATCGCAAGTCGGGCCCGCTGCATCCGGTGCTGGCAGGCATCGGTTACGCCACGCTCGGTGCCGCGTTGGGCGGCGTCAGCCTTTGGATCTGGCCGGACTCGATTGCGCATGCTCCCTGGGTCCGGTGGCTGGGTCTGGTCGCCGTGCCGATCCTCGCTGGGCTGACGATGGCCGCGCTCGGCGCCTGGCGCGAGCGCCGCGATCAAGAACTGATCCGGATCGACCGTTTCGGCTATGCCTTCCTCTTCGCCTTCGCGATGGCGTTGGTGCGGTTCTTCGGAACGCGTTGAGCGCCGGCAGACCGGACGCGTGAGGTGCGGGGCGTTAGTCGCGGCTGAAGCCCTGCGCGCGGTGTTGCTGCAGGGTGGCGGCGAGGTGCTGCGCGATTTCGGGGTGCGCGGCGGAGACATCCTTCGTCTCGCCGGGGTCGTCGAGGAGGTTGACGAGGCGCGGGCGGAACTGATCCGCCTTCGGGCCGGTGGCGGCGGGCGCCTTTTTCCCTTTCGGTGCGAGGGGGACGCCGTCGATCCACTTCCACGGACCGCGGCGGATCGCGTAGACGCCGCTGGCGCTTTGGAGGATGAGGTCGCGGCGGAGCGCCGGTGCGGCGGACTGGCCGGTCCAGGCGGAGAGCACGTTGACGCTGTCGGGCGCGGTGGTGGTGCGGTCGAGCGTCGTCTCGCCGACGAGGGCGGCGAGGGTGGCGAAAATGTCGACCACGCCGATCAGCGCATCGCTCGTGCTGCCGGCGGGGACGCGGCCGGGCCAGCGCACGAGAAAGGGCACCTTGAAGCCGCCTTCCCAAATGTCGTGCTTTCCGCCGCGCAGGTCGCCGTTGATTTTCAGGCCGGCATCCATGGCGGTCTTGCTCGCGCCGGATTTGCTGCCGGGGTTGACGACGCCGCCGTTGTCGCTCGTGAAAACAATGAGCGTGTTGGCGAGCGCGTTTTGTTTTTCGAGGGCGGCGAGGATGCGGCCGGCGCTGCGATCGAGATCGTGGATGAAGTCGCCATACGGTCCGGCCTTGCTGGAGCCGGCGGATTCGGCGGAAGGCGTGACGAGCTCGTGGACGGCGACGGGAGCGAAGTAGAGGAAGAAGGGCGCGGGCCGGCCGGCCTGTTTCTCCAGCCAACCCACGGCGCGTTCGGTGAGATCGCCCATGGTCTTCGGGTCGTCGCGCTCCGGTGCATCGAGGCCGAGCTTGCCGGGGACCGGCGTGAGCTGGGCGGAGCGCAGGCCGAAGACGCGGTGGTTTTCGACGAAGACGCGGGTGATGTCGTTGTGGTTTTGCGGCACCGCGAACTGGTAGTCGAAGCCGAGCTCGAGCGGTCCGGGCTTGAGTTCCTTGGTGTAGTCGACGCGCGGTTCGGTGCCGTAGCCGAGGTGCCACTTGCCGACGAAGCCGGTAGCGTAGCCGTGTTTCTTCAACAGTGAAGCGATGGTCGGGCGCGAGGTTTCGATGAGGAGCGGGTCGAGGGTGTTGGCGACGCCGCCGTGGTTGAGCGAGGTGCGCCAGCAATAGCGGCCGGTGACGAGCGCGTAGCGCGTGGGGGTGCAGACGGAGGACGGCGTGTAGGCGTTCGTGAAGCGCCGGCCCTCGCGCGCGAGACGATCAAGGTGCGGCGTGCGCACGAGCGCGGGATCGGCGCCATAGGCTCCGAGGCTGCCGTAGCCGTAGTCGTCGGCGAGAATGACGACGATGTTGGGAAGAGACGGCGCGGAAGCGGCGTGCGCTGCGTTGGCAAGGGCGCCAACGAGCAGGGCGACCAGCAGAGCGAGGAACGGATGCTGGCGGGGGGAGATCAGGCTCATCGGAAGGGAGGGAAAATGCGCTGGAGCAGGTCGAAGGTAATGCCGCGCAGCGCCTCAAATTGGACACGAATCCAAGTGTGGCCGAATGATAATTTCAGGGGCCTCGGAGTAGTCGTATCGATTGATCCACTGTGGTCGAGGCACTGCCGTTGGCCATCAGTCGAGATAGACCAATTCATTCATATTGAGCAGCGCGCGGCAGAACGCCGCCAGACCATGCGCCGCGATCAACTGCTCGGCCGCCGCCCGCTCTGGGATCGTCGGCGATCGCTGAAACGCGATCGCATACGCCTCGTCGACTTGCTGCGCGCTGGTTGCGCCGCCGCCACGCACCAACCGCGCCGCCAACGCCTGCGCCATGTCGGTCGTGAAACTGTGATTCAGCAGGGTGAGCGCCTGCAGCGGCGTCGTGGTGTTCGCGCGGCGCGGCGCGGCGAAAGCAATGTCGGGCAGGTCGAAATCGCTCAGCACATCGACCACACTCGCCCGCGCATTCTGATGATAGACGCTGCGCCGATACGTCTCCGGTCCGTGGCGATCCAAGGGGAAATAGGTGGAGACGTTGTTCTGCGTAAACTTGTAGAGCCGGAAGCCCGGCCCGCCCATTTTTCGATCCAGTTTGTCCGCGACGTGCAGCATCGTATCGCGCACTTCCTCCGCCCCGAGCCGTCGCGGCGGAAACCGCCAGAGGAGCCGCGCATCCTGGTCAACGCGCGCCGCGTCCGCGCGATGCTCCCCCGATTGCCGATACGTGCGCGACAACAGGATTTCCCGATGCAACGGCTTCAGCCGCCAACCCACCGCGATGAGCCGTCGCGCGAGATAGTCGAGTAGCTCGGGGTGCGTCGGCCGACCGCCGAGAAAGCCAAAATCGCTCGGCGTATCCACGATGCCCGTGCCGAAGTGATAGTGCCACACCCGGTTCGCCAACACCCGCGGCGTGAGCGGATGATCGTCGCGCACGATCCACTCGCCGAGCGCGCGGCGGCGCTCGCCTTCGGGCGCATCGGCCGCGAGCGCATACGACGCCACGGCTCGGTCCGCCATCGCCGGACTCGCCGGCACGACCGGCTCGCCGGGCTTCATCGGATCGCCGCCCTTGTGCACAAACGTCTGCTCTTTGGGCTCCGCATATTTGCCCGCCCAGACTTCCCGGAGCGGTGGCACCGCCTTCAGCGCCCGATCCACCTTGGCGATTTCCGCTGCCACCGCCGCGATCTGCCTGGCCTCCTCCGGCGTCGTCACTTCGCGTCGCATCCGCTCGATGCCGTGGGCCGCACTCCACGGCTCGCGCCCCGCGCTCGATGCGACCGTCCGCCAGGTTTCTCCATCGGCCAAGACTTGAATTTCGTAGTCGGTCGGCGTCGCGCCCTGCGCCTTGTCTTCGATCATCAGGTCCTTCGCGTTGCGGAACGAAATCCGATCGATGGTCTCGGGTTTTGCGAACGTGACCGTCAGCACCGCGGGATTGCCGATGAACCACTGCTCGCCAAATCGCCCGTCGATGGCGAGTTGCGCCCCGTAGGCCTCGGCAAAATCTTCCGCGACCGCCGACTTCGCGCCCTCGGCCCGGGCACCATGGACCGCGAGGGCGACGTTGCGAGCGTGCTCGCCGGCGCTCCACGCCTCAAACTCCACGATCCGCGAGCCCGTGGCCGACTTCGGATTCGTCGTGCTCGCCGTCATCACCAGTTTCACGGCGCGCGCCGTCACCGGCGCAAAACGTTCCTCGGTCAGCTCGGGGTTCACCTTGGGCCGCGTCGCGACGACCTTTTCTGCCGCCTCGCGCGCGCGCCGCGTGACTTCCCGTTCCAGCGCGTCCCGGTCCTTCACGAGCTTTGCCCGTTGTTCATTCAGCGGCTCCGTGGCCGATTTGAACGCGGCGCGTTCCTCCGCCGATGCGATGACTCGCCGCCCGTGCGTCACGCCCTCAAATGCCGCCCGCAGCCGGTAGTAGTCCTCCGTCACGATGGGATCGAATTTGTGGTGATGGCAGCGCGCGCAACTCACCGTCATCCCGAGAAACGCGCCGCTCGTGGCCGTGATGAGGTCGTCGAGGGTCGCCGCGCGGATGTTTTTTTGCGCGACCACGTCCTGGTTGCCGACGCTGTCGTAGGGCCCCGCCACGAGGAAGGCGCTGCCCACCTCCGTTTCGGGCTGATCTTTGGCGAGCACATCGCCCGCCAGGTGCTCCGCGATAAAGCGATTGAACGGTTTGTCCTCATTGAACGACCGGATCACGTAGTCGCGGAAGGGCCAGAGATCGTTGATGAGAAAATTGACCTCAAAACCAATGCTCTCGCCAAAGCGCACGACGTCCAGCCAGTGCCGCCCCCAGCGTTCGCCGTAGGCCGGCGACGCCAGCAATCGGTCGGCCAGCTCCGCGACCGCCCGCTCCGGCTCCGCGCGATAGGCCACCGCAAACGCCGCGACCTCGGCCGGGGTCGGCGGCAACCCCGTCACATCGTAACTCATCCGGCGAATCAGCGTGCGCGCATCGGCCGGCGGATTCAGCGCGAGGCTTTTTTCTTTCAAACTCGCCTCAATGTAATGATCGATTGCCGCCGGTCCGGGGGCCACGGCGGGATCGACCGCGCGCAAGGGCTGGAGCGACCACCACGATTTATCCGCGCGCTTCGCCTCGAGCGGCGCACCGTCGCGCGGATCGGGCGCGCCCATCTTCACCCACGCGATGAGATCGGCGATGATGGCGTCGGGTAGTTTCGGCTGCTTCGGCGGCATCGCCAGATCGTCCTCCAGGTGCTGCACCGCCCGGATGAGCAGACTTTCCTCCGGCTTCCCGGGCACAATCGCCGCGATGCCGCCGTCGCCGCCCGCCATCCACGCCGCGCGCGAATCGAGCCTCAGCCCACCCTTGATCTTCTTCGCCTGGTCGCTGTGGCATTCGTAGCAATGTTCGATCAGCACGGGCCGGATCTTCTGCTCGAAGAATGCCACGCCCGCCGCATCCGCGGCGTCTGCGCGGAAAGCAGCCAGCAGCCCCGCCAACCAAACACCTCGCATCGATTTCATCGCCAAGCGGCCCATGACGTCAGCTCAGCACTCCCTTCAACACGCGCCCGTGCACATCGGTGAGGCGGCGATTTGAGCCGTTGTGATAGTAGGTAAGCCGCTCGTGGTCGACGCCGAGCAAGTGCAGCACCGTCGCGTAGAAATCGTAGACCGTCGCCACATCCTGCACGCTGCGCCGACCGAAATCATCCGTCGCCCCGTGGCTCGTGCCACCCTTCACGCCGGCGCCCATAAACCACGTCGTGAACGCATCCGGGTTGTGATCGCGCCCGGCCGTTCCCTCTTGGTGCGTGGGCATCCGGCCGAATTCACTGCACCAAATCACCAGCGTGTCCTGCAACAGGCCGCGTTGTTTCATATCTGCCAACAATGCCGCCGTCGGCTGGTCGAAGATCGGCGCGTGGCGCTCGTAGTCGGCCTTCAGCGTTTTGTGCGCATCCCAGTTGAGCAACCCGTCCACAGCGCTCGCCCGCGACGCACAATAAAGGCTCACGTAGCGCACGCCCTGCTCGAGGAGTCGCCGCGCCAGTAGACAGTTGCGGGCGTAGCTGGCCTTGAGGGCGTTCGCGTCGTTCGTGCCATAGAGCGCATGGACGTGCGCCGGCTCGCGCGACAAATCGCTGACGGCCGGCGCCGCGAGCTGCATGCGCGCGGCGAGTTCGTAGGCTGCGATGCGCGCCCGCAACTCGCTGTTGCCCGGATGCGCCTCGGCGTGGCCCGCATTCGCCCGCGCGAGAAACGCCCGCGTCGCCTCCTCCTCCGCTTCGGAAATCGCTCCGGGTCGCGCGAGGTTGCGCAGCGGCTGGTGGGCTGCGAGCAGCACGGCCTGATGCTGCGCCGGTAGAAATCCGTTGCCCCAATTCGCCTTCCCGTTCGGTGGTTCACCGCGGATGTCCTGCAACGCCACAAAGGTCGGCAGGTTTTCGTTGAGCGTGCCGAGACCGTGACTGATCCACGCCCCGGCACTCGGAAATCCCTCGCGGGTGAAGCAGGTGTTCATCGCGATGCAGCCCGGGCCGTGGGTGTTCGTGCGCGAGGTCATCGAATGCACGAACGCCATGTCGTCCACGTGCCGCGCCATGTGCGGCAGCAGCGTCGAAATCATTTTGCCGCTCCGCCCGGCCGGCGCGAAGTCCCACGGCGACCGCATCAGGTTCCCGTTCTTGCCCTGAAACGTCACCTCCGTGTCGCCGCCCGGCAGGGGTGTGCCGTGAAATTTCTCCAGCATCGGCTTGTGATCCCAGAGGTCCACATGCGACGCGCCACCGGGGCAGAAAATCTGGAGCACCCGTTTCGCCTTTGCGGGAAAATGCGGCAACCCTCCGCCGCCGGCCGCCCCCAACAAGTCGCCCCGCAGCAACCGCGCGAGGGCCACTCCGGTCAGTCCGGTCGTCATCCGGCCGAGAAACTGGCGGCGGGCGAGTTCGAGCGGGGCGCCTGTCATGGGGTAGTTACGAGAGCATTCAAAACCGGGGCGGTCCTCAAAGGTAATTTTGCTCGCCCGGCGCAGTCACTCGCGACCGCGGGCTTGGCGGTCGACGATCTTTGGTTGGCGGCCGCGCCGCAGCGGGTGGGAGCCGACATGGTCGGGTTGCTTAACTCAATGCTCCCCGACCGGCGCCGATTGAGCCGCGAGCCGGGTTAGAATCTCATGCTGGCCGTGAGCTCATACGTGCGAGGCTGAACATAGATCCGCTGCAGGTAGTGCGGCACCCCGGTGCCGTTATCGACGGCGCTCGCCGGGGAAGCCTCGTCGTCGTTCAGCAGATTTCTTACCCGGAGCGACACGGTCCAGTTCAGGTTTCGATCCAGCAGTCGCTGGCGCCACGCGTAGCTCGCGAACGCATCCGTGACCAAGGAGTCGTTACCGCGGAACGCGTTCGCGACATCGAAGGTGCCGCCTCTTTCCGGGTAACCGATCGCCGGAGCATCCCGCCAGCGCGCGCTGCCGCCGACGCGCGTGCCTTTCAGCGGGCCCTGGTCGAAGGCGTAGCTGCCGACGATATTCACGAGCCAATTGTTGCCGCGCAGCCGGGCCCCGCCGACTTGGGCCTCGTGGTAGTTCAGCCGGCGCTCGATGCCCGTGATGTAATCGCCGATGGTCCGCGTGGCATTGAACGTGGGATTGGCGATGATCGACCGGAGCGCGGCGTCGTCGCGGACGGGTTTGACGTATTGCTCATACCACGGGCGGGTGAACGCGTAGGTGTCGTTCAACTTCGAGTCGTTGTAGGAGACGTTGAGCATGACGCGCAGTTGTTTGGTGGGATTGAGCGTCGCCTCGATTTCATAGCCCTCCGTCAAATCCGACTCGACGTCGGTCCAAAGTCCATTGCCCGGGTAGTCGGCGAAGCGACGCGCCCCGGCGACCTTGCTGCCAAATCCGTTGAGGACCATGCCCTCGAGGAATCTTTCGACGTAGCCGTTCTGCCGCGCCATTTCGACGCCGATGGCGCCATCGCGGAGGGGATTTGAGACGCGGTTCGTCAGCTCGTTGTTGAAATAGTTGAGCTTGAGAATCACGCGGTCGTCGAAGAAGAAGCCGCGCAACCCGAGATCGTAGCCCATGCCTTCTTGGTTGGGCAGAGTGCGGTTGAAGATGTCGTAGTTGGTGCCACCGGCGCCGACGGTGTTGGTGGCGGTGTTCGCGAACACATCCAGCCACTTTGTGACTTTGACGACGGCGCCATAGTTGGTGTTGGTGACCGACGAGGTGGTCGCCGGAGCGAAAGCGCCCTGTCCCTCTCCGAGGAAGAGTCGGGTGACCGGGTCCGTCGCGAAGACAAAATTCTTGGAGCTGAGATCGTCGCGACGAATGCCACCCGTGAGAATCAAGCGTCGGGAGAACAACTCCCACTGGCCGATCGCGGCATACGACTTGGTGGTCTCGGGTGCGTAGACGGGATTCAGGCGATGCAGGAAGGCGGACCTAACGGTCGGAAGGACACTCCCCGGAACCGCCGGATTGCCCGTCTGGTTGATCGGAGCTTGGCTCGGGGTGAAGGCGGGAAACGTCACCGGTTGGCCCGGGGTAAGATAGTAGCGCCGGCGAATCTGATTTTGCGTGTCGGAGAGAACACCGGAAGCCAGCACGGAGGTCGTCGTCATTTCCTCCGGCTGCTGAAAGTAACTGTCGACATGCCGGTAGTAGTGAAACGCCACGGCCGTGAATTTGCCGAAATCGAAACCCTTGATCGGCTCGATCCGGCTCAGGTCGAACTGCCGGGTCAGCGTCGCCCGATACTGTTTCATCGTCGTGTCGCGGTTCTGCAGCGTGGCGTTGGACTCGAGATAGGGAGTGCCGAAATAGGGATTGAGCGGTTTGGTGGGATCGGGGTTGTTCGACGCCAACTGGGTGGGCAGGTAGTAGTTGTTATCGATGAAGACCTCGTAGTCTCCCCGCGAGATCGGCTGCCAGTCCTCGTTCTTCGATGTTTCGTAGGCTCCGGCCAATTCGACGAAGGTCTTGGTCAGGATCTGCTGCTGCCAGGTCGCCGAGAATTTGTCGTAGGTCGTGTCGAAATAGTCCGACGGCCCGGAGACGATGGTGTCCAACGGGAAGTTCACGCCCGGCACGCGGGTCGCGCTCGAGATGCTGGTCTGACCTTGGGTGAGGCCGTTGACGAACGCTTCCGAACCCCGGGATTTGAGATTCCAGTTCTGCACACCCAGCTGCGGGGCATTCATCACATAAACGAGATAGTTGGTGGTCGAGAACCCCTGGGAAACGCCGGTGATGATATTGCGGGCGGCGTTGCGGGCTGCCGTGGTGCCGGACTGAACCAAGGCCAGGTCGATCGTATTCGCCTTCTGGAGGGGAGACCGGGGATCGTTGAGCCACGCGGACACGCTGTCATACGCGAGATAGGGCCGGGGATTCAGTTCGTCGATCCGACCGGTTTCCGCGTTGAGGTTAATGGTCGCGCCCTTGAAGGGCTGCAGCGTCAGGTTGAGATAGGCGGAGTTGCGCCGCATATACTGAAATTCACGCGAGGTGCGTTGATCGTGCGACACAGCGGCGAAGCGCAGCGCCACTTTTTGGGGAATGACAATCCGGTTGATATCCACACTGGCGCGCTTCGAGCCCTCCGAGTCGAAGCGAACCTCCAGTCCATAGCTGTTGGCGTTAAACCGTCCGGCCTTGTTGGTGGCGTCGAGCCCGCCGCCGACCGAGCCGAGTCCGAAAAGCAAAGAGTTGGGCCCGCGCGATTGGGTGACCGTCTCGGTGTTGAAATTGTCCACCTTGATGCGGCTGGTGAAAAAATTGTTGGTGAGCGAAGTGGAGCGGAAGCCACGCACCGTGAAGGGCGTGCCGGTGCGCGATGTGACGGACTCCGTGTCGGAGGTATCCCCTTTGAACGCCTGGGTGCTGGGCAGAAACTCCAAGGCCTCCTCGTAGTTCACGGCCCCGATGTCGCGCATGAACTCCTCGGTGAGAATGGTGATCGGGTTGGCCAGGTCGCGCACCTGGGACTTCAACTGTGTGCCCGACAGTGTCTCCGAGGCATAATACCCTTTGTTGGCCTCGGTGCTGACGACAAAGGGGTTCAGGACGACCGCAGGGTCCTCGGCCGCAGCGCTCCCGGCAGGAGCGGGCGGCGCGATCGATTGGGCGAGCACGGTGCCGACGACGAGCGACAGCGCCAAGGCGATGCGGGGGTGTTTCATGGTTAGGGTAGGTAACCGGGACTGGAGGCGCACGATGGCTCCGAGGGGCGAAGTCGCCAGCTACCGCGAAGATCATGTTCCTTTTTGCGCCCTGCGAACATCCCATTTTCGGGGGATGGGCGGTCGGGCGGAACGTTGCTAGACTCCCGCCGATGTTGGTCGTCGCCCCGCTCAAGAATGAACTCGGCATGCCGGCGCGGACGAGGACGATGGCGACCGTGCCCCGTTTTTTTCCGTTCCGGGTTGGGGTGGTCGCCTGCTGCGTGAGCGTGGCGGGGGTCACGCGTTCGGGTGCAGCCGACGAACCCGTCAACTATTCGGCGCGACCGGCGCTCGGGGACGTCGTGCTCGGGGGCCGTGCCCTAAGCCTGCACCTTGATTCGCCGGGCGAAGTGAGCGGGGAGGCGGCCTATCAGGGGCTCTCGTTGCGGCCGAGCGAACTCCCGTTGGAAATCAATCTCCGGACTGCGCCGGGCGGCCGCGCCCCGGTGGTGCGACTGCGTTCACGGCTGGAAGGCTGGCAGGATGAGTGGGAGGACCATGAAAGCCAGATGTTTCTCGTGGTGCGCTTTCTCGATGAGAACAATCGCGCGGTGAGCAGTGCGACGTTTGTGCGTCGAGGCGAGAGCCCGGGCTGGGGTGGATTGCCCCAGAATTCCCAATGGCATCGCCGGGTCGATGAGGCGGTCGTGCCGGAGCGCAGCGCCCGAGCGCAAATTCTGTTGGTGTCCGGTGGCACGCCGAAGACGACGGGATTCTGGGCCGTGCGCCGCCTCCGCCTTACGTCGCCGAAGCCGGGAGACGAAACAGGGACGTCCCTCTACCAACTCGACACCTTGCGCGGACTGGGCCTCGACTCTCCCCGGGGGAATCCTGACGACTGGTTGCGGGACGGCACCGGTTTGAGCACCCCGCGCGTGTATTCCCACGTCCAAGACGACGGTGGTGCCGAACCTCTGCTCGCACTCGTCGATGTGGAACCCGCGAACACCGGCGGCTGGTTGCAAACGGTGAAAGCGGCGACGCCCGTCCAGCCCGGCCAGCGGTTGCGGGTCGAATGCGAGGAGATGCACAGCATCGGGCGAGGCGAAGCCGCGACGGCGATCTTCCGCGCATTGCCGGTGGGCAGTTATGTTTTTCGGGCTTGGGCGACCGATGAGCTGGGGCGGCCGACCGGGCCCTCGCTGCGGCTGCCGGTGGAGGTGCGTCCCCCGTTCTATGCCACGCCGTGGTTTCGGCTGCTGGGGGTGGGCGTGATCGGCGCTGGCCTGCTCGGCGGCGTGCGCTATCTGACGTGGCGAAAGATGCAGCGGCAGTTGCAGCGGTTGGAGCAACGCCGGGCCGTGGACGAAGAGCGCACGCGCATGGCGCGCGATCTCCACGACGAGATGGGCGCGCGCTTCACGCAGATTTCGCTGCTGGCCGGACGGGCATTGAAGTCGGCGCCGGCCGACGAGTCGGTGCGGGAGCCCCTCCGGAATATCAACGGCGCGGTGAAAGAACTGGCCGCGGCCCTCGAGGAGATCGTCTGGGCGGCCAATCCGTCGCACGACTCGCTCGAGGGATTCAGTAACTATCTCAGCCAGTATACCGGCACCGTGTTGCGCGATGCGGGCCTGCGTTGTCGGCTCGACATCCCGACGTTGCTCCCGGCGCGGACGCTCCCGAGCGGCCTGCGGCATCGGCTGATGATGGTGGTGAAGGAGGCGTTGAACAATGCGCTCAAGCACGCGCGCGCCACCGAGGTGCGGGTGCAACTCGAACTCGACGGCGAGTGGCTGCGCGTGACGGTGGCCGACAACGGCGTTGGCTTTGATCCGGGCGAGGTGAAACGGGGCCACGGTCTGGATCATTCGGTGCGCCGCATGGAAGGGGTCGGTGGCTCCTGCGTGGTGGAATCACGAGCCGGCGTGGGCACCCAGGTCCGGCTCAGCGTGCCGCTGCCAGCGACGGAGGAGCAGCCATGAGCGCGGGCGTCGTGATTGTGGAGGACGACCGCGCGGTGCGGGAGAATCTGGCGGCGCTGATCCGCACCGATGAACGTCTGCGGCTGCTCGGGGCCCTTGGCTCCGCGGAGGAGGCGCTGCGGGAGATCCCGTTGTTCCAGCCAAGCCTGGTGGTGATGGATATCAATTTGCCGAAGATGAGCGGCATCGAATGTGTGGTGCGGCTCAAGACCCAGATGCCGGGCCTGCTCGTGCTCATGCTCACGGTCTACGAGGACGACGACAGCATCTTTCGGGCACTCAAGGCGGGGGCCAACGGCTACCTGGTGAAACGCGACGCGGCCGAAAAACTTCTGGATGCACTCCATGATGTCCAACACGGCGGTGCGCCGATGTCGGCCCACATCGCGCGGCAGGTCGTGCAGTTTTTCCACCGCAGCGAAAAGCCCGCGGCCGAGTCCGAGCAACTCTCTCCTCGTGAACACGAGATCCTGCACCTCCTCGTGCAGGGCCTGGTGCTAAAGGAAGTCGCGGAACAACTCGGCATCGGGCTGGAAACCGTGCGGACCCACGTGAATCACATTTACCAGAAGCTGCAGGTGCGCAGCCGGACCGAGGCGGTCGTGAAATACCTCCGGCAGGGACAGTAGCGCGCACCTGGCGCGCAGAGAACGGCGCAGCGGCAACACGCGATCGGTGACGAGCTATTTCTGCCGCTTGGCTTTGCCGTTCTTTTTGACCCCGGCCGGAGGTGCGGCGCCGTCGGCGGCCTCGGGGTCGCCGCCTTCGCCCTGATCCGCGAGGTTGGCCGGATCGTAGCGTTTGGCTTTCGGGTCGGCGTTGGGATTCGGCTTAGGAAACCAGGCCCCGACCGCTTTCAAGCCGCTCATCAGTTGCTGCTGCAACCGGGCGGCCCGCTCCGGATCGGCGACGGCGAGATTGTGCTTTTCACCGAGGTCGCGGCGCAGGTCGTAGACGAAGCGTTGGTCCGGCCATTCATACCAGTGCATCAGTTTCGTGTCGCCGACGATGAGCGCGGAGGCCGGTGGGGCGACGCGGTAGTGCGGGTAGTGAAAGTAGAGTGGGCGGTTGATCTCCGTTTCGGTCGGGACACCGCCGAGGAGAAGACGTTTGAAGCTCACGCCGTCGATGTTCGGCCCGAGCTTCGCCGACGCGCCGGCGAGATCGGCAAAGGTGGGGAGGAAATCGTAACCGATCACGTTGACCGCGCTGCGGGAGGCGGCGGCGATGCCTGGGCCGCGCACGATCAGCGGGACGCGGATGGCATTCTCCCAGAGCCACCACTTCGCGCCGCGGAGCGGATCGTGGGATTCGTTCCAGGTGCGATAGCCGTTGTCGGCAGTGAAGACCACATAGGTGCTCTCGGCGATGCCGAGCGCATCGAGTTTTTCGAGCAGCTGACCGATGGTGGTATCGAGGTCCTCGACCATCGCGGCGCCGAGGATCGCGTTTTGGCGTTCGCGCGGGTGGGCGATTTTCGCGAACACCGGATTTTTTTCGTAGCGCGCGAGGGTCTTCTTCGTCGCCTGATAGCGGGCGTGGGTGGCGTAGTGGGAAACTTGAACGAAGAAGGGGCGACCGGCCCTCGACTGCCGCTCGATGAAATCGGCGCTGCGCCGCGTAAGGCTGAACATCAGCTTGGGATCGTCCGGCGGGTCGTCGGGTCGGCTGGTTTTGTTGTCGGTGTCGCCGTCGCTTTCATCGTAGCCGTGCCTGGCGGGTCCGCCGCCGTAGAGATGCCATTTGCCGAAGTGGGCGGTCGCGTAGCCGGCGGATTTGAAGAGATCGCCGATGGAGGGAAGGCGGAGGTTGCCCTGTGGCTCGGGCTGGAGGAGTGGCCGGGCGGCATCCTGCCCGCGGCTCATGTATTCGACGGTGCCGTTGGTTTTCTCGCCGAAGCCGCCGTTGCCGCTGTAGAGGTGGCGGGCGGTCATCATGCCGGTTTGGATCGAACAGCGGGAGGGGCCGCACATGCCGGCGGCGGCGTAGGCGTTGCGAAACGTCATGCCCTGCGTGGCGAGCTTTTCGACATTGGGCATGTGGCGGAAGGCCATCGCCGATTCGGGCAGCTCTGCGCTCATGCGCACGGGCGTGCCGAACCAGGGCATGTCGTCGATGAGAATGAAAACGAAGTTCGGCGGCGGCGCCGGGCGGTCGGCGGCGAGGGCGCGGGCGCACAGCGCGCCGATCAGCAACAGCAGGACGGCAAGCCGCGGGAGCGTGGTCATGGCGATGAGGGAGGCAGGAGCCGTGCGATCTCGTCGGTGACGGACGCTTCACCGCGAAAGAGTCGGGTCGCGAGGCCGGTGAGACGCAGGTAGTGATCGCTGGGCAGGCCCTCGTAGGTGATGAATTTCACGTTGTCGCCGGGGCCGACGGGCGGGTGGTTGGTGGCCTTGAAAATCGCCGTGCCCTCGTCGACCTCGTCGAACATTGCGACATAGAGCATGTCGGCGCCGGCGCGTTTGGCGGCGGCGATCTGCGACCAGAAGAACCTGCCCTGGAGTCGCGGGATGGCGTCGAGCGGGGCGTCCGGCTTCATGTTGTGCCAACTGAAACCGGGATAGGCCACGGGGAGGAAATCGAGGCGGCGCTCCTGGCACCATGCGAGGTCCGGTTGCCACACGGTGGTCGCGTGCGCGTCGGCAGCCTCGGGCGTGCGGTAGCGGCCGGGGGTCCAGGGCGAGATCACGTCGGCGAGCGCGATCAGTTCGTGGAGCGCGGGATCGGCGACAGAGTCGCGGGTTTGCGTGCGCCAGAAGCTCGGCACGCCAAGCATGAGCGAGAGGCCGCCGCTCTCCTGGTCGTCCTTGAAAAACGCGATGATCCTGCGCCAGTCGTCGAGCGAAGGACGGGGCTTGTCGTCGTCCTTGAATCCGCAGCCCCAGAGGGCGAGGAGCGGTTTCCCTTTGTGCCGCAGGTAGGTGGGATCGCTCGTGAGACGCGTGTCGTGGAGGAGTTTTTTCCAATCGGCGATCAGCACGTCGGCGCGGCCGGGCGCGAGGCTGCTAAGATCATACATGAGCGCGTAAACGCGGCCGTGCTCGCGCGCGCCAGCCCGGACGTTTTCGAGGACGGCGTTGTTGGCCGCGAGCGAATTGCCGCGGGACAGCGAGTTGATGAAGCGCTGGAGAAAAACGCCGTCGATGCCGTGCTCCCGCATCCATGCGAAATGACGGACGACGGTCGGGCGGCGATACGAGCTGAACACTTCCGCCGGTTTGCCGTCGGCGTGGCGCAGATCGGTGGGGTAGCGTTCGTCGGCGGGAAATTCGCTGAGGTCGGGCCAGAGATCGACGCGCACGTTGCCGGGCGCGGGCCGGGCGCCGCCCTTGGACCAGTGATTATAGCCGCGCTTCGCGCCGTCGCCCTCGGCGTTGAACCAACCCTGGTAGCCGGCCATGACTTTGCCGGTGAGCGTGGTCGGATCGACGCGCGGTGCGTCTGCACCGAGGCCGGTGGTGAGAAGCGCGATGAAAAGAAAAGCCGGCAGACGGAAGGTGACCATGAGGGACGCGTGAGGGTGGGGGCGAGAGGGGCGAACGAGCGCGGACCGGTGCTTCACAATTTTGCTTTTCCTTTTTTGTTCGGCGCAGTGGGTCGTGCGGGAGCGTCCCGGGTGAGTTCGCCGTGGAGTTGGCGGAGGCGGGCGACGATTTCGGGATGAGCGGCGGCGACGTCGTGTTGCTCGCCGGGGTCGGTTTGGAGGTCGAAAAGCTGCAGGGGCGCGGGCGCGACCCCGGTGGCAAGGCCGGGATAGTCGCCCGGTTTATACTGTTCGAAGGGAGCGAGGATCGTCACGCCGTCAGGGGCGCGCGGGTCGATCCAACTGGCGCCGCCATCGCGCAACCGGGCCCGGGGATCCTGGGCGGGGAGCACGTGCAACTTCCATCGCGCATCGCGGATCGTGAGGATGTTGGCGCCGAGTTGGCCGAGGATGGCTGGGTGCGGGCTGGCGGCGGCGGAGGTGAACAACGGCATGAGGTCGCGGCCGTCGATCACGCGGTCGGCGGGCGGAGCGATGCGCGCGGCTTTCAATGTGGTGGTGAAAAGATCCATCATGATCGCGGGCGAGTGATTGACGTGGCCGGCTGGGATTTTGCCGGGCCAGCGAGCAATGCACGGCACGCGGAAGCCGCCTTCGTAGGAACTCGCCTTCATGCCGCGCAGGCCGCCGGTGCTGCCGCCGAAATGAGCGCCGTTGTCGCTCGTGAAAATGACGAGCGTCTTTTCGTCGAGGCCGAGTTCGTGCAGCGTCGTCAGGACCTGCCCCACGCTCCAGTCGAGCTCGGCCATGACATCGGCGTAGAGGCCTGCGCCGGATTTTTTGTAGAACGCCTCGGACGCGGCGAGGGGCTTGTGGGGCATGGCGTGCGCGAGGTAGAGAAAGAAGCCGCGCGCCTGGTTGCGCTTGATGAAGTCGATCGCGCGGTCGGTGTAGCGCTGCGTCACGTTGGCCTGCACGAGCGGATACTCGACGCGGCGGTCGCCCTCGACCAAGTGCACGGGGCGCATGTCGTTCGAATAGGGAATGCCGAGGTATTCGTCGAAACCGCGATGCGTGGGGAGCCACTCGGGTTTCGCGTGACCGAGGTGCCATTTGCCGACCATGCCGGTCGCGTAGCCCGCGCCTTGGAAGAGTTGGGCGAGCGTGATTTCGCTGCCCGCCAGGTGGACTTCGTTTTCCGAGCCGCTCGGGCCGTCGGGGGCCGGGTTTTGCGTCATCCCGGAGCGGAACGGATAGCGGCCGGTGAGGAGCGAGGCGCGCGTGGGAGCGCAATACGGAGCCGGGCAGTTGAACTGGGTGAGGCGCGCACCGGATGCGGCGAGACGGTCGAGGTGGGGCGTCTTGAACTTCGGGTGACCGTAGCATCCGAGATCGCCGTAGCCGAGATCGTCGGCGAGGATGAGGACGACGTTGGGCCGGTCCGCGGGGGCCGCCGCCAATGAGCACGCGGCGGAGACGATCAGGAGCAGGCAGCTCAGGGCGGATCTCATGGCGGGGAAGGGGCGAGTGGTGGCCGGACTACTTCGTGACGGGAGAGGTTTTGGTGGGAGCGGCTTTCGTGTTCGGCGCGCGCGGAACCGGCTCAATCGAGGCGGGAGCAAACGTGCGCAAATCGGGCAGGGTGGTCTGCACACCCGTTTCGGGCACTTCGAGTTTCGCGGTCCAGACGATGCCGTTGAGGATGTAACGGCGGAGATCCTCGAGTTTCCAATTGCGGTAGAAGTGTGGCATCACGACCGCGAAGCCGCGACCGGTGTCCGGGCGCTGGATACACCACGAGACCGCTTCGGGTTTGGGGGCTTCCGGGGGCAGCAACGAGGTGGCGAGCACGGTGGTGGGAGCGGCCAGCCGGTGGCCGGCCGGGCCGAGGTAGTTGTTCGTGTAGGGCTCGTCGTTCAGGGTGAACTCGCGGCAGCCGCGCCACACGGGATGCTGCGGTGCCGTCGGCGTGATCGTGGCCGCGGGGAAAATTTTGGCGAATGACACGTGATGCGGGCAGGTGCGATGAGCGAAGTAGCCGCCCATCCAGTGCAGCAGCGGATGATCGCCGTCGGGTTTTACGTCGGTGCCAAGCAGGCCGGTCGCGTAGTGCACACAGACGAGGCCGCAGCCGCGTGCCATCATCGCGCCCAGTTCGGCGAGGTTCCGGGCGGCATCGGGAAATCGGTTCGGCGGAAAGGTGTCGCCGATGAAAACGACGGTGGACGCTGCGTCGCGGACCGCCGCGTCTTGGGGCCATTCGTAGAAGAGATCCACTTTCACGCCCGGGAGGTTGGCCATGTTTTCCAGACAATGTTTCAGCAGGCGTCCGCCGGCGGCGACTTCGTGCGTGCCGGGCGGATGGTCGGTCGGGCCCACGACGATGAGAATGCGCGTCGGCGCGGCGGCGAAGGCGGAAACGAGAACCGACGAGAAGAAGAGAACCAGGCGGAGGATGCGGGTCATGGCGGGGAGGTGGCAGGGCGGGGACTCACGCGGCGCGGCGAAGCCGCAACCAAATCAACAGACCAGTTGAACCACGGATTGCACGGATATCACGGATGTTTTCCTGCAACCCTCTGGGTTCTCTGTTTGTATCCGTGTCATCGGTGAAATCCGTGGTTAAATGGTTTGGATCGATTGCTTCAGAACCTTCACGGCCTGCGTGCAGTTTCGGGGAAAGCACTGCAGAGCGCGACTCCGGCGCGTTTCTGCGCGGGTGGGGACGGCGCGATTTCAGGGCGAACGTGCGGTGTAGTCGGAACCGGCGAGGCTTCTTTCCACGGAGGCTTTCCAGGCCGTGAGGGCTGCGGTCATTTTCGCCACGCGTTCCGGTTCCTTCGCGGCCAGGTCGGTGGTCTCCTTCGGGTCCTTTTCGACATTGAAGAGCTGGACGGCCGGCTGAGGGTCGCCGGCTTTCTTGCCCTTCCTGGCGCCGCGGCCCGCCACAGCGTCGGTATGAAGTTTGTAGGGCCACTCGAGCCAGGCGGCGTGTCCAGGTTGCGGCCCGGCGTGGTTCCAGAACGGCATCGCTTTGGGGCGCGTCACGGTCTGGCGATCGAAGAGCGGGAGCAGGCTGATGCCGTCGAGCGGCTGGATTTGGCTTTTCGCGACGGCGCCGGTGGCGGCGAGGACGGTCGGGTAGATGTCGAGCGTCGAGCAAGGCGTCTCGCTGATGAAGGGCCGGGGGATGCGCGCGGGCCATTCGACGATGCCCGGCACGCGGAGGCCGCCTTCCCAGAGCGTGCCTTTCGAGCCGCGCAGGTGGCCGGTGGATTTCGGGCCCTCGTTGCCGCCGTTGTCGCTGTTATACCAGAGGAGCGTATTGTCCGCGACTTTCAGCTCGCGGAGTGCGGCGCGCAGCCGGCCGACGCTGCGATCGACGGCGGCGATTTCACCGAAGTAATTCTGCTCCGCTTCCGAGAGCGTGTGATACGCAACCTTGTCGGCGGGCAGCGCCTGATGCGGCACATGCGGCGAGCCGAACCAGACGACGGCGAGAAACGGTTTGGCGGCGCCCGCCTGACGGCGGATGAACTTCAGCGCCTCGTCGGTGGTGATGTCCGAGCTGTCGCCGCGGAATTTCTCGGGCACGCCGTTCCGGCCGAGGACGGGATCGAGATCGAAGAAGTTGTCGGCCGACACCCACTCGTCGAAGCCCATCTTGCCGGGGGAGAGCGGATCGTTCGCGAGGATGGCGCGGCCGGGGATTTCCGTCGTGTTCCGGTCGCCGTTTTTCCCGTTGAGGTGCCATTTGCCAAAGTGCCCGGTCGCATAGCCGGCGGATTGCAGCACGCGCGCGACCGTCAGCTCCTGCGCGCGGATCGGTGCGCCAGGGTTGAACGTGCCGTAGCGGTTGGGATGGCGGCCCGTCATGATGCTGCCGCGGGTGGGCGAGCAGTTGAAATGGGCCGTGTAGAAGCGGTTGAAGCGCAGCCCGCTCGCGGCGAGCGCGTCGAGATGGGGCGTCTTGAGCTCGGGATGACCGTTGTAGCCGGTGTCGCCCCAACCCTGATCGTCCGCCATGACGAGCACGATGTTCGGGCGGGTGGGCGATTCCGCCGCGAGAACCGAGGAGGCGGCGGCGAGCAGAAGAAGGAATAGGCGGTGGTTCATGATGGGGATCGGGGCGGAAGCGGAGCGTCTACGATTTCAGGGCCTGAACCCTTTCGCGGGGCAGAAAGACGAGCAGGTGCATGAAGGCGTCGGCGGACTTGGCTCCCGACTGGCCGGTGTCACCGACGGGGAAGTGCTTCAGCCAATGGTTCATGATCTTCATCCCTTCACGGGTGTAGCCGCCGGCGATCAGGATCAGTCCCAACGTGAAGCCGCGTTTCGGATCTTCGGCCGGCTCGAAGCGCGTCGGCGTGCCGCGGGTGGTGCGCGCGGAAGCCGGGCCCTGGTTTGGCGCGGACATGGGCGCGATTTCGCGGCGCGCGAAGGCGCACGCTTTTTCCAGCGCCGCATCGAGCGCCGGTTGGGTCACGATGACGGGTGGTCGACGTCAGGTGCCGGGAGCGGAAGCCTGCCATCTCGTCCATCGAGAGCGTCTCGGCGGCCGGGATCGGCGCGGGCGCGACACCGGAGCTCCCGCGATCGGCGGCGCGGGGCACGCTGCCGAGGAGAACGGCGACGGCGAGGAGGGCGGCGGCAATCTTCATGGCGCGGCGCCGGCTTTCTTTTTGCGATCGGCTTTTGCTTTTTTCGGCGCGGCGTTGGCGGCGTTGTCCGCGCTGTAGCGCTTGCCGCTGGCCTTGGTGGGATTCGGCATCTCGGCGAGCCACGCGTCGTGGAGCTTGGTCAGCGCGGCGACCTTCTCCGGGAACTGCTTCGAGAGATCGTTCTTCTCGGATACGTCCTTGCCCAGATCAAACAGACCGAGCCGGCCTTTTTCGCCGACGAGTTTCCAGTCACCGGAGCGCACGGCCCACCAGCCGTCGTCGCTGCCGGCGCACCAGAAGAGATTGCGCGAGGGGGCGGCCGCTTCGCCGCGTAGCACGGGGAGGAGGTTGATGCCGTCGAGCGGTTTCTCCGCGGGTGCGCGCACGCCCGTGGCGGCGAGGGCGGTGGGGAGAATGTCGAGCGCGCTGACCACGGCCTGGCTTTCGCCGGGCTTCAACTGCGCCGGCCAGCAGACGAGGAAGGGCACGCGGACGCCGCCCTCGTAGTCCTGGTGTTTGCCGCCGCGCAGCGGCGTGTTGTTGGCGGATTGGGCGAGCGGGCCGCCGTTGTCGCTGATGAAAAAGAGGAGCGTGTTCTGCCAGAGGCCCTCGCGCTTGAGCTTCGCGACCACGTTGCCGATGGCGTCGTCCATGCGCTTGCCCATCGCGAGGCGGGTGTCGCGGGCCTTGTCGCCGGTGTTGAATTTCGCGATCTCGTCGGCGGGGGCTTGGAGCGGGGCGTGCACGGCGTTGAACGCGAGGTAGAGGAAGAACGGCTTCGCCTTGTGCCGGTCGATGAAGCCGACGGCTTCGGCGCCGAAGAGATCGGTGAGGTAGCCCTCGGGTTTGACGGGCTTGGTGCCGCGGTAGATGGGATGATCGGCGTCGTTGAAATCGTAGTAGTCGTGCGCGCCGCGACCGAGGAAGCCGAAGACCTCCGCGAAGCCGCGCAGCGCCGGGCTCCACTCGGGCGTCGGGCCGAGATGCCATTTGCCGATCTGCATCGAGGTGTAGCCGGCGGGCTGCAGGAATTGCGGGAAAATCTTTTCCTGCATCGGCACGCCTGAGCCGGCTTCGCCGGCGGTGTAGAGGCCGAGTCGCTGCTGGTAGCGGCCCGTCATGAGGGCGGTGCGCGTGGGCGAGCAGACGTTGCCGGTGACGTAGCCCTGCCGGCAGATCACGCTCTCCTTCGCGAGGCGATCGAGATGCGGCGTGACGACTTCGGGGGCGTGCGCGGGATTGAAACCCACGTCGGCATAGCCGAGATCGTCGGCGACGATCACGACGATGTTGGGCGGCGTGGCGGCGAAGAGCGGGAAAGCGAGGGCGAGGAGGATGGCGAATCCGGGGGCGGGTAACTTCATGTTGGGCAAGATAAGGGGATCAGTCGGCGAATGGCGGCGTCAGTCGAAATGAACGCGGGCCCATTGGATCGAAGGGGCGGAGTGCGACGACTTGGAATCAAGGTGCGCCCGTCCGCTTCTGCGCGGCGGCTTGCGTGCGCACCTCGGCGAGGAGCTTCCGGCCGCGCTGCGCGACGGCGGAAAACTCCGGAGACTTGGCGAGATTGGTCCACTCTCGCGGATCGCTCTCGAGATCGTAGAGTTCGTTCAGGTCGGGCTGGCCCCATTCCGTGTAGCGCCAGCGGTCGAAGCGGATCGCGGTCCCGAGCGTCTCGCCGCGGCGCACGACCGTGTAGGCCCACTCTTTGCCGGGGGCCGAGGCATCGCGCAGTTGCGGTCCGAGCGAGCGACCCTGGAGGTGCGCGGGCGCCTTCACCGAGCACAGCTCCGCGAGCGTGGGAAACAGATCCAGCATCTCGACGAGGCCGCGCGCCTGGGCGCCGCGCGTCACGCCGGGCACGCGCACGATCAGGGGGACGCGCGCCGATTCCTCGAAGAGCATAACTTTCCCCCACATGAAGTGCTCCCCGAGGTTGTAGCCGTGGTCGCCGACGAAGACGATGATCGTGTTGTCCCATTGGCCGGAGGCGCGCACCGCGTCGAGAATGACGCCGAGCTGCGCATCGATGAAGGAAATGCACGCGTAGTAGGCTTGGGTGAACTCCCGCCGCCGCGCGTCATCCTCCTGCCCGAGGGCGGGGAATCCATAATCCAAATACTGCTTCGTCGCGGCAATCGCCGGAATATCGCTCCAGTCGTTTTTCGGCGGATTGACCAGTTTCAGCGACTCGCGCGGATACAGGTCGAAATAGCGATCCGGCGCGAGAAACGGGATGTGCGGCTTGTGCAGGCCGACCGCGATGAAGAACGGCTTTTCGCCGTGGGCGCGGGTCGTGAGCCAGTCGGCGACGCGGCGCGCGTTCTTGCCGTCATCGTGCTGCTCGTCCCGCAAGCCCGTCGGGCCGTAGCCGGGTCCGAGGCCCTTGACGCCTTGATTCCGCGTTTGGGGTGCGACCGTGAGCAGGTGCTCCCGCCACTTTGGGCGATTCGCCGGCGAGGTCACGGGTCCGTGCTCGCGTTCGAATTTTTCGCGCGCGACCCGCTCGACCGCCATCTCGTCGTTTTCGAATGCTTCCGCGAGATCCCACGTGTTGCCGCCGGGATTGTCGGTGCGCTTGTGGAAGACCTTGCCCACCGAGGCCGTCCAATAGCCGGCGTCGCGAAAAATCCGCGGCATCGTCGGAGTGCCGGGACGCGTTTCTTCCAACGTGACCACATTGTCCAAGACCCCGGTGCTCTCGGGATACAGCCCGGTGAGAAACGAGGCGCGCGTCGGACCGCAGACGGGATACTGGCAATAGGCGCGGCGGAACGTGGTGGCCTCGGTGGCCAGCCGGTCGAGGACCGGGGTCTTCACGCCCTCATAGCCGGCCGGAGAAATCCGGGCGCTCAGATCGTCGCTGATCACGAAGAGCACATTAGGCCGGCGGACCGAACCGGTGCGGTCGGCGGCCGCAAAGCTCAACGTGCAGAGCAGGAGAAATGCCCACGTGTGATTAAGGAAAGCGCGCATCAGCAGGAGAGGTTTTGGACGAGCAGGGGTGGAACGGGCGCATTCGCCGTGCGCCGAAAACGGGAGATGCACTGGCCTGGCCGGAGGTGCGCATGGGTCAGTAGGCGAACGTCGTCGTGAACCGGAGCGAGCGCGGCTCGACAAAATCGACGCGGCTGTAGGCGACGCCGCGGCCGCCGGGGACTTGGAACTCCGGGGTCGAAGAGAAGCGCTGGGGGATGATCCCGTCCTCATTCAGGACGTTGGAGACGTTGAGCTGGTAGCTCAGCGTGCCGCGGAAGCGTCCCTGGGAAACCTTGTGGGCGTAGCGCAGCATCAGATCCGTGCCCGTGAGCGCGCGGCCTTGGATCTCGGAACCGTTGGCGTAGCGGCCGATGATGTTGGGGCTGCGCCAGCGATAGCCGGCGCCGGCGGAGAGGCCTTTCAGGCGACCGGTGGTGAAATCGTAGGCGGTGAAAAAGCTGACCTTGTGCGGGCGCAGGCCCCAGCGCTGTTCGTTCTGTTGAATGTCGTCATTGATGTCCCGGATGATGTTGAGGATCTCCTGGGCCGCGGTGGTGGTGCCGGTGGTGACGAGCCTGGTCAGGTCGGCGGCCGGCGATTTCGCGGCGAGTTCGAGCCACTTGGCCACGGTGCCGGTCGTGGTGAAGGCCGAAGGCGTGATCGTGTAGCTGGCGTCGGCGTTTTGCCTCACGCCCTCCTTGAGCAGTTTGCCCTCAAACGTGAAGCCATACCACGGAATCGCGTCGGCCCCCGACGAATTGCTGCGGATGCGGTCCGTGTAGGAGTAGGTGGCAGTCACGCGCCAGTTGCGCGTGGGATTGGCCACGACGCTGAGCTCATAGCCGCTCGTCGTCTGGTCAAAGGAGGCCGCCGAAACCGGGACGGTGATGGTCGGGCGGAGGGCCGACCATTCCGCGGCGGAGTAGGCGAGACCGGGGCCGACCAGCGGAATCTGCAGCGCATCCGCGATCCGGATATTGCGCTGGTTGTAGCGGGCGTCGATGCCGCCGCTGCCGATGTTGCCGGTGGAGTCGGTTTGAAAATGGACGGCCTTCACCGACAGGCGGTTTTCGAGGAGGTCCAGCGAGATCCCGTAGTCCGAGCCTTCGCCTTTCGGCGGAGAGGGCAGGAGACCATACGGCAGCACCTTTTCCTTGAAGTTGGGGATGCCGATATTGGTCGACCAATTGGCGATCAGCGACCCCCAGGAGGTGGCGTGGAAGACGGCACCCTGGGTGCGCGTGATGCCGCGCACGGAATTGACCACGGCGTTGGACTCATCGTAGTCGACGATGGCGTGTTTCAGGACCGGATCCGTGCCAAACGCGAAGCTGGCGATGTCCGCCGTGTCGACGCGGTAGCCCAGCGTTGTGACAAGACGCCGGTTGAAAAAGTGGCTCTGGACGACGGCCAGCCTGGCCTCGGAGTCCTGGGTGGCGTAGGACTGGTTCGTGTTGGCCGCGCCGTTGATCCAGCCGGTCTCATAGGTGGTGGTGCCGACCCTGGCCGTTTTCGGCAACCTCCGCCAATCCGGGGCCTGAAACGAAGCCGGGTTCGACTCGTCGAGGTAGATGCGCTGGGAAATACGGTTGCTCTGGTTGTCCGCCGCCGCGTTGAACGGAGCCCCGAAGAGCCCCCACACCCGGTTGTTGTAGTAGTCGACGTCCCGGCTGCGCGAGAACATCGACGCGAGGCGATGGGTGCCGAGCCACTTCCACCTGGGCTGGAGATCGTAGGCCAACGACACGCGTGATTCCCGGTAGTGGGCCCGGTGGTCGCCGTTGAGCCAGGTGGCGTCGATGTAGAGCCGGCCGACAAACGGATTGGTGGGACCGCCGACGCCCTGCAGCGTGTTGGGGTCGCCCGACAACATGGGGCTCGATCCCGTGATGACGGGCGTCTGCAGATCGGTGTGCTGGTAGTTGTGGGCGAAATTCAAACTGAGCCGGTTCGTGATCCGCCAGTCGAGGGAGACGGTGTAGTTGTGGAAATTCTGATCGCGATACATGCCCGGCCCGCCGGAATTCAACTCGCGCGGAACATAAGACGGGTCGTTCACCACGAGCGTGACGCCACTCTGGCCGGGTTGACCGCTGGGTGAACGCACGGCGGGATTGTCGTAGGATCCGGTGAGGAGGGTGCCGGCCGAATTGAAGAAGGAGCCATCGTTGTCGACATAGACGAACCGGCGAATGCCGGGGACGGCCGTGCTCAAACCCTGGTTGCGCCCCACGACGCCGACGGCGAGTTGCGCGGCCGTGGCGTTGGCGGCGTTGTTCGGCACAAACGTGACCGCCGCGACGCCCTTGGCGTTGCGGTTGTCCAGCCACGCGAGCGCGCCGTCGAAAAGTGGATACGGAGCGACCCGCGAGCCGAACTCATTGCCGCGTTCGCCCGTGACGCGGAGGGTGACGCGGTCGGTGGGGGCAAACGTGAGCGTGCCGAAATACCGGCGCTTGTCCTGGTAGTCGGGCTTGCGCCAGCCGCTGTTCTTCTGGTCGACGGCGGAGATGGCGAGGGCGAGCTTCTTCGGCACGACGACCTGATTGGCGCGGATTTCCCAGCGATCCGCCACGACGGCGCCGCTGCCCAGTTGATAGCTGATCCGGCCGCTGTTGCGATGGGTCGTCGCCGTGACGGAACTTTGATTCAAGAGGCCGCCGGCCGAACTGATGCCGAAGAGGATGCCGTTGGGGCCGCGGCTCTCGTCGTAACGGCCGATCCGATACGAGTCGTTCGGGGTGATGCTCTTGAAGTAATCCAGCCCCTGCGAGGAGCCGATGCCACGGATGTCGATGCCGCGGACCAGGCTCTGGCCGTTGATGGCGGCGTTGGCATTCGGGGCAGCGTTGGTGTCCTGGACCGCGAGGGTCGCGCCGACAGTGTAGCCGATGAGGTCCTCGATTTGGTTGATGCCGAGATCCTCGAGGAATTTCTCGGTGAAGACGCTCACCGACGACGGGGTGTCGCGGAGACTCGTGTTGAGGCGGCTGCCGGCGAGGGTGTTCTCGGCGCGGTAGCCTTTGTCGGCCGTGGCATTGACGGTGAAGGGGCTGAGCTCGACGACCTCGCGCTCGGCGACGGGAGCGGCGGGCGGCGGAGGCGGAACGGTCTGACCGAAGCTGGACGTCGCCAACGCCAGAGTCAGCAGCGCGGCGAGCGGACGAACGGAGGTTGGGGTTTGCATGGAGGGGGTGGAGTCGCGAGGCAGGGTGACGCGCGCAAAGAAGGCGGAGGTTCCGGCGGAGCCGGTGGAGCGGAGGTTACCGGGTGGATTCGTGCAGCGTGCGGATTTGGGCGGCGCTGAGCGGGCGGTGAAACACCGCGATCTCGTCGAGGACGCCGTCCCAGTAGCCGGGGGTGTTGCGCTCGGGGCGGGTGCCGGTGGCGTCGAGCTTCACGCCGAGGGCGAGCGCGGCGGGGGCGGTCGAGGAGAGGCCGGCGCAGGGTGCGGCGGCGATCTCGCGGCCGTTGCGGTAGAGGCGCAGCGTCGCGCCATCGAGGGTGAACGCGACGAACTGCCACTCGCCCAGCGGAAGCGGCTCCGCGTCACGCACGCCGACCTCGCGGCCGGCGGCGTCGTGCACGTGCACCTCGAGCGCACCGTCGTCATGCCAGAGCCCGAAGTGAAACTGGCCGCCGGCGTTGTCGCCGAGGTCCTTGGCCCAGTTTTTCGCGATGCTGGCCCAGCGCGGGCGGCTGTCGGCGCGCACCCAGGCGCAGACGGTGAGGGCGGCGCCGGGGGCCTTGGGGAAATCGGACACCACGGCGTAGCGGCGCGCGGCGGGTCCGCCGAGGCGCAGGCCGGCGCCGAGCTTCCCCGGCGCAAAGGTGCGCGAGCCCGCGCCGGGGACGATGCGGCCGTGCCGTTGGTGAGCGCCGACATCGAGGAGGCGGTCCGCCTCCGGCGTGATGCGCATCCGGTAGTAGGCGACGGGGTCGAGCTGGCGGATCAGCTCGGGGTAGCGGCTCGACGGCTCGTCGAGGCTGCGGATGAAGCGTTCCGGCTGGTAGTCGATCCCGGTCGGCGTGCGTGTGGCGGTGTCGATCCGGGTGGCGCGGTTCTCCGTGAGCCGGAGCGAGTCGGGCTCGTGGGCGTTCGTCACGAGCACCTCGCCATGGAGAACGTGGACCTCGCTGCTGGTGGCGCGGGCGCTGACGGCGAACTCCGTGCCGAGATCGACGATTCGCGCGCTGGGGGTCTCGACGACGAAGCCCACGGCGGGCGGGGGCACGCGCGCACTGACGTTGCCCTCGGCGAGCCAGAGCGCAGTGGGGCTGCGCAGGTCGAAGCGCGCCGGCGCCTCGATCACGATCACGACCCCACTGGGGTAGGTCAGCTCGAGCAGGCCGCCGCGCAACTCGAGCACGCCGCTCCGCAGGGCGGTGCCGACCGCGGCCGGGACGGGATGCGCGTCGCGCAGGAGGACGGCGCCGCCGGCGTTGGACACGGTGGCCGTTTCCACTCCGTGGCCGGAGGAGCGCACCGGGGCCAGACTCCAGGCGAGGAGCGCCGCCACGGCCAGCGCCGCGGCCGCGGCCAGCGGCAGCCAGCGCGCCCGGAGAAAGGCGAGCAATGCGCGCGGGCGGACCGCGGAGGGCACGGGCAACGTGAAGCGACCGTGCGCGTGGCGCAGCTCCGCGTTGAGCACAGCGAGCGCGGCGAACGCCTCGCGCGCGGCGGCCGACTCCGCGAGCAGCGACTCGAGTTCGGCGACTTCGCTGTCGGCGAGCGTGTC
>CAZENI010000022.1:0-6597 GCA_964513055.1 uncultured Opitutus sp.
TGCTGTGCGTGAAGTCCGGCCATTCCCCGTCGACCGCGCCGTCGCGCTGGTTGCCGGCCGCGATGGGCCTTCTGCTGGGACTGGCCCTGCTGGCGAAAGTGAGCGCCGTCCTGATGGTCGTGCCGCTGCTGGTGGCGTGGTCGTATCGCCTTTTCAACGACCGCCTCGAGAAGCGCGGGAGATTCCAGCCCGCGCTGCGGCAGGCCGCGTTGGTGCTCGCCGTGGCGACCGTGGTGGCTGGCTGGTATTACGCTCGAAACTGGGTCCTGCTGGGACGTCCCTTTGTCGGCGGCTGGGAGATGGAGCGTGGCATCGTCTGGTGGCAGTATCCGGGTTATCGCACCGCCTCGGAGTTTCTGAGTTTTGGCTCCGCGCTCGTGCGTCCGATCTGCGCCGGCCTCGAGAGCTTCTGGGACGGCGTCTATGCGACGTTCTGGTGCGACAGCTATGTGAGTTCGGCGGTGGGGACGGCCGCACTGCCGCCGTGGAATTACGGCTACCTCCTCGCGAGCGTCGCCCTCGCCGTCGTGCCCACCGCGGCGCTGTTGCTCGGCGCCGGCGTCGCGCTCAAACGCGTGCTGCTCGTGGGCGAAGCGACCTGGCTGGTCGTCCTGGCCGCCATCGGCGCCTACGGCCTGGCGTTGCTGCACCACACGCTGACGCTCCCCTTCTATTGCGCGGTGAAGTCCTTCTACACGCTGGGCGCCATGCCCGCCTACGCCCTGCTCGCCGGTCTCGGCTTCGAGGCGTTGGTGCGCGGACGTTGGCTCGCCCCGATCGTCCACGGGCTGTTCGCGTGTTGGGCGGTCTCCGTCTACGTCGCGTATTTCGCGCGCGTATAGCTGAGATTGTTCGAACGCGGCAACCGGGCCGCCGCCGCATCTCAGGCGCCGCTTGCGACCGGCGCGGTCTCCGGCGCCGCGCCGCCGGCTTCCGTTGCCGCCGCCACCTTCGGCTTCGGCGTGCCCACCAGCACGCTGAGCTGCGCTTGCACCGCCACGAAAAATTCCGTCGTGAGCTCGCCCACCGGCACCTCGAAGATCGCCTTGCTCTTCGCGTGCTCGTAGCGCGAGCGCAGGCCGTCGGCGCTGCGCCCCCGCGGCTTCAGGATCTTCTTGCGCTCGAGCATGAGGGCGAGGAATTGCACGAGCCGCGTGTTCTCCGGCGTCGGCTCCGTGGTCGGATCCGCCAACGCGACAAACAGGTTCTCCGCCGTGAGCTTCAGCGCGCGGTCGGGATTCTCGCCCGCGCGACGCGGCTTGAAGACGTGCACCCACCGGCAGGCCACGAATCCTTCCGGTGCAAACGTCGCCGCGTGCGGCTCCAGCAAATCGTAACGGAAGACCTCGGTCTCCGCCGCATTGCGCACCAGGAAACTCGCGACGCGCGCCCCTTCCACGAACGGCTCCCCTGAAACGTAACAGGTCGTCGCCAGCGGCTGCAGGTGCAATTCCATGGGCTTTAGTGTTTACCTTCGCGCGCGGCGGACGCTAGCACTTTTGCGACGCATGAACGGCCGACTCATCGCCATCGGCGACATCCACGGATGCCATCTTGAATTCGCCGAACTGCTTGCGCGTCTCGAGCTCACTCGCGGGGATCGGCTCATCCTCGTCGGCGATCTGGTGAACCGCGGTCCCGACAGCAACAAGGTCCTCGACCTCGCGCGTCAGCACCGCGCCCTCGCGCTGCTCGGCAACCACGAGCTCCGCCTTCTTAAGTATCGGCGAAGTGGCGACAAGAAATTCCTGAAGGAGGGCGATGCGGAGACGGCCGCGAAGCTGCGTCCGGAGGACTGGGCGCTGCTCGAGGCCATGCCCCTCACCTTCGAAGAGCCGGCGCTCAACACGGTCTTTGTGCACGGCGGCTTCCTGCCTGGCGAGCTGTGGCAACGGCAGCCCGCCGAGGTCGTCACCCGCATTCAGGTGGTGGATCGCGACGGCTGCCCGGCCAAGCGGGCCGACGCCCCCGGGGCGCCGCTCTGGGCGGATCTCTGGAGCGGACCGCCGTTCGTCGTCTACGGCCACACGCCGCGGCCGGAGATCTACAAGCTGAAGTGGTCCGCCGGCATCGACACCGCCTGCGTCTACGGCGGACACCTCACCGCCTACGTGCTCCCGGAAAAACGTTTTCTCCAGGTCAAGGCACGGCAACGCTACTGGAACTGACCGCACCGCTCATGACTCCTCCGCCTTTCTCCGTGCCCGAAGACACCCTGCTGCTGTGCCTCGATATGCAGCCGAAATTCATCGCCGCCGTGCACGACGGCCTCGCGGTGCGGCGGCGCTGCGAGTTTGCCGTGGCCGCGGCCCACGGCCTCGGCCTCCCCGTGGCCTTCACCGAGCAGGTGCCCCAGAAACTCGGCGCCACCGCGCCGGAGCTCTTCGACCTCGCCCCGCGCGCCGCGGTCTGGCCCAAGGATGCGTTCTCCGCTCTCGCTGACGAGGGCATCCGCGATGCGCTCCTGCGCCAGCGTGATGTGGGTCACATCCTCCTGTGCGGCATCGAGACGCCGATCTGCGTCTACCAGACCGCGACCGCCGCGCTGCAGGACGATATCCGCGTGACGGTCCTGAGTGATGCGGTGGGCGCGCGCCGGCCTGAGGATGCGCGGGCCTGCCTCGAGGCGCTCACGCGCGCCGGCGTCCATGTGCTGCCCAGCGAAACGGTGTTTTACGCGCTGCTGCGTGGAGTCGGCCACCCGTTCTTCCGCAGCTTCACGCAACTGGTGAAGCGCTCCAACGAACCGCTCGCGCCCTGAGCCGCGCCGCCACGCTCCCGCCATGCCCGACGCCCCCTCTCTCCTGATCGTCCGCGATCTCAAGGCCCTCGACGCCGGTCAGCAAGGCCGGCCCTTCCAGAGCCTGCTCGTGATCAAGAAACTCGCGCCGAAAACGGCCTCGAACGGCAACGCCTTCTTTAGCCTCGAACTCGGCGATCGCAGCGGGTCCTTCTCGTGCACGGTGTTCAACGACAGCCCGGTGTTCGAGGCGCTCAAGGCCGCCGGCGAGGGCGCGGTCGTGCGGATCGAGGGCAAGGTCGATTTCTATCAGGGCCGCCTCTCCCCGCGGCTCGGCAAGGCCGTCGCGCTCGACGAGTCCGAACTGAGCGCGCCGGGCGTGCTCGACAATCTCGTCGAGACGCCGCCCGAGGACCACGTCGCCCTTTGGCAGGAATTCCAGGCCTTCATCGACGGCATCAAGCAGGACGAGCTCCGCATGACCGTGCGCGGCGTCTTCGACGAGATCGGCGAGACGTTTCGCTGGTCCCCTGCGGCGGTTGCCATGCACCACGCGTATCGTCACGGCCTGCTGGAGCACACGATCCACATGGCGCGCGCCTGCCAGGCGCTGCTGCCGCTCTACTCCGAGGTCGAGCCCGACCTCGCGATGGCGGGAGTCCTCCTCCACGACACGGGCAAGGCGATCGAATACGAGGGCACGCTCGCCACGAAACGCAGCCGCCGCGGCATTCTGCAGGGCCACGTCGTCCTCGGCTACCAGCTCGCGCGCAAGCACGGCATCCGCGCCAAACTCGACGCCGAGCGCCTGGAACGCCTCGAACACATCATCCTCTCCCACCAGGGCGAACCCGAGTGGGGCGCGGCCGTCTACGCCGCGACGCCCGAGGCGGTCTTCGTTTCGATGATCGACAACCTCGATGCGAAGATGGGCATGGTGCAGCGCGCGCTGCGGCAGGCGGACGAGAACAACGAGTTTTCGGAACGCCTTCCCGGCCTCAGCACCCAGCTCCTCACGCGGCCGCTGCCGTCTCCGGCTTCGCCGCCGCCGCCCGCCTGACTCGGAATCCGTCGGCCGCCGCCGGGCGGCCGCTCACGCGCTCAGGCTCTTGATCAGTTCCACCATCGGCAGGAACATCGCGATCACGATGATGCCGACGCCGACCGCCATCAGCACGATCATGACGGGCTCGATGATCGACGTCAGCGCGCCGACGGCGTTGTCGACCTCCTCGTCGTAGTTGTCGGCGATGCGCACGAGCATGTCTGGCAGCGCGCCGGTCTCCTCTCCGACCTCGATCATGCTCGTGACCATGCCCGGGAAAATGTGCGTGCCCTCGAGCGGCTTGGCGACGCTGTCGCCCTCCTTCACGCGGTCGTGCACGACATTCAGCGCGTTCGCGATGTGCACGTTGCCGCTGGTGTCGCGCGTGATAATGAGCGCCTGGAGGATGGGCACGCCGGATGCCAGCAGGGTGCCGAAGGTCCGCGTGAAGCGCGCGACCGACGCCTTGAGGAAAAGATCGCCGAGCACCGGCAGGTGCAGCAACAGCCAGTGGTTGATCTTGGTGCCGATCCGCGAGCGCTTGAAGAGCCAGAACGCCACGAACAGCACCGCCGCCCCCGCGATCACCATCAGGAGGTTCTTGCGCAGCGCGTCGGCGATGCCGACGACGAAGGACGTCAGCGCCGGCAGCGGCTTGCCCTTGAGCATCGTGAAGAAGACCTCCTGGAACTTCGGGACGACCCACACCATCAGCACGCCCATGATGCCGCCCGCGACGCAACTGATGATCGCCGGATACACCATCGCGGAGACGATCTTGGCGCGGATCTTCACCGCCTTCTCCGTGAACACCGCGAGGCGCTCGAGCACCGTCTGCAGGACACCGCCCGCCTCGCCCGCCTTCACCATGTTGACGTAGAGCCGGTCGAACGCCTTGGGGTGACCGGCGAGGCCGTCCGAGAAGTTTCCACCCGAACGGATCGTGTCGGCACAGTCCTCGATCACCGCCTTGAACGCGGGCCGCTTCTCCTGGCGCGCGAGCACCTCGAGGCTGCGCATGATCGGCATGCCGGCCTTCACGAGCGTGGCGAGCTGGCGCGTGAACACCGCCTGGCCTTTCGCGTTGATCGGGGCGCCGAAGGAGATGCCCTTCTTTCGGCGCGCGGGACCGCCCACGGGAAAGGTCATCTGCGGCCCGCGACCGGGCGCCTTCGCGGCGAACGTGGGTGAGGGTTCCGGCGCAGCAGCGCGAACAGCGAGTTTGGCCATGGGAGAAAAGGTCGCGGCGGCCGCCTCAGGTATACTTGATCACTTCCTCGATCGACGTGTTGCCGTCGAAGATGGCGCGGAGGCCGTCGTCGCGCAGCGTGCGCATGCCCTGCTCGATCGCCTTCTGGCGGATCACGAGCGTCGGGGCGCGCTGGGTCACGAGATCCCGCACCGCCTCGCTCATCCGCAGCCACTCGTAAATGCCCAGGCGGCCCTTGTAGCCGGACTGGCTGCACACCGGGCAGCCCTTGCCGTAGAAGAACTGCCGGCTCCCCACGCTGTCGCGCTGGATGCCA
This sequence comes from uncultured Opitutus sp., assembly GCA_964513055.1. Taxonomy (GTDB): domain Bacteria; phylum Verrucomicrobiota; class Verrucomicrobiia; order Opitutales; family Opitutaceae; genus ER46. The sequence continues at coordinate 5,312 of CAZENI010000022.1, forward strand.
AGCTGCGCCAGCAGATCCGCTGCCGGCAGATACGAGGTCTTGCACTGCGTGCAAACGCGCCGCACCAGGCGCTGCGCCAGCACGGCCTCGACGGTCGAGGCGAGCAGGAACGGCTCCACGCCCATGTCCATCAGCCGGGTGATCGCGCCGGTGGCGTCGTTCGTGTGCAGCGTCGACAGCACGAGATGCCCGGTGAGCGAGGCCTGGATGGAAATCTGGGCCGTCTCCAGGTCGCGGATCTCGCCGACCATGATCACATCCGGATCCTGGCGGAGGAACGAGCGCAGCGCCGCGGCGAACGTGAGCCCCACGAGCGGATTCACCGGCACCTGCATGATGCCCTCGATCTCGTATTCCACCGGATCCTCGGCCGTAAGGAGCTTCAGGTCGACCGTATTGATGATGCGGAGACCGCTGTAGAGCGTGGTCGTCTTGCCGGAGCCGGTCGGCCCGGTGACGATGAAGATTCCGTTCGGCCGGTGAACGATCTCGTTGATGCCGTTGAACACGTCCTCCGGCATGCCGAGCTGGCTGATGTCGAGGCGCACCGCGGACTGGTCGAGCACGCGCAGCACCACGCTCTCGCCGAACTGCGTCGGCAGCGTCGACACGCGCAGGTCGACCGGGCGCCCGCCGATGTTGATCTTGATGCGCCCGTCCTGCGGGATGCGGTGCTCGGCGATGTTGAGGGCGGCGAGGACCTTGATGCGCGAGATGATCGGCAGCGCGAGCTGCTTCGGCGGCGGCGCCATCTCGTAGAGCGCCCCGTCGATGCGGTAGCGGATCTTGAACTCGTGCTCGAACGGCTCGAAATGGATGTCGCTCGCCTTGTCGCGGATCGCCTGGCCGATGACCAGGTTCACGAACTTTATGATCGGCGTCTGCTCGGCCATCGACTCGATGTCGCGTTCCGAGAGTTCGCGTCCGGCGCCGGTGTCGGCCTGGACCTTGCCCGTGCTGATCTCCTGCAGCAGATCGTCGATGCTCTCCTCGTCCTCGCCGTAGTGCTGCTTGATCTGCACCTCGACCTTGTCGGGGTCGGCGAAATAGAGCCGGACGTTGCGATCGAGCGCGAAGGTCAGGTCGTCGACCGCGTGGGAGTTGAACGGATCGCTGACCAGCAAATCGATGTTCTGGTCATCGGCCTGCAGCGGCATCACGCCGTAGTCGCGCGCGAGCTTGCCCGTGAGCGCGGCGATCGCCTCGCCCGGAAACTGCACCGGCAGTTCCCGCAGGTAGTCATAGCCGAGATGCTCCGCGATCCGCCGGAGCAGGTCGTCCCGCTC
>CAZENI010000022.1:6607-34504 GCA_964513055.1 uncultured Opitutus sp.
GGACCAGCCGACGCCGAAGGGTGCCGCCTACGAGGTCGAGATCACGAAGGACGGGTCGATCTGCCCTTCCTCGATCCGCCGGAGCAGGTCGTCCCGCTCGACAATGCCGAGATCGACGACGACATCGGCGAGCGGCTTGCCGGTCGCCTTGTGCTCCTCGTTGAGCTCGTCGAGCTGGGCGGGCTCGACGAGCCGCTGTTCCTTCAGGAACTCGTAGATCGCGGGACTGTGGCTGGGAAACATGAGTGAGAGGCGGAGCGGCGGCGGCCAGCGAGACCGGCCGTGGACGCAGCCCGCGGCCGAAATGACGTCAGACTTCGCGGAGCTTGAGCCCCATCTGCAGGAATTTTTCCTTCATGACATTGGGATCCTGCGCCTTCTCGAGCGCCTCGTCCGGCGCGACGAGTTCGCGGTTCACGAGGCTCATCAGGTGCGTGTCCATCGTGATCATGCCGAGCTGGGCGCCGGTCTGGATGTCCGAGGTGATGCGGAAGGTCTTGTTCTCGCGGATGAGCGAGCCGATCGACGTCGTGTTGACCATGATCTCGTAGCCGGCGATGCGGCCGCCCCCGACCTTCTTGCAGAGCACCTGGGAGATGACCGCCACCAGCGAGGACGCGAGCTGGGTGCGAATCATGTCCTTCATGTTCGCAGGAAACGCGTCGACGATGCGGTCAACCGTCTTGGCGGCGCTGTTCGTGTGCAGCGTGCCGAAGACCAAGTGGCCCGTCTCGGCCGCGCTGATCGCCGCCTCGATCGTCTCGAGGTCGCGCATTTCACCGACGAGGATCACGTCGGGATCCTGGCGGAGCGCGCGGCGAATCGCCTCCGAGAAGCTCGGCACGTCGACGTGCACCTCGCGCTGCGTGACGACGCAGCGTTTGTGCGAGTGGTAGTATTCGATCGGGTCCTCGATCGTGATGATGTGCCCGTCGCGGCACTCGTTGATGTAGTTCACCATCGACGCGAGCGTCGTTGACTTGCCGGAGCCGGTCGGGCCCGTGACGAGGATCAGGCCGCGCGGACGGTAGAGCAACTCGCGAATCTTGTCGGGGAGGCCAATGTCGCGCAGGCCGAACATCTTGTAGGGAATCTGGCGCAGGACCATGCCGTAGTTGGTCTTCGCCTTCATCACCGAAACGCGGAAACGCGCCTTCTCGCCGAAGGCGAAACCGAAGTCGGCGCCGCCGTTGAGCTTCACGTTGCTGATGTGCGCGTCGGGCGTGATCGACTGCATCAGCTTCTCCGTGTCGCTCGGCGTGAGCGGCGGGCCGTCGATCGGCGTCATGCTGCCACTGAGACGAATGGTCGGCGGCTGGCCGACCTGCAGGTGAAGATCCGAGGCACCCTGGTCGACCATCAGGTCGAGCAGGTCGTTCATTTCGTAGGCGCTCATGTGGAAAAGGGTGGCGGGAAACAGCCGTGGTCAGCTCGCGTCGCCGACGGTGATGGAGACGACCTCCTCGATCGTGGTCATGCCGGCGGTGACCTTGCGCGCGCCGTCCTCGCGCATCGTGCGCATGCCGTTGGCGCGCGCCTTCTCGCGCAGCCGGGCGGTGCCGACGTGCTCGTAGATCATCTTCTGGATCTCCTCGTTCACGACGAAGATCTCGAAGATGCCCATGCGTCCGCGGTAGCCGGTGGAGTTGCAGTCGCCGCAGCCGTCGCCCTTGGCGAACGTCGCGTGCGCCGCCTGCGCCGGGTTGATGTTGAGCGAGCGAACCTCCTTGGCGTCGGGATGGTAGGCGCGCTTGCAGTGGCGGCAGATCTTGCGGACGAGGCGCTGGGCCATGACCGCGCGCAGTGAGGTCGACACCAGAAAGGGCTTCACGCCGATGTCGATCAGGCGCGTGACGGCGCCCGGGGCATCGTTTGTGTGCAGCGTCGAGAACACCATGTGGCCGGTGAGCGACGCGTTGATTGCGATCTCCGCGGTCTCGAGGTCGCGAATTTCACCGACCATCACGATGTTGGGCGCCTGGCGCAGCATCGCGCGCAGCGCGGAGGCGAACGTCATGCCGACGTCGTGACGCACGGGCACCTGGTTGATGCCGTTGAGCTGATACTCGACCGGATCCTCGACCGTGATGATCTTGCGGTCGGGCTTGTTGATGAAATGGAGACAGCCGTAGAGCGTCGTCGTCTTGCCGGAGCCGGTGGGGCCGGTGACGAGCAGGATGCCGTCGGGGAGCTGGATCAGTTTCTCGAAGGTGGCGGCATCGTCGCTCAGGAAGCCAAGTTCGGGCAGGCCGAGCGTGAGGCCCTCCTTGTCGAGGATGCGCATGACGATGCTCTCACCGTGCGCTGTGGGCAGGGAGGAAACGCGCAGGTCGAGTTGCTTGCCGCCGACGCCGATCTGGATGCGGCCGTCCTGCGGGATGCGTTTCTCGGCGATGCTGATGTTCGCCATGATTTTCAGGCGCGAGATAATCGAGAGCTGCAGCCGCTTGGGCGGGTTTTCGACCTCGATCAGCACGCCGTCGATCCGGTAGCGCACGCGAAAACGTTTCTCGAGCGGCTCAATGTGGATGTCCGACGCGCGCCGCTGGATGGCCTCGAGGATGATGCCGTGGACGAGCTTGATGATCGGCGCGTCGGCGTCGGTGTTTGTCGTGTCACCCGCGACCCCCGGCTCGGTCGTGACAGCCGCGGCGTCACCCGACGCGCCGGTGACCGAGAGATCGTTGAGCAGATCGTCGATCGAGTTGGCATCCTTGCCGTAGAAGCGATCGATGGCGGCCTCGATGTCCTCGGGCGTGGCCACCATCGGCTCGATCGGCATCTTGACGATGTAGCCGAGGGCATCGATGCCGTCGGTATCCAGCGGGTCCGCCATCGCGATGCGGAGCTTGTTGCCCTCGCGGCCGAGCGGCACGAGATGGTGCCTCGCTGCGACGGCCCGCGGGACGAGCTCGAGTGTGTCGCCGGTGATGCGGGCATTCGTGAGATCGGGCGCCATGGGCATGCCGAACTCGGTCGCCAGCATTTCGGCGACGCGCCGGGAGGTGATCGCGCCCTGCTTGATCAGGAGCGTGAGAACCCGGGGCGCCGCGCCACCCTCGTTGTGTCCGGCCGCCATGGCGCGCGCGGCGTCGATTTGGGCGGGGTGCAGGAGGCCCCGATCGAGCGCGAGCTGGACGATGAAGTCATCCGCGGCGGCGGAGGGAGGTTGGGGCGGGCTGGACGGTGTCACGAAGAAGACGAGACGGGAAAGGACGATGCCGGCGCCGATTCGTTACGGCAACCAGCATTTGCCGGCGGTCGCCCGCGTGCGCCGATTGCGGCGGACGCGCGGGCCCTGAATCCGGGGAGCGGACGCGCGCAGGGCGTTACTTGGGCGCAAGGCTGAGGAGGAACTCGGCGTTGGACTTGGTCTTCTTGAGCCGGGTGATGAGCATCTCCATCGACTCGATCGGTCCGAGGCCCTGCATCGCGCGCCGAAGGGCGTAGATGCGCTGCAATTCCTCGGGATGGTAGAGCAGCTCCTCCTTGCGGGTGCCGGAACGATCGATGTTGATCGCGGGGAAGATGCGGCGCTCGACGAGGCCGCGATCGAGGTGGAGCTCGGAATTGCCCGTGCCCTTGAACTCCTCGAAGATGATTTCGTCCATGCGCGAGCCGGTGTCGATGAGGGCGCTGGCGATGATCGTGAGGCTGCCGCCGCCCTCGATGTTGCGCGCAGAGCCGAAGAAACGCTTCGGTTTTTGCAGCGCGTTGGACTCGAGGCCGCCGGACATCGTCTTGCCCTGATTGCCGGCGAGCGCGTTGTAGGCGCGCGCCAGGCGCGTGATCGAATCGAGGAGGATGACCACGTGTTCTCCCTGCTCGATCCGGCGGCGCGCGATCTCGATCACCATCTCCGCGCAATGCACGTGGCTCTCCGGCGTCTCGTCGAAGGTCGACGAAACCACCTCGCCCTTCGTGTGCCGGCGGAAATCGGTGACCTCTTCCGGTCGCTCGTCGATCAGGAGGAGAATGAGTTTCACCTCCGGGCTGTTGGCCGAGATCGAGTTGGCAATGTTCTGCAGGAGGATCGTCTTGCCGGTGCGCGGCGGCGCGACGATCAGGCCGCGCTGGCCAAAGCCGATGGGCGTGAGGATGTCGACCGCGCGCATCGAGACGTCCTTCACGACGTCTGGGTCTTCCAGGAGTATTCGCTTCAGCGGGTAGTAGGGAACGAGTTCCTCGAACGGCGTGATCTTGGAGATCTCGTCGGGCGCGAGGCCCATGACGCTGTCGATGCGCACGACGGAGGGACAACGCTCGCCTTCCTGCGGCGGTTGCAGCGTGACCTCGATTCGATGGCCGCGCTTGAGGCCGTAGCGCTTGACGAGCGAGTCGGGCAGATACGCATCTTCCGGATACAGCCGGTAGTTGACGTGCTCGTGCACGACGAACGCCCCGCGGTCGGTCTGGTCGATGTGCCCGAGATCGCGCAGCGGGCGCTTTTCCGCCGCAGCGAACCGGAAGATCTCGATCAGGAGCTGCCGCTTGTTCGGCGCCCCCTCGAAGCGGATGCCGAGCTGGCGGGCGAAGGCCGTGAGGTCCGCGAGGTTCTTCGCGTAGATCTGATTCAACCAGAGCGGTTCGCCAGCGCCGGCGGAAACCTCACCAGCGAGCGCGTCGAGCGCAGTGAGATCATTGAAGCGCGAAGGATTCGGGAGGTCGCCGAAGACCGGGGTGTTGCTCGGCGGCGGCGGCTGCGGCGGATGTTGCTCGCGACCACCATGGCCGCCACCACCGCCCCCGCCACCACCACCGCTCGGCTGCCAGTGTCCACCGCCACCGCCGCCGTGACGGCCGCGCTTGCGCTTGCCGTGTTTCCAAAATCCGCGGTCCCCGCGATCCTGACCGCCGAACCCGCCGCCCTGACCGCCTTGTCCACCCTGGCCACCGCCCTGCCCGGACTGGCCACCACCTTGACCACCTTGGTGACCCTGCCAGTCGCCGCGTCCGCCGCCGCCGCCCTGCTGCGGCGAGGGCTTCGGCGCGTTCTGGGCTGCACCGGCATTGTCAGACGGGCCGTCATCGCGACCGGTCTGCTCTGGAGCCGACTCCTCAACGCGAGGCTCGGGCGGTAACGGCGGAGGGGGATCCCGGAACTGGGGGCCGGAGGGACGCGGCTCATCCACTCTTTCGGGACGGACCGCGACCGGCTCGCTGGGGCGCTCGCGTTCGCGAGGCGCCGGGGGCTCCTCGCGCGGGGCCGGAGGAGCGGGAGGAGGCGGCGGCGGAGTTTCGGCCCGAATCTCGCGCGGTTCGGTCACGCCCGCGAATTCCGCCTGCTCCGGTTTCGGCGCGGCGCCACGACGGGCGCGGGACTTGGCGGGCCGAGAAGGCGCTGGTTTGTCCTCAACCGGCTTGGCCGCCTTGGCGCGCGGACGCGGGCGGCGCGATTTCTTGTCGGCCGCATCGGAATCGCTGCGAGCGGAGGACGGCGTATCGTCGTCGGATTTGGGAGGTAGAGCCATAGCGAGGTTTCGGAGGGAAAAAGGGAGCCGACGCACGGCCAGCCGGCGCGGGGCGGGATTTCAACCTGCCGCAAGGGCGTCGGCCAAACGGTCAACCTGAGCCTCGAGAAACGCGGGGGAGCCCTCGTTCCACAAGACAAAGTCGGACAGCTCGATTTTTCGCGCCAGCGGGAGTTGCTTGGACATTCGCTGCCCGGCGAGCGCGCGCGGCAGACCGCGTTGCTCCAGACGGGCGAATTGCTGGGCCGGAGCACACGCGACGCAGATCGTGAAATCAAACCAATTCTCCAAAGCCTTTTCGAAGAGCAACGGCACCTCGACCGCCCAACGTCCGTGGGGTTCCGCGGCGAAGGCCGCCCGCCAGGCGGCATACACGCGCGGATGCGTGAGCTCCTCCAGCCATTGGCGCTCCTCATCGTGCGGAAAGACCCGCGCGGCGAGCGCGGCGCGATCCACCGACCCATCGGCCGCGATGACGGCTGCGCCGAAACGCGCGCGGATCGCCGCCACCACCTCGACCTCGACCAACACCTGTTCGCGGACGATGCGATCGGAATCAAGCCGGCGGAAACCGCGCTGCTCCAGCGCCCGTGCGACCGTCGACTTGCCGCACCCGATTCCGCCCGTGATACCTGCAATTGGCATAGTAGTTTTCCCCCAGAATTGGTCTTGCTCCACTCTTCCGCAAATCCTTAATCGGCCGCGCGACTCCCGGGCTGCCTGCCGTGAGCGCCCCACCACTTCACACCCATCCAGCGCTGGCAATGTTTCCGCCCGTTGACACCAAGAACGCGACCGCCGTCGCGGAATTCGTCGAGGCCAAATTCGCCAGCATGTATCCCGGGGCAAGCCTGGCCTGGCTGATCACGATTTTTCGGGACGTCGAGGCGTTGTTTACCGGAAAAAACTCCGACTACGCGGCGAACGATGTCCGGTATCATGATCTCGAGCATACGCTGCAAGCGACGGTGTGCCTGGTGCTGTTGCTGGAAGGCCGGCACCTCGCAGGCGCGGAGCCGCGCGTGGACCCCCGCCAGTTCGAACTGGCCGTGTCGGCCGTGCTGCTGCACGACGCCGGCTACTTGAAGCTGCGCTCGGATCAGATCGGCACCGGAGCCAAGTATACGTTTTGCCACGTGCTGCGCAGTTGTGCGTTCGCCGCGTCGTATCTGCCCACGCTCGGCGCCAACGATCACGAAGTCGAGGCGGTGCTCGGCGCGATCAACTGCACCGGCCCGACCAAGGAGATCAGCCGCCTGTATTTTCGCGAACCCGTGGAACGCGTCATCGGCTGCGCGCTGGCGACTTCGGACTATCTCGGGCAGATGGCGGCGGCGGACTACCCCGACGAACTGGATATTCTCTTCGAGGAGTTTCAGGAATCCGACGACTTCATTCACCTGCCCGCTTCCCGCCGCGTGTTCAAATCGGCCGCCGATCTCAAGGAGCGCACGCCGATGTTCTGGCAGAAATTCGTGATGCGGAAGCTCGAGTCCGACTTTCAGGCGATGTATCGTTTCCTCGCGCGGCCCTTTCCGCACGGACCGAATCCCTACCTGCTCGCGGTCGAGGCCAACATCGCTGAAATCAAGCGCCGCAACGCCCTGGCCGCTGCGCCCGCCACGACGGTGGCCGCGAAATAAACGTCGCCTCCGGCGCCCAATGCGCTCGAATGGCCGCGCATGCTCGCCACGGTCTCGTCAGCAGCCCTGCAAGGGATCGACGCGGAGGCGGTTCATGTCGAAGTCAACGCGGGTGAAGCGGGCGAGCCCAAGCTGATCCTGGTCGGTCTGCCCGACGCCGCGGTCAAGGAGTCCGACGATCGGGTGTTTTCCGCCCTGAGCAACAGCGGTTTCCGGCCACCGCGCACGCGGACCACCATCAATCTGGCGCCCGGTCATCTGCGCAAGGAAGGTCCCTGCTACGATCTACCGATTGCGCTGGGCATCCTCGCCGCGACCAAGCAACTCACCTCCGAACATCTCGGGGACTGGCTGATCGCGGGCGAGCTGAGCCTGTCCGGCGCCACCCGGCCGGTGCGCGGCGCGCTGGCGATGGCGCGACTCGCGCGGACGCTGGGCAAGCGCGGCGTGCTGCTGCCGGCGATCTCGGCCGAGGAGGCCGCGCTGGTCGAGGGCGTGCCCGTCTACCGCGTCGACTCGTTGGACCGCGCCGTGCGATTCCTGTCGGGCGAAGCCACGCTTACGCCGCTCGATCCCGCGGCCGTGCGGGCGCGGCCGGCCTCCGCGCCCCCGGCCGACAGCAGCGCGGACTTCGCCGAGATCAAGGGCCAGCACGCCCTGCGCCGCGCCGTCGAGGTGGCCGTGGCCGGCGGCCACAACCTCCTAATGATGTGGGCAATTCCCCGAACCGTGGGAATCGCCGCATAAATCGCACGGATTCCAAACCAGAGCGGACATCAATCGCCCCTGCACCCTTCGTAGTGCCGGTTCAGGGCAGGAGAAAATGCGATGATTGCTGCAATCCGCCGGACGTGCTCGGTGAACTCCTGAGCTTCATCACTTGTCAGATCACGACCAAGGAGAACCCCTTCACGGTAGCTAAGCCATTTTTTCAGGACTTGATAGCCGGCAACCGTGTATGCCCAAACCGAAGCGGGCACGTCTTTCCACCGTGCGATGTCGTTTAGGTGAACGTCTACGAATCCATCGCCCCGTGTTCCGGTGGTCACCCGACCCGGCCCCGGCATCACGACGCCGCCTTGCCCAGTATAGCCCCAACGTGCCGTGACCTTCAGTTCCCCCACCCCTTGTTTGCTTCGATCAGTTGGAGCCACGGTCAATTCACCCAGCCCCTTAAATTCTGCGCGCATTTTCAGACCGGTCACACCCGGCACGGTATTTTCGGTGTCGAGTAGCGCCGCGATCTGTCGGCCTAAGGCCGCACCCTCGCGAAGACGCGCCGCGCTCTTTGGCAGCGGCACTCGCGGCCAGTCTTGACGAAGTGCACCTGAATTTTCCGAGCGGTAGAGGGGCGCATTCAATATCGCAACGATATGAAAAAACAGATCTACTGCATCGCACTTCAACTCATCTAGGTAGGTGCGGGACAATTCGGTGAGATTTGGTCTCGGCGCCGTAGGCTGAGTGGCGCCGAAAAGATCGGGCTCGTCGTCCTCGGATTTACCATTTCCGGGCGGCACGAAGAACAGCGGGAAAAAATTACTGAAGCCATTCCCGAAATTGTCGGGCAGTGCCGAAACGACGTAACCTCTATCAAAATCCGCTTTAACCTGGCGTTGCCGCGCCTCGATGAAAAAATTGCCCTTTCGGACGTGCCGAAAAAGGTCGGGACTCTTCCTGCCAAGGAGCTTCGTTTCCGGCTCCCAATAGATCCACCGGCAATCAAACGGACGATAGACGTAACGAACAAGGTAGGAGGAAAGGAATCCACGCTTGATTAGGGTGGCCCGTGTCGTGCGAGCGTTTGACGCGTGCGTGCCGTCCATCGAACTTGGATGCGATTTGGCCATCTGATCGTCAGAAATGCTCGGATCAAAATAGTCTTTTATCCGGCCTTCCAACCGACCCCGATCAATATCCACCACAAGGTTGTCCTGCTTGCTCTGAACCCCGGGAAACGAGTGCTCGAGTAGGTCGGTGAGCCGCACCCATTGCTCATAATTCGCACTCATCCCCATCGGCACGAAAGGCAGCCCTAACCCCGTCGTCGGAGTTAGCGTCTCCCATTTTTGGGGCTTTTCGAGTGAAGCCAAAATCTCCGCCCGCTTTTCTTTTCCCCACCAGTGACGAAACCGTAGGTTGGCTCGCGCAACGTATGTCGTGGAGTCGGTCGGCTGACTTTTCAGTTTCGGTTTACGTTGAGGCCTGCGCTCCATCAAAGCGATGGCTGTGCCTACCTTAATGCCCTCCGGATTCTTGCCGGTGGAAAAAACGCTGGGATCGGGGCGACCTTCTGGCGTCCTCTTGCCCGTCTTGAATTTGTCGCCGTTGAGACAATCGACGCTGATGGAGTCGAATACTTCCATGAAACGCTCGCGCATTCCGGGATGTGACAACCCGTCGAGCCACGAATAATTGGAAATAAAGCAAACGATCCCCTTGGCACCCGGGCTGGCTGGAACGGGTGTGGCCTCATCCGTTGAAGGGACGCCTTCCGCGATTCGACGTTCCGCCATACGAAAAAACCGGATGTAAAGGTCATTGAGGCCCTGACCTTGCGGGGGAGGCACCACCTTCACGGTGCGATACGCTTCCGACAAAGATCGCTCTTCTTCGATGGCCATCCCAGCGTAACCGTCGTAAGGCGGGTTGCCGATAATCACGAGAATTTCCTCTTTCTGTTTCACGTGATCCGCGGCATCGCGCTCGGCGGTGAACTCAAAAAACGGAAGATCCTTCGGATGTTTTACTGGCACCCAGCCGGTGAGGGCGTTTGTCAAAAACACGCCCGCTCGCTCGTCGTTTTGGTGATCTAATGTAGCTCCCCAGCGCGTAAGCATGAGGTCAATCTGGAGATGGGAGACGACATAAGGCGCCGGCAGTAGTTCGAACCCGTAGAGCCGGCGTTTTGCCACCTCTCGGATTTTCAACGCGGCTTGTTTTGCTCCATATCCCTCGACGAAGCGCTGCCAGATAAGGCGCAGCGTCTCGACAAGGTAAGCCCCAGTGCCGCAGCACGGATCGAGCACAATGACACTGGGATCGGCAAGCCCGTCCGTAAGGCCAAAGTTCTCCCGTAGGGCGGCATCGACACTCGCCACCATGTAACGAACGATTTCGACCGGCGTATACCAAACGCCAAAATCTCTCCGAAGCTCCGGATCAAAGGCCGCAAGGAACGGCTCGTAGAAATACTGAACCGCTTCGCCCATGTCGTAGCGCGCAAAGAAACTCGTGCGATCTACACGGGCGAGGCAATCCTCAGTCCAATCGAGCACCTCCTCAAGATCGAGCGCGCGAACCTTTCGAGGATCGCCAGCAAGTTGAACGAACAGCGTCCGCAAGACGGGCAAACCGAGATGTTGAGCCGATAGTTTCCATTGGAAGCGTTCACCCGCCTTTGGCTGTGCCTCGTGCCATAGCACCCACGCCGAGAAGATGCCGTAGAAGAGGGTCTGCACCAACGTCGACTGGAAGAAGTGGGTCCCCTTTTCACCCTTGAAGTGCACGCCGAGCGCATCACTGAGTGCGCGCTTTATCGGCTCAAGTGTGCCCATCGGTGCGATCTCGACCCGAGCGCGTGCCTCTCGGGCATAGCTCGCCAAAAACGCAGCTAAATCTTGCGGCGTTGCGATTCTCGCTGTGCTGAGGAGAGCGCGGCGGAGGAATTGCCACAGCCGTTCATGATTGGGATGAACTGAGTCCTGGCGTAACGCGTGAACCTTGCTCCAAAAATCCGTCTCACTCTCAGCCAAGGCGAATCGTTCCCCCGCCTTCGGCTTGCCATTCTCCCACGAGAACAAAGCGAAGGTGCGGTAATTCGTGATCAGAATCTGCCCATAGTGCTCAAGGTAACCGCGAACCTGCGGCGTCTGCTCAAGGCCTGCGATGTCCTGTGCGACTCCCTTTACTTCGATGACACCCCGCTCCGGTTTCAGGTCAAAAAGGGTGGCCGAATCCGCGCCGTGTTTCTTTAGGTCTTTGGTTGAAAACAAGCCGCCGTCAGGAAGCCCGGCACCACTGTTAGCAGGGTGTAGCACAGCCGTGATCTTTGGCTTAAGCGAATCACCAACCGCATTGAGCAAATTCCGAAGCGCCGGATAGCCCGAAGTCTCAGGCACGCCCACTCCGAGTGATTGATGAAGATCGACAAGGTATTCGACAACGGGGTGCGGCATCGCCGCTCAAGTTAGATTCCCGTTCCGGCGAGTCACAACTACTAACTATTGACCCAACCGCCAGCCGCCACCCTAATTCAATCAATGGGCGATCAGCGTTGTCACCCCTCCGAAGAAGAAAAATCTCTCCAGAGCGTGTCCAGATCGGCATGAACAAATCGCCACCGATTTTGGCTTTTTTCGACTAGCTTTTCGCCTGACGCCAAACTCCCCGAAGGCACGACATCCACGCAGGCGCCCGTAGTAAAATAGACGCGGTAGAAACGTCCCTCCTTCGACATCCGCCGTTTGACGATGGCTTCCAGAAAGCGCGCCAACTTCTTTCGTGGAATCGGCCTACTCCCTGACTCGTTGAGATCCCCAACAGCCTCCACAAAATCATCTGAGGTTTTCAGAGCCGCGACGGCATCGAGAGCGTCGGGATCAAAACGTCGCTCGAATCCCTCCGAAAAGATTTCGATTTTGGAGATGAATTCCCGCAGATGAGATTGAAGTCGTATCCGTGCTTCGACCGCGGTTTTCGGACCGATAGCAGCCATCAGTCCTTCGAGATCTCGGCGCCAGTTGAGGAATGAACTCCGGTCCTTTTCAGACTGGACCAACGCGTTGCGGTCAAACTCAAGTTTAATTTCACTTTCATCCTTTTCGCGCTCCAAATCAGCGATTCGTTGCTGGTAGCGATCCCGAATTGTCCCGCCTTTCGTGCGAGAAATTTGATCCACCAAGTTTAAGATCTGGGCTTCAATTGCCGCTTGCTCGCCTTCCGCACCGTTGATCCGAGTCCTCAATGCTTCGCACTTTTCCACACGTTCATCCTCGGCAGGAAGGATTTTTTCGGGTCGCAACTTCGCGCAATTGTTCAAAATTACTTCTTGGACCTCCGCATAGCGAACGCTGCGTGGCTTGCATTTCGTGCCCCGCTCCGCGTTGTCGCAAATGAGGTATTGGCCTCCCTTGGGAAGTGGGCCACGGTCTCGGTAAGTCATCGGCCCCTCGCAATACGCGCAGCGCGCCAAGCGGGCAAAGAGATTGAAAGCCGCACCGGTTCGGCCACCGCGGTGTCGAGCCTTGTTTTCCTTGGCAATCTTCTGGATAGCGTAGAAGGCAGCCGGCTCGATGATTTTCGGATAATAGTCCGGGATAGGGTCCCCATGCGGCATGCGTTTCGCCCCGCCCCGTTTGGTGTAGGGCTGATAGATTCCGAGCACCGCGGGGTTCGACAAAATCTTTTGGACGTAGCTCATTCGCCAACCGTTTCCTTGTGAACCTTGCTTCCGCCCGCGTGGAGTCCAGGGTGCATCCCGATTTAATTTCTTCACAAGACGAGAGCGGCCCAAAACCGGTGCGAGTTTGAAGATCAACTGGACAGTCTTCACCGCCTCGGGGATTTTCTCCCAACGCCCGTCAACTTTGTTGAGCCAGTGGGGGCCCCTACTCGTCGCGATTCGTTTCTCCTCGCGAGCAAGCCGTTTTTTCTCCGCCCACGCTCCCCCAAGCCGCTCGGACTTTTTTTGGCTTTCGTCGTGGGCATTTTGGAGTTTTGCGATCAGCCGCCAGATGCCACCGGTGTTGAGACTTTCACGGTCGTAGGTCCCAGTCGGAGTGACGACGGTGATGCCATGTTTTATCAAACCGAACACGATCGTTTCCAGAGCATCGGTCATTTCTTCGCGGCTGAGCCTATCGATCTCCTCAACGAAGAGAATGCTTCCGGTCGGCACATCGCCGCTTTTGACCCGCTCCAGAAACCGCCCGAGATTACCCTTGGCGACGTGTTTGCCGCTCCATCCACTTACCCCTTCATCGCGTAACTGCTCATCAAACACGTGGCCGTTCTTTTCGGCGTAGGACTTCGCATTTTCCATTTGTCGCCGCTCGGAGTCGCCCAACTTTTGCTCGGGCGTCGAGAATCGAAGATATGAATACACCCTCGGCTTTGGCCCGTGGGCGTGAATTTTGACGGCTTTCATAGGCTCAGCTTCAAATTGGCCTCGTCGAAGTCGTCTTGTTCCAATCCGACGTATCGCAGCGTGATTGCGCCGGACGAGTGGCTGAAAATGTCCATGATTAACGCGATGTCGGTGCCTGAGCGCCGGAGATGGTAGCCGTAAGTTTTCCTAAGCGTGTGCGTCCCGAAGTGCCCGCGAACGTCGGCAGCGCCGCACCACTCGTTCACTAATTGGTGAAGACGTTGAATGGTCAACTTTCCGCCATTGCGCGCGGGCCAGACAAACCCGGCGCCGGTCACGGCGTCGCCGGCTCGTTTTCTCCAATTGTCGAGCGCTTCACGGACTTTCGGCTGCATGGCGATATTGCGGGTTTTGCCGGTCTTACTCTCGGTCACTTTGAGGCGGTTGCGAATTTTGCCGTCATCTTCGCAAACGTCGCTCCACGTTAGGGAGAGGAGATCGCTTCCCCGAAGGCCCACGTGAATTCCGACCATGAACAATGAGAAGTCACGGGGCTTGTCTGCCAGCGCTGCTTTAATCCGCGTTATTTCCTTCGGATCACGGATGGGTTCAACGGTGAAGCTCCCTTTTCCCGTTTTCGGTTGGTCCTTGGCCGGAAGCCCATGCCAGCCTACTTTGCAGGCTGACCGGGCGGATACTGTCGTTTTTTCAGTGCTCATATTGGATTCTTTAAGTCTCACATCCATAACACTATAGGACTTAAAGGCCAAGGCGAGCATAGCATGACATATTCACTTAAAGCACTGCTTCATAGTCTTTTATGAAATGGCCCGATTTTAGCTTTTCTCAAAAGCTAAAGAAAATGGATGCGATTCGAGCCCGGACAGGCCCCATGGCACCCAAAATGCCGACAAAATGGCTTAAAGCGCAGGGAAATGGCCATTCCGGGGCAGTCCTGAAGGCATCAGATCCCCGATTTTCCGCTCAGAATCAGCGCTTTGTGTATCCACTTGCTTTCTATCGTCCGTCCTTTGATGGCCGCTAGAGAAGCTTTCCCGGTGACTTGCCGCGTTGACCTTCTGGCTCTGGAAACGCGCTTTCCTTAAAGAGTTCAGAAACGGAAACACCAAGCGCACTGGCGATACGCTCGATGGTTTGAACGCGGACACCCGGCCGCCGATTTGACTCAATGTCTTGGAAGTGGCGGGGACCGATACCGGATAGCTCTGCCGTGTGCTCCTGCGTCCATCCGCGCTTCAACCGCGCCCGTCGGATATTTTGGCACAGAATAGCAATCGCTGACACCCCACGATACTAACGTTTTAGATTGATTACGAACACGCTACGATATTAGCGTCTTATAGCTCAATTCGCCGATGCACCCCAACCCAGAGCGGAGTGGGCTCTCGTTCCAAAATGAAAATCCGACTAATGCTTCTTGTTAGCTTAGGTCTGTTGCTCAGCGCCTGCGAAAAGGCCGACCAACCGCGGTTTATTGGGGCGTGGAAATCACAATCTGGTAATAGCTGGACTCTTCTAAGTTTGCGGCCTGACCGCACCGCTGCTCTCACTATCCAAGGAGAGAAAGAATCATCCGATGCCTTCGGAAACTACACAAGTGATGACAAGTCGATCACCTTGAACATGTTCATTGAGGGTGAAACGCGGCGTGTCGTTTTCTCCATACTTGCCGAGGGAAAAGATGAACTGACAGTTCGAGACGACTTCGTAGGGCGAACAGCAGTTTTTAATCGTATTAGCA
The DNA here is from genome assembly GCA_964513055.1 of uncultured Opitutus sp. Classification (GTDB taxonomy): domain Bacteria; phylum Verrucomicrobiota; class Verrucomicrobiia; order Opitutales; family Opitutaceae; genus ER46. Next base: position 21,572 of record CAZENI010000022.1, read on the forward strand.
GCAATCCCGGACCGCGTTGGCCCCTTGAAGAACACGCAAGATCGCAGGAAGGGCGAAAAGCGGCCGCAAGAGACGCAGAGGAGCGCTTAGCCGCTGCTCGGGATAAGGCGGTCCTCAGCAACGCAAGGCAACTTTCCGCGGCGGCTGACCACTACTATCGAGAGAGTGGTCGGGCATGGGCTTCACTATCCGAACTCGTAGGGCCCGGCAAATACGTGCTGGGATTATACCCCGTTGCCGGGGAACACTACCCCGCCAATTATACCCAAGGAGTCCCCGTCATCGTTAACGGGGTTTCCGGGGCACGAACAATAACCTATTCGCCTTAACCCAAGTCATTCGCATTGAGCGTTGGGGCACGCCAGTTCACCTCTGAGAGGCTAAAGTAACCCGTAAGTCCTTGTCTCAATTCGTGCGGCATTAACTCGAGGCTTCGCGGCTACGAGAAATTTGGTTGACTGTGGGGATAATGTGGGTTCGCTGCAAACGAACAAACGACCCTTGGTCGTTCCATGATATGAAAAAATCTGCCTCACGCAGTAATTTCCAACGGGTTTTGCCCTTGAGAAAGAGATACCATTACTGCGGTCGCCGCTTTCCGTGGCGAGCATTCTTGGAAGGGAACTGTGAGGGCTAATATGTCCAGCAACTCGCGGGGCAACTCGGCGCCGCTTTCACCCCTCAACCTAACTCTTCAATGTCAGGAGAGCGTGGATGACACTGCCACGCAGACTTCCTCTCCCACGACCGCGAAGCGTAGCCACTACGAGACTCTGAACTTTCATGTTCACGACTTCTAGCGCTATACGCTGCCGGTCTTTCCGTCTCGAAAGAAACGGAAGGACCGCAGATGTGTGCCACCCATAAACCACAACCGGAACGCCACAAATCCATTCAGGAACGTTGGGAAGATGCCCAAAAAGGCTATTCTGCCCTGCGAGCCGTGATGGCAGTGATCGCGTCCCCGGACGTGCCGGCGCGAGGGAAATTATACCTCGGCCTATCCTGTGCATCTACAAGTGGACTAGTGGTGCTCGGAGCCAGCAGAGCCAACTGGGACGCCATTGGCGCTCTCACGGTCTGCTCCCTAAGCATTGCACTCCTCATTAGCCAAATCGCCGACTCGCGCAAAAGCGGACGGCCCCGAACGCGCCCGCCTAAGCCTCGACCTAGACGCGGTGACCAAAGAAAATTTCGAGACACTTCGTAGCCGAACCGGCACGGGCAGTCTAACCGACCTCATCAAAAAGAGTGTCGCCCTCTTCGATGTAGCCACCGCACATCAGGCCAGCGGTGGTGCGCTGATCTTTCGGCATAAGGACGGGAGTGAGGAGCGGCTGGTGCTGCTCTAACTCCCATTCAATCCGTTTGATTCCAGTCAAGCGCCCGCTCTAGCGAAATTCGGGGTTAACCGTGGTTGGTGTTTCCCCACCCAGTTGCTTGGTCTTTTGCGCGAACCGTATGTCTGGCCAACCCCACCAAAACTCCAAGCTCGTCCGCGCATCGGCGCGCTACTTCTTCCGCCCAGATCCGGATGCAGACCTGGTAGAGGATGCGCGCGGGGTGCGTGTCATACTGGTTGGCATCGCGTGCATGACGGCATGTTTCACGACTTTGCTTGTCCCGCCCGTCATATGGACCGAGATCGAACGAGATCCCCGATCTGCGCCAGAAGGTCATGAAACGATCGCCGTTTATCGGAGCTTTGAATTTTTCGGTGCAGCGCCTTGGAGGTCGCGAGAAGCCTATGGCGCGGTCTACTCGATTGATTGGTGGATGCTCTTTTCTGCGTGGTGTGGCATCATAGTTTTGGGGTTTGTCGCGTTGCGCATGTGGCGACCTTCACCATCTCTCGAACCGAGATGATGAGACCCGCGGGGCCTTAACCTGGACACTGACGATTTTGGGGGCCCCAGCCCCTCTTCTTTTGCACTTTTTTTGGGGGATTCTCCTCTGAGAGCCCAAAAATAACTCGTCAGTTCTTCTCGCCCTTCGTGCCCCAGAGGCGGACTACGGCATTAACTCGAGAACTAGGGCATCGGCCGGGCAGTCCCCATGGCCACCGTCAAGAGGGTGAATCGGGGCCGCAAAAGCCATTGTTCGGCCTGTTAATGGTCCTCGCAGTCAGTGGCAGAGGATGAGAGGCCCATCCTGTCTTCCTTTGCCTGTATTGGATATTAGCATACGTGGATCATCCTACCAGATCAGTCCTTCCTGATTCGGCCTATTCTCTCCCTTATCTAATAACGTTTTCCTAGGCGCGGGGAACGAGTCTCAAAAAGACCGTTTCCCCTCGTAGCAGGCATTTTCAATTCCCGCCGCACAAATTGAAAATGGAATAGGCGAGTTAAGCGCCTTCCACCTTGAGAGCGTTGACAGAGATGGTGCAGGAAATCCACTTCCGCCCCGTCGTTCAGCAAGGCCGCGAAAATGACGGTGGAGACGGTTCAAAGACCAGCCTTCGGCAAGGCATGTCTGGGCGAACGGAAGCCAGACAACTTTCCGGCGACTGCTCGAACCTGGTCCGTGGTATTTTCGCTGAGGCCGCCCAATTGGCGTGCCCTTGGCCTGTTGGCCACTTGTCGTCTGTTCACTCCGGGCGTTGGAGGCGTCTGGGTGAAGCACGGTGGCCACGGCGATGCCGGTAGTCGCCTTCCGAAAATCGAAATACTCGAGGACGGTAGGGAAATCCGATTTCTTCGTTCCGTTGTAAAATGCGTGCCGTAGAAATCGGTCGCGATAAGCCGCCACCAACACCGCCCCTTGGCGTCGAGCGCACTCGATCGCACGTTCAAATCGCGGACGATCCGTCCAGATTGATCCATTCGAAACCTCACGGATTTTCAGGATGACATCGCACCCCAGTGCGGCGACGTCGGCCCTCAACTTTGCCAACTGATGGCGTAAGTTCCCCTTCTTTTTCTGGGGCCCTGACGAAACTCGCGCGAAGAGCACAACCTTCAGCCGGGATTGGTTCCCGTGCTTCTTCCTCCATGCTTCGATGAGCGCCGGAAGATGCTGGATGAATTCACCGGCAAAACCCTTTTTGCTCCAATACAAATTCCAGCTACGCCCGTTACGATCAACTCGGAAAGCGTCCTTGCTGTAACACTGTTCATGGCATCCCGATTTCATGGTCATATCCCTTGTTTTGACTCTTCCCTATTTTGTTAGGAATCGAGGCAGCGAGTAGGGATCTCGTTTTCGGCTCGCGACGCCTAGCCTCGATTCGCGCCTATTATCGGGATTTGGGAACGTCAATGCACTCGGGGCGCAATTGTGGGGAATTAGCCATAATATGCTCATGCTCGGTCCGCCCGGCTCGGGGAAATCCATGGTCGCCAAGCGCATCCCGTCGATCATGCCGGCACCGACGCTCGATGAACGCCTCGAGATCCTGAGCATCCATTCGGCGGCCGGCCGGACCATCACCGGCGAGATGGCGTGGGACGCCCGGCCGTTCCGCTCGCCGCACCACACCGTATCCGACGTGGCGTTACTCGGCGGCGGTTCGGTCCCCGGGCCGGGCGAGATCTCCCTCGCCCATCACGGCGTGCTGTTCCTCGACGAGTTGCCGGAATTCAAGCGCTCCGCCCTCGAGGTGCTCCGCCAGCCGCTCGAGGACGGCGATGTGACGATCTCGCGCAGCGCAGGCAAGGTCACGCTCCCGTGCGCCTTCATGCTCGTGGCGGCGATGAACCCCTGCCCGTGCGGCTATCTGGGCGACACAAAGCATGAATGCCGCTGCACGCCAACGCAGGTCCAGCGCTACCGGTCCAAGATCAGCGGCCCGCTCCTCGATCGGATCGACCTGCACATCGAGGCGCCGGCGCTCTCGCTGACGGAACTGCGCACGACCAAACCCGGCGAAGCCTCCGCCGTGATCCGCGAGCGCGTGCACACCGCCCGCACACGCCAGCACGCGCGTTTCTCCGGCACCAAAATCACCTCCAACGCCCGGATGACCCACGCGCAGATCCGCCGGCACTGCGCGCTCGATTCCTCGCTCGGCGATCTCCTCCAGCAGGCGATGGAACAGCTCTCCCTGTCCGCGCGGGCCTACGATCGCATCCTCAAGGTCGCGCGCACCATCGCCGACCTCGCCGGGGCTTCCGCGATCGAGTCGCCGCACCTCCTCGAGGCGATCCAGTATCGGAGCCTCGACCGCGCGGTCTTTTATTGAGGACAGCGCGGCTCGTCGTGCCGTTCAAATCACGGCGTGCGTCGCGTAGCACCCTGTCCGACCGTGACCGGCGCGTCATACGGCCGCCAGGGATCGTAGGCGAAAACCGTCACACCATTCTCCGCCGCCAGCGCTTCGCGTGACGCGTCCGCCGTGCGCACACTCTTCGCCGCGCCGCTCGCGGTATAGCGAACGGCCCCAGCCTCATTGCCCGCACTCACTAGAAACACGACCGCCGCCGCAATCACGACGGCGGAAAACAGATATTTTCGACGACACCAGTCGGGGCGGACGATCATGGTGCGATCACTATGCTTGTCTCACCTGATCGAGGCCAGCTGAGAATCGCGCCCGCCTCTCACGCCGAATCCCGTCCGGCGCAACTTCGGCAGGCAGCAAGGGGCGTCTCTTGGTGGAAACTTCGCCATCCTTTCAGTCTCGATCGCGCCGTGTTTTACTAGAGCCGGTCGGCGCGGTGCGGCGTCAGCCCGTTCAGTTCCTGCTCGAAGCCCGGCCGGAAGATCCGGCCGCGCGCGATTCGGATGATGCCGCGATCAATCGCGGCGCGCATCAGTGCAGTCCGCGTCTGCACGCCCAGTTTCCGCATGATATGCTGACGGTGCGATTGCACGGTGCCCGGGCGCACACCGAGCCTCCCGGCCGCCTCCTGATCGTCGCAACCATCACCGATCACCGCCAGGACGCGCAGTTCTGTCGGCGACAGCAGCCGCGCGAGCGCCCGTCCGGATTTCTCCGCCGTCGACAGCGGCCGGCCCAGGCTCGGACTGATGTAACGCTGCCCGGCCGCGACGCGCGCAACGGCCGCCGCGAGTTCGCCGACGCCCTCGGACTCCGTGTCAAAGTAGCCCGCGAAGACCGCAAACCGCAGCGCTTGCCGCGCTCGCTCGTCCCGCCGTCCGGAGAGCACCACCAACCGGTCGACGAGCTTCTCCGCGGCGATGATCGCCAGCAGATCGAGACCGTCCGCGTCGGGGAACGTGAGTCCGAAAATGCCCAACTGGGCCGGACGGCGACGGAGTCCGGCTAGCGCCTCGCCGCCGGACTGGAAAACCGCCACGTCCGCCGCCGGCCACAGACCGATGACCAGGTCCCGCAGGAAATCGCCGTGCAGGCGGTCCCATTTGGCGATCACCACCGAAGGGCCTATCGGCGGGATCGCAGGCGCAGCGCAGGGGCCGGGAGTTGGACGCGCGCTCATCGACGACAAGGCAGGCGGCGAGGGATGCTACCGTTCCACTCGCCGCGGCGCAGCGCCCGCTCCCGGCTCGGGGAGGCGCAGCAGTTCGTGCACCTTGGCGAGCAGCGCCTCCGGCTTGAAGGGCTTGTGGAGAAACGCATCCGCAAACTCGTCCGGCCGGTAGTCGGGACGATTGCCGAGGGCCGACGACATGCCGCTCACGACCAGCAGGCGGGCCGAGGGGTTCAGGCGGCGGAGCGCGCGCCCCAGCATGGCGCCGTCGAGATTGGGCATGTGCAGATCGGTGATGACCAGGCGAATCTCCGCGGCGCGCTGCGCGAACACGGTCGCGGCCTCCGCACCGTCCGCCGCCAGGATCACGCGGTAGCCCGCCCGCTGGAGGATCGTCATCGTCATGTCCCGGATGTGGCGCTCGTCGTCGACCACCAGGATCAGTTCACCCTTGCCGGGCGGCAGCGGGCGCGACGGCGTGCTGAGCCGGTCATTCGCCGCCCCCTCGGCGGCGGGAATGTAGATCCGGAACGCCGAGCCGCGCCCCGGAGCCGTCACCACTTCGATGAAGCCGTTGTGCGTCTCGATGATTCCCCGCACGGTCGACAGACCGAGGCCGGTGCCCTTGCCCGATTCCTTCGTGGTGAAAAACGGCTCCCACATGCGCGCGAGCACGTCCGGGGGAATGCCCGTGCCGCTGTCCTCGACGTGCAGGACGAGGAACATGCCGGGGCGGGCGCCTTCGATCGCGCCCGCCGCCGCCAGATCGAGCACGCGATTCTCGGCCCGCAGGCGGAGCGTGCCGCCGTTGGGCATGGCGTCGCGGGCGTTCACCGAGAGATTCAGCAGCACCTGGTGGATCTGTGTCGGATTGCCGGTGATGGGCCAGAGGTCGGAGGGAACGAAGTCCTCCAGCCGGATGGATTTCGGGAAGGTCCCCGCGATGACCGACGAAATGTCGCGCAGGAGGTGCTTCACCTGCAGGAGCCGCTGCTCGCCCGTCGCGCCGTGGGCGAACGCCAGGATCTGGCGCACGAGGTTGGCGCCGCGCTCCGCGCTCTTCTCCAGCGTGCCGAGCAGGCTGAGCGCGCCCGGATCCGAGACATGCTCGCGCAGCATCGGCGCGGCCAGCAGGATCGGCGCGAGCATGTTGTTCAGGTCATGGGCGATGCCGGCGGCCAGGAGCCCGATGTTCTCCATGCGCTGGGCGCGCAGGAACTGCTCCTCGAGCCGCTTGCGGTCTGTAATATCGCTGTTGATACAGAGCCGCGCCTTCGGCCGCCCCGCCTCGTCGCGAATCAACGACTGCCGCGACTCGACGATGAGCGGCACGCGCGTGCGGCTCTGCATCCGCAGTTCGCCGATCCACTCGCCCCGCGCGAGCGTCTCCACCCGGGCCGCCTCGATGTGCGCGGCCACCGCGACGTCGAAGATCTGCTCTGCCGTGCGGCCCATCACCTCGCCTGGCGCCCAGCCGAACAACCGCTCCGCGCCGGCATTCCAGTAGATCACGCGGTTGCCGAGGTCGGTGATGAAGATCGCCTCGCGCGCCTGGTTGAGCATCTCCGCCTGATCGCGGACCCGGCGCTCGGCCTGCCGCCGCTCCGTGATGTCGGTGCCGAGGGCCAGCCGCGCCCGCGGGCGCCCCGCCTCGTCGCGAATCAGCGAGATGCGCAGCTCGATCAGACGCTGGGCGTCCGTGCGATCCGCGATCTCAAGCTCCCCCACCCACTCGCCCGTCTCGAGCGCGGTGCGGCAGGCGGCGGCGAGCTGCGTCGCGGTGGCCGGACCGAAGAGCTGATCGCAGGTGCGTTCCAGCGCCTCGGCCGCAGTCCAGCCGGAGAGTCGCTCGGCCCCCTGGTTCCAAAAGGTGACCCGGCCGTCGATATCCGTGACGATGACGGCCTCGCGCGCCTGGTTCAGAAAATCCGCCAGCTCGCGGATCCGGCTTTCGGCCTGCCGGCGTTTTCCGCGTTCGTCACTCTCGCGCATCGCCCGCGTGATGGCGGTGATCAGCCGCTTCATCCGATCCTTCAGCACGTAGTCATCCGCGCCCGCCTGCACCGCCTCAATGGCGCGATCCTCGCCGATCGTGCCGGAGAGGAAGATGAACGGCAGCTCGGGCACGCGGTCCTTGGCCAGCCGGAGCGCGTCGAGTCCGTTCAACGAGGCGAGCGCGAAATCCGAGAGGATGAGATCGTAGCGGCCCGGATGCAGTTCGCCCGCAAAGGCCGCCCGCGTCGAGACGCACGCGATTTCGCAGTCCGGCCATTCTTCCGTGACGAGGACGCGAACGAGTTCGGCATCCGCCGCGTTGTCTTCAAGGTGCAGTATCTTCATGCGCAAGGTGGCCGGCGGCCCGGGCGTGAAGGGGGAACGCCCCAGCCGCTCCAGAGAGGGAGCGGCCTGGCCCCGGTGGACTGGGTCTGAGGTTGCCGGGCACTTCGTGGTCGGAGGTTGTGGCCGCGAGTGCCGGTCAGAGGAAAAAATACCGTTCACCGCCGCGGAGATAGCCATCCGACGGGGGCCGGAGGGCGAAGCGCCACACGGTGGCGTAGTCCGACCACGGCCCCGGAATCTCCGCGTCGCAGATGATCTCCGCCTTGCACATCGGCCCGCCGGCGGGCTGCTCCAGCCGGCGACGAAACAGCTCGCTGCCCTCCGCACCGGCGAAGAACAGGCATCGCCGCTCGAAGATATTGGTCGCGCGCGGCGCCTCGCCGGCGATTGTCGCCAACCAGCGCGCGCGCAGGACCCACTCATGGCGCGCCAGCTCCATCACGGCCCGCTCGCACGCCGCGCCGAACGACTCCTCCGCGGCATGACCGTAAACGCAACCGCCCCATTCGGTCTCGGCGTAGGCGATGACCGCGACGCCGCCAAAGGGCCCGTCGATCGCCACCGCGGATACTCCGGGCCAGTCGGTCTGAAACGGCCGGCCCTCCGCCCGACCCTCCCACCAGTTCATCAGGCTGAAACGCTCGACGGCCTCCAGGACCGCCGAACGCCGCGCGGAGCGCCGACGCAGTCCCGGAAAGGCCGCCATGCCAGTCGATGAAGGGTCGACGTCGAAGCCGAATTGCTCGGCGCGTTCGGAGCGCACCGTGGCGTGAAACGCCCAGCGCTCCAACGCCTCGGAGATGGCCTTGTGGCGGGCGATGGCCGGCACCGGGTCGGTTCCGGTGCCATCCGCGTCGCTGAACAAGGTCATCGGCCCGGCTTTGCGGGAAAGACCCGGTGAGAGCCGCGCATTTGCCAGGAGCACCTTGCGCCCGCGCACGGGAAACGGTCCCACCTCGACGGACTCAACCGGGCCACCTTCGGTCGCCAATATCTTGCGAAATCGGAATGGAGCGAGACTGAGCATGGCGTGGCTTCAGCTGTGTTCGTCGACCAGATGACATTCACCCGAGCACGACGGCCCAGGGGCCGCCCGTTTGCCGAGCGCTTCGGGTTCCTTGAACGCAATCGGGTCCAACTTGTCCGCAGTTCTTGAGAAGCCGACAGCCAGAAGGACGGTGGAGATGAAGCCCAACACCAATCGACGAGTATTTTTCATTGCATCGCCATTCCCCTCCATGGCCCTCCGCAGCACGATGGCCCAAACTACCGGAATCCCGGTAGACGGAGAAATTGCAGTCGCCATCCGGGGGCATTCCCGCAGTTTTCAATTGTTGAATTTCCGTCCAGCATCCGGAGCCACTCAGCTTGCGCGACTGTGTGTGGTCGTGGCGTCGCTATGCTGTGCGTTGCGTGGTGCTCCCGCCGGCTTTCCGCTCATCACGAGTTATTCCGCCACGGAGTTGGGCATCAACGTCGCCGCTCACTCCGGAACCCAGGATCGCGACGGTGTGGTCTACTTTGGCACGACGTCGCTGGTGACGTTCGACGGAGAGCGCTGGCGGAGTTTTCCGATGAACGGGTCCTACGCGATCCGAGGGCTCGATTTCTCGGCCGATGGAAAACTCTGGGCCGGCGGCGTCGGTGAAGTCGGCTGGTTCGGCCGCGAGGGTGCCGACTGGCGTTATCATTCGCTGATCGAGTTTCTCCCGCCGGAACAGCGGGACATCTCCGATGTGTGGCACACGTTCGCGATGCCAGGCGGTGCCGTGTTCCTCACGCACGACCGCGTGCTGCGCTGGAATGGCACGGCGTTCGAAATCTGGAAGCTGCCACCGTCCCGCCGCCTGCGCGGTCTGCGCGTCGGGAACGAACTCTATGTGCAGCACGTGCCCACCGGACTCTACCGGCTGGGCGCTGCCGGCCTGGCGCTCGTGATTCCGGCGGCCGAAATCAAATTCGCATCAATTTTTGCGATACAGCCCGATCCCTCGGGCTGGATGCTGGTGACTTCATCCGGCTTGTTCCGGTTTGCGGACGGCCGGGTTTCGGCCACCGACGCCCCGGCCACCGATCACATCCACGCGCATCCCATCACCACCGTGAAGTTCCTGCCCGGTGGCCGCCTGATCGCGGGCACGATTAACGCCGGCCTCTTCACGTTCACGCGTGACGGCCAGATGGGAACGAGCATCGCCGAGGCCGACGGACTTCTCGCCGGTTACGTGAATCCGGTGCTGGTCGATCGCGAAGGCGCGGTCTGGGCTTCGTCCTACTCGAAACTATTTCGGGTTCTTTCCCATTCGCCTTCGACTATCCTGGATCATCGGGCCGGTCTCCCGGCCCAACCGATCTTCGCAGCCATCTCGTATCTCGAAGGACTCGTCGTCGCCAGTCACGATGGCATTCTCACACTTTCCGGTGAGAAGCGGATATTCGAACGCGCTCCAAACCTCAATTTCTCCATCCGTGACCTCCGGGTCATGGGTGAGGATTTGATTGTCGCGGGCTTTCACGGCGTGCATCGCATTTCCCAGGAAGGCTCCAGCCAGATTTACGAGACAGTTGGCGATGTGATGTCACTCGCGCTTTCCCCCGCGAACCCCGGGCTGTTCTATGCCGGTGACATGCGTGAAGTCGTCGCCCTCAGGCCGGGACGCGATCCCCGGGTGGTCATTCGAGCGCTCCCCGATGTCTCGAATTCGATCGCTGAATCTGCCGGCGGTGCGCTCTGGGTCGGGACCAACGCGCGCGGCGTCTTTTGGGCCCCGCACGACGCCGTGGATGCTTCGCCCCGCCTTCCCGCACCCGACTCCGGCCTGCCCGCGTTGCGCGGCGACACGCGCGTCGCAAGGACGCCGGAAGGCGGTATCATCGTTTTGAATGCGGCAGGCGGCTGGATCAGCGGCGCCGACGGCAAGACGTTTTCCCCCATCAGCGAGTTTCCCGCACGGGGAGTGGGAGCGGTCGCCGCCGATTTTGGACCGGATGCGACCTTGTGGATCGCGCACGTCGGAACGGAGTCGCGTCCAGCCAGCGTCGCACGCATCCAACTCCGGGATGGTGGCGCCATCTGGGAACCCCATGCCATAGACGGTCTCGCGCAGATCGGAATTCCGACCTGCATCTTCCCCGAACGCCTGGCGGACGGCGGCACGATCCTTTGGATCGGCGGCAGCAGCGGGCTACTCCGCCATGTCCTCGCCGGCAAGCTCACCGCGCGGCCGCCGAGCGCGCCGATCGTCCGCGCCTTTGCCCGGCTCGATTCCAACTCACAACCGACCACCCTCAGCGGACCGTTGCCGCATTCCGTGCGAACCCTCGAGTTTGAGTTCGCGATGCCGGAGTTTACGCGCCGGGCGCAGCTTCGCGCCGAGACGCGCATCGAGGGAATCGACCGTAACTGGGTGGCGGTGGGGCCGGGTGGCCGGCGGGAATTGCCGGCCGTGCGCAGCGGACGTTACGCGCTGCATGTGCGGTCGATCGCGGAAACCGGCGCGACCAGCCCGGAGGTGGTGTTTCCGTTCGAGGTCTTGCGCCCGTGGTGGCTCACTCCACTGGCGTGGTGCGGCTTCGCGGTGGCCCTCATCCCCCTCGGCTACGGCCTGCACCGGCTGCGCGTCCGCGCGCTGCGCCGGCGCACGGTGGAATTGGAGACCAAGGTCCGCGAGCGCACCGAGGATCTCGTCCAGGCCAACGCCGCCAAGACCCAGTTCGTGGCGAACATGAGCCACGACATCCGCAATCCGCTCAACGGCATCGTCGGACTCGCCCTTGCCCTGGAGGACTCGCGCCTCGACGGCCGCCAGCGCGAGATCGTCTCCACGCTGCGCGAATGCACGTCCTATCTCTCCACCCTCGTCGACGACGTGCTCGACTTCGCCAGCATCGAGGCCGGCCGCGTGGAGCTGCGGCCCGGCCCCTTCGCCCCGCCGGAGCTGCTCCGCTCCATTGTCGAGACGCTGCGGGCGGACATCGTGGACTGCGGCGCGACCCTCGAGGTCGCGACGGCGCCGGACCTGCCCCCCAGCCTGGTCGGCGACGCCGGCCGCATCCAGCAGATCCTCGTCAACTTCGTGTCCAACGCGCTCAAATACGCCGGCGGCCATATCCGGCTTTCGGCTACACTGCCGGCCCGGTCGCCGGGCGAGATCGAGTTCGCCGTGCGCGACGAGGGCCCGGGCCTGAGCGAGGCGGATCAGGCCGCGCTCTTCACCAAGTTCACCCGCGTGAAGCGCAACCACGGCGGCGAGGAGATTCCCGGCACCGGCCTCGGGCTCGCCGCCTGCCGGCTGATGGCCGACATCATGGGCGGATCCGTCGGCGTCGAGAGCCGGCCCGGCCACGGCGCCTGCTTCTTCCTCCGCCTGCCGCTGATCGTCGCGACGGAAGCTCCGCCGGCGCCGGCCACCGCCCTGCCCAACTCCACCGTGCTCCTCGTCGAGGATGCCGACTACAACGCCTGGGCGGCCGAAGCGGTGCTCGCCCGGCTCGGCCTGGCGTGCGAACGCGCGCGCAACGGCGCCGAGGCCCTGCAGTTGTTCGCCGCGAAACGGTTCAATGTCGTCCTGCTCGACCGGAATCTCCCCGACATCGACGGCACCGAGGTCGCGCGCCGCATGCGCGAGATCGAATCCGACGGATCGCGCGCGGTGCTGCTCGCGGTGACGGCCTATTGCACCGCCGAGGATCGCGCCCTGTGCCTCGACGCGGGCATGGACGCGTTCGTCGGCAAGCCCCTCACGCCGGAGAAACTGCGGAAGGTCCTGCTGGCCGCCGGCCGGCGACTGCTGACTGCTGCCTCCGTTCAGGTGCACGCCGGACCTCCGGCTCCCGACCTCGACCTCGCCCTGCTGACGTATCTCTCCGACGGCACAGAGAGCGGTCTCGATGCGCAAATCGCTCGTTTTGCCGCGAGCCTCGACGCGGCCGAGCAGCAGTTGAAGTCCGCCCTCCAGGCGGGCGCCTACGCCGATCTCGCCACCGGCGCGCACCACGTCCTCGGGCAGGCCAAGATGGTCGGGGGCCAGGAGCTGATGGACGCCGCGACCGCGCTCGAGGATGCCGCCCGCGCGGGCGAGTTGACCGCCGCGACCGCGGGCCTCACCCGCGTGACCGGGGAGATTGCGAGCCTCAAGGCAGCAATGCGCCGTCGTCGCCAGCCCGCCGCCGAACGCGGCCAGCGGCAGCGCGTCGAGGC
>CAZENI010000023.1:0-34414 GCA_964513055.1 uncultured Opitutus sp.
TACCGCCGCCGTAATCGGGGTGGGATACGGCGAGGCGGCCTTTTGGGCGAGCACGCCCTCGACCGTCGCATCAAGGCTGCTCCCGTTCAGGATCGCGCGCCGGATGTCCCCGTCCGTGATCGTCGCCACCAGCACGTCGCCGTCGCCCACCACGAGCGCGATGCCGCGGGCATTGCGATCGATCACGGCCATGACTTCACGCAGCGAATGACCGCATCCCACGCAAAGCGCCTTGATCTGTTCGGGACTCATAAAGTGTTTCCGCCTTCCCGCCTGATGGCCGCCGCCGGCACTCCCACCACCATCGCGCCATCGGGCACGTCTTTCACGACCACCGCGCCCGCCCCGACCACGGCCCGCCGGCCGATCTCGATGCCCTGACGCACCACGGCACCCGCCCCGATCAGCGACTCCTCCCCCACCAAGACGCCACCCGTGAGGCGCGCACCGGTCGCCACATGCACGTGATCGCCGAGCACACAATCGTGTTCCACGATCGCCCCGCTGTTGACGATCACATTGGCACCCAGCCGCGCCTCCGCGTTGATGATCGCGCCGGCCATCACCGTCGCGCCCCGGCCGAGTCGCGCCGATACGGATACGATCGCGCCCGGATGCACCGCCGCGACGGCCTCGAGCCCGCTCGCCACCGCACGTTCGTAGACGGCCCGCCGGGGCGCGAGCGACTTCGCACCCCCGATGCCGACGAAAAAATGCCCCACGCCGGCGGCGATGAACTGCGCCAGCATCGCATCGTCTCCCGCGATCGGCACCCCGAACAGTTCCCCCCCGGCCAATTTCGGGCGCGTATCGAGCAGCGCGACAACCGTGTATCGGATGTCCAGGGCGAGAATCTCGAGCACCACCTTGGCGTGACCGCCGGCCCCCAGACCCAGCACCCGCACCCGTTTCGATTCCCCGGACATGCGCGGCTTTGGATCAATCCGCCTCGCGCACAAGCATGAAGGCCTCGGCATACTCGGCCCCAATGGTTGCGCCGCGATAGCGGCCCAGCGCCCGAATCGCCGCGGGTCCGCGCGGATACGGATCCGGCTGGGTCTCCGACGCGAAGAGCGCCATGAGGGCCACCTTGCGATCCATGAAAGCGCTGATGTCGCGATAGACGTTTGGCATGAACTGCCGATGGAACTGCGGGGGCGCCGCCTCGGTGGAAGACAACGTCTCGAAACACAGGACCCGGCGCACGCCGAATTTCCGCATGTAGAATGCCTTCAATACGGACATCGTCGCCGTGAACATCGCCAGATGATCCGTGTGCACATCGCCCGGATGCACCAGATAGACGATCTCCGGCCGCACCTTCTCGATCGTCGCCCGCACGCCGTCGATGATTCGCGACTGCTCGATCGACTCGAGCTTGATGGTCGGCAGACCTAGCTTGGTGACCGAGGCCATGCCGTAAGCCTCCGCGACGCGCGCCACTTCCTGCGCCTTGCGCTCGATCAGCGCCCGCGGCCATTGCGGCTCGTGCGCCTCGGTGCCGATCAGCCAGTGAATCGTGTCGCCGGCCTCGCGGTGGCGAAGCAAAGCGCCGCCACAACCGAGGGTTTCGTCGTCCGGATGCGCACAGATGGCGAGGATGTCCATGGTTCAGTAAGTGATCGTCTTCAACAACAGGTCCCGGGCCAGGGGCGTCTCCGCCAGCACCCGCGCGATCCGGGGCGCAGCGTGGCCATCGCCATACAGGCACGCGCTCGACTGCACGACGCGGCGGAAGGCCTCGTCCTCGATCACCCGACGGGCCGCCACACTGACCGCGGCCGCGCCGGCGGGCACGGTCACGACATTGGGACCCACTTCGCGCAGTTCCTGGCGCCGGCCCACCAGAATGCCGGGCACTTTCAAAAAACCGGACTCAATCACGATCGACGACGAGTTCCCGACGATCGCGGCGCAACGCCGATATAGCGCGATGAACCGGGATCGCTCGAGATTGTGATGGACGATCAGGTGGCTGGATTTCGCACGCGCCGCGTCGATGACCCGCCGCATCGCCATGTTGCCCGGATCGTAGTTCGGATAGCTGCAGAACACGGGATGACCCAGCGCCAGCAGACCAGCCAGCACCTCCGCCATTTCCCCGCCACTTTCCTCGGGGTTGAAGAGCGGGGACGGATGGTGGATGAGCAGGAAGAACGGCCGCCGGACATCGATGCCGAACTCCCGGTTCAGCGTCTCATCGTCCACGTCGGGTTCCGTGCGCAGCCGGTCGAGTCCGGTCGCTCCCACCGTCCACACCGTCTCCGGGCGCTCGCCCATCTTGATCAGCCGTTCGCGATGCGGCTCGCAGGCGGCAAAATGCAGGTGGGCCAGCTTGGAAATCGCCGGCCGCAGCACCTCGTCCAACTCCGAGGCGCAACACCGGTCACCGCCGTGGGAATGCGCCACGGGGATCCCGAGAAAATTCGCCACCAAGGCGCCCGCCAGCGCCTCTTCGCGGTCTCCCGCGACGAACACTGCCTCAGGCCGGTTGCGCGACAACAGGTCGGTCAGGCCCTGCATCAACCGCGTGAATGAGAGGCAGCGCCCTTCCCAGGACTCCGAGCTCAGCAGCGACTCCACCGTGCCGGCGAGCGGGAAGCCGTCCTGCCGGATCTGCTTGATGCCCATGCCGTGAAACGGCGAGAGATGCGCGCCCGACGCCACGACTTCACCCCGCAACCCGGGCGTGGCATTCACAGCCTGGATGACCGGGTAGAGCAGATCATACTCCGACCGGGCCGCCGTCAGAAAAAAGATGCGTCGATCCGCCATCGTTCACTCCAACACGAGATCCCGTCGCGTGTCGATGAGTGGCTCGCGATACAGCGTCACGCTAAAGTCGTTGGGCAGGTAGTCGTGCCGCAGGACCACGAAAGGGCTGATGCCAAGACTGTCCCGGAGCACCTCCTCCGCCGCGTGCGCCTGGATGTGCGGCGCGAACGTCCCCTTGAAACGATCGCTCAGCAGGCTGACGTGGGCCGCGACGCGGCACAGCTCGAACTGCCGGCGGGTGACCCGCTCGACGAGCGCGCGGTTGCCGTCGACCCTGATGTTATGGATGCCGAAGGCGACGGTGAAGTCGAACATCCGGCCGGGATTCCAATCGAGAATCGTCGTCGCCTCGAACCGCAGCGCCGGGTAACGTTCGCGGCACCGCGCGATCATCTCGGTCGAGATGTCGATGCCCACATACTCGCAGGCGACGCCGCGTTTCTGCAGGTGGGCCCAGAGATCCGCGAGCCCGCAGCCGACATCCAGGATACTGCAACCGGCGAGGGCGTGATGGACGATGAACGCCTCGAAGCGCATCCGCTGGGCGCGCAGGCTCCACTCCACGCGCTCACAGTCCGTCGTCGCGGTGCGCGCCCGGTTTTCCCAATACGTCTGCAACTGCTGGTGGGATTGTTCGAATTCAGCCATGAGTAACCGCGCTTTCGCCGCCGAGCATGATCGCCCGGGCCCCGGGGCCCGCATTCAGCACCAGATCCAGCGCCGAGAGATCCGGCGTGAAACCGGCCGCGGGATGAATCTGGGCATAGACCGGATTGCGGTAATCGTAGTAGCGGAGGGCCAGGCCGTGCGCCTGGAATTTCGACTCGTCCTGGTAGACCTTCGCCCCGTGGCCCGAGAGGTAGGTCGTGGCACCGACTGCTTTGCAGACAGCGATCACCAGATCGTCTTTCGCGCCCGTCGCGGCGAGGGAGGAGGCACGCACGCGCCGCGCCTTCACACCGAGTTGCTCGAACAGCCACTCCGTCACGGCGATGTTGAGCTCGCACAGCAGATCGACCGGACGCTCGAGCAGCGGCCGAAGCCCGTCGTTGAACAGCGGAAGGAACGGCGCGCGCGCGTAATTCTGCCCGATGCTCTGGAGGTGCTTCCGCGGCCACCGCGCATCCGCGATCCGCACCTCGCTGATCGCCTGATCGAGACTCGCGCTAACCGGCACCGTGAGCCAGATCGGCCCCTGAGGCGTCTTGATCTGGTTCCGGTTCTGGACGCCATTCTTCTGATACTGAACGGTGTCGAGATAGACGAAGACATCGCAGGCGTTCGCCTTCGCGCAATACGGCAGCCACGGGAGATATTGCGGCTGATGGAGGGCGGCAATCACGAGTTCAGGCCTTCCAAATCGGAGAACGCCACCTGTTCCCCCGCTTTCACGGCGCGGACCAGCCGGCGCTCGAGGAGGGCGGGCAGATGAACTGGCGCGAGGCCGGTGGCGGGACGGAGCGCCACCACATCACGCGGCTGCACGCACTCGCCTGCGGCGAGATCGCGCGTCCAGTGGAGGCTCTTGCGGGAGAGCGGGAGATTCGTCAGCTCGGAGGCGGCGGGCCGCTTTTCGCCGTCGCCGAGTGAGAGTTCAACCATGCGAATCGCCTCCACCAGGCGGCGCAACTCGCCTGGTTCGGCCGATGCCGCATGATCCGGACCCGGGAGACTGCGGCTGAGCGTGAAATGCTTCTCGATCACGCAGGCGCCAAGCGCGACCGCCGCGAGCGAGACCTCGGCGCCGAGCGTGTGATCCGAATATCCGATCGGCACGCGCAGGGCGCTCGCCATCGTCTGCATCGCCCGCAGGTTGATGTCGGCCGGATCGGCCGGATAGTTCGTGACACACTGCAGCACCACGATGTCGCGCGCGCCCGCGGCCCGGAGCGTGCGGACCGCCAGCTCCACTTCGGCCAATGTGGACATGCCGGTCGAGACGATGACCGGTTTGCCCTTGCGGGCGATATGGGTGAGGAACGGCAGATTGGTCACCTCGCCCGACGAGATCTTGTAAGCGCACATTTCGAAGCGCTCGAGCAGATCCGCGCTTTCCTCATCGAAAGGCGTGGAAAGAAAAACGATGCCCTTCTCCGCACAGTAGGCGATTAACCGACGGTGGGCTTCGGGTGAGAGCTCAAGGGCCTTGAGCATCGCAAACTGCGAGCCCTCGGCGTGCGTGTTGGCAATCTGGTAGTCCGCTTTGCGGGCAGCCCCCGACACCAGTTTTTCCGCGCGGAAGGTCTGGAACTTCACCGCGTGCGCGCCGGCCGCCCGGGCCGCATCGACGAGCTGGAGCGCCATCTCAAGGCTGCCGTTGTGATTCACGCCGGCCTCGGCGATCACGAAACAGGGCGCGCCCGGGCCGACCCGGTGGGGGCCGACCGCAAACGGCGAAGCCGGCGCGGTCTTCGCCGCGAGAATGAGTTCCGCCAGCTCAAGATCCGTCTGCGTGTCGATATCCACCGACCGATCGGCTGGCATCACCACGACACCCATGTCCGGACTCTCGAACTGCCGGGCCGACTCGATGTGTGCGCGCGTCGCAATCCAGATCGCACCATTAAAGCGATAGGTGGTGCGCGCGTCCTGGCGCTTCGCCGGGAACGGCCAGTCGACCGCGGCGCGCAACCGGCCGTCCTCGATCAGGTAGGACCATTCGAACGGATGCTCATTTGGCGTGACGCTGACCACCGACCGCCCGGTTGCCTCGTAAACGCGAATGGCCTCGACGATGTCGGCGGCGTCGACCAACGGCGATGTCGGCTGCGACAAGAAGACGGCTTCGGGCTGGAAGCCGCTGCGCCCCAGCACCTCGAGCATGTGGTAGACCGCATCCATCGCGGAGCTGTCGTCGCGGGCCATTTCCGCCGGACGCAGGGCGGGCACCTCGGCCCCCCAAGCGCGCGCCACCGTCGCGATCTCCTCATCGTCGGTGCTCACGACCACGCGACTCTGCAGCTGAGGAAGAAGGCGCCGTGCTTCGCCGATCGCCGACAGCACGTGCGCGATGAGCGGTTTTCCCGCCAACGGGAGGACGTTTTTCCGCGGCAAACCCTTGGAGCCGCCCCGAGCCGGAATGAAGAACAGCATGCTGCGAGCCGCCGTGGTCATGAGGCGGCTCCCACCGGTGTCGCCTGCGTGGCGCGCGCGAGTGCGAGCAGTTGCTGCGCCGCGCGACGGCCGGCCCGGCCGTCGACGTCGCCGCATTGGTGCTGGAGCAGCCGCGCCCGCCCTTCCGCGTGAAGCTCCGGGTTTTCCAGGTAGGCAGATACGGCGCGGACCAACTCGTCCATCGAATAGACGAGTTGCACGGCACCGAGCTCCACGACCGAACGGTAATGGTCGTAGTGATAGACGTCGCGGGCGTAATGATCCAGTTCCGTCCCGGGCGTGATGTCGAAGGCGACATTGACCACCGGCCGGCCGAGCGCGCAACAGTCGAGCGTCATCGTCGAACAGAGATTGATATTCACGCTGGCATGCACGATCGAGTTCACGAGCAGCTCGACGTCCTCGAAATACGGCGTCCAGCGGATGAGATACTTGGGATCGCTGGAATTGGTCTCGGTGAACAATAATTCCGGATACTGATCCCGCACCCGCTGGAAGCGCGCGCCGCCGCCGATCGGATGGGGGCGCACCAGCACCTGCGGCCGGTCCGCCTCCGGCAGCTCCCGCAGCCGGCCGCAGAACTGCGCCAGCAGATCCGGTTCGGTCGGCATCTGATTGCCCGAGGCACCCGACCACAGCACCAGTTTGCGGGCCGGGTCGCCGCCGATCGATCGGATGAACTCGGCGCGATCCCTCACAATACCCGGTCGCCGGTAGAAATCGAACTGCGGCGGCCCGACCGGCGTGATCTGTTCGCCACGAATGGCCGGATAGACGCTCCGCAGGTCGTCGCGCATGCGTTCGCTCCAGACGAGATAGTGGGAGAACCGCACCGGCAGCCTGCCCTTGCTGAAGAGATTGTCCCAAGACGAGATCATTGCGGTCGAGCGCAAGCCCAGCCTCTCGGCGGCCCACAGCGTCGGACGCTCATAGTGCGCGATCAACGGCAGCGTCGAATGCACCATCTCCACTCGATGGTGTTTCAGCACCGCCTCAATCCGGCGCGACTCCTCTCCAAGGCCGAAGAACGTCTTCTCGATCCACTCGAGCAATCCCGCCGGCATCCGAGCCACGACCACTCGGCTGAAGAGCTTGAATATGCGGATCCGCTGACGGAAACGCCAGGTCCAGCCGGGCCACTCGTGATTGAGCACGCTCATCTGGATGTAGGATCGCTGCCGGTAGTAGTGCCCCCACTGAATGAGCGTGTTGAGTTCCGAACCAAGACGACCCAGTGGCTTCACATCCATCCACTCGAAAGCGACGTTCGGGATCTTGTTACTGGCCGCCAGCGCCTTGGCTTCCGGGCTGAACACCACGACATCGGCGTCCGCCGCCAACGTCACGAGCACGTCGGACAACACCCAGTTGCGCACGCACCACCCGAGCGGCGCCAGGATGGCGATCTTCGGGCGGCGGGCCGGCGACGCCCTGCCCGGCGGCGGGTTCTTGGTTGGATTATCAATTGTCATGTTGGCTCTGCGCCCCCCAGAGCGCCTCAATGCATCTCCTCAACGCGCGGCGACCTCGATCGCGCATCATCACGGCCCGGGCGCGAAGCCATCCTCGGTTCCCGCCTGAACGTGATGCCTGCCCGTGCGAACCGTGCCGTCTCGGGAATTGTAGAGTTCGATGACTCGCGTCAGTTCGGCCAGACTCAACTGGCCGTCCCGGTTGGAGTCGCCCGAATGATAGCGGCTCAGGGCCGTCGTCCCCGCCACCGGCCGCGTCGCGTCGACCGCAAATCCGTCCTCGCTCGTCGAGCTCAACTTGTAGCTCCCGGTCCGGGTCGTGCCATAGCGCGTGTTGTAAAGTTCGATGACGCGCGTGAGCTCAAACAGGCTGATCTCGAAGTCGCCGTTGCTGTCGGCGCTATGCCGCGACGCCTTGCTCACCAGCAGCGGATCCGGCCGCACGAGCACCTGCACGGGATCCGTGATTCCCGGCCGCGTCAGTGTCACCACCGCGGCGAGACTGGCATCGGTCGTGGCGCCCGCGGGAACGTTGAGCACGTAGGTGAACGTCACCGGGCTCGCCGGCACCGTGGTCCAGCGCCACTTCAGGGTGGAGGTCGCGCTGGCGACGGGTCGCGAGCTTGCGGACGTCGCGGTGTCGGACGCGAAGCTCCAACCGGCCGGCAGCAGCAGATCCCAATCGAAGGCCGTGAGTGCGCCGGAATACGTCAACACGTTCGTGACGGTGACCGTTTGCCCCGCCAGATACCCGGCTCCTTTCACCGCGTGTCCCGCCTCGGCCACGATTCCCGTGCCCGCGAGCGCGAACACATAAGGACTCTCATCGGTGTCGTTGTTCGCAAAGCTCACCGACGCCGAACGCAGGCCCGCGGCCGACGGCGTGAACGCCACTCCAAAGGTGATCTGCTCGCGAGCCGCGACGCTGCCGGCGGCCGGCTGGACGATCGCAAAGTCCGCGGCGTTTGCGCCACTCAACGTCACGATCGGCGCGCCGCTCAACGTCAGCGGAGCCAGTCCCGTGTTCTTGATCGTGAAGAGGTGGGTGATCGTGCGGTTCATCACGATCGCGCCGAAATCCGTTCCGTCTTCCACCGTGGGCGTGGCATCTCCCGCGGCGACGGGGAGGGCGTTGCCCTGCACCTCGACCTCCGGCGCAAACGCTGCCACGGAAAGCGACACGGAACTCGACACCGTGCGATTCAAAGCGTCGGTGCCGGTGACGGTGAAGAAGAACACGCCCGACGTCCCCGCCGGCACGGTGCCGGTGATGAGGCCCGACGCCGGATCGAGTTGCAGGCCCGGCGGCAGGGAACCGGCGGTGACTTGAAAGCTTAGCGGGCCCAGCCCGCCCGCAGCGACGCGCGTGCGATAGGCCTGCCCGATCACCGGGTTCGGCAGTCCGCCCAGCATTTCCATCTGCGCGGGAAAAACGAGCAGCGCGCTTTCCTGATTGGTTTGATCAAGCGCATAGATGACATCTGCCACCGGGTCGTAGGCGATATTGCCGGCCACCGCATACTCCCGCCCCGGCAGCGGAAGATCACTGAGGAAGGTCGGCTGGCCCAACACCGCCACCGCGTCCATGCCGGTGGTGGGAGCCGCGGTCAGGCTATAGACCAAGGTGCGTCGCCCTAAGCGGCTGGCGACGAAAAGCCGCCGATGCACGGCATCCCACGCCAGACTCCCGACATCATCGATCCGGCTCCGGCTGGTTGCGGCAGTCTTCGTGGTGAAATCGGGCTGGCCCAGCACGACCGCTGCAGCCTGGCCGTTCACAATGCCTCCACTGAGGTCGAATCCCAACACCCGCAGATTTCCCGTGTCGGCGACAAAGAGCCTTTTGGTGGCGCCATCATAAGCCACGTCGCGCGGACCACTCAAACCCGCGGCGCCCAACGCCGAACCGGCATTGGCCGTCACCGCGGTGAAGTTTGCCTGACCGAGCACGGCCGTCGCAGCCATGCCGTTTTGCAGGCCGCTCTTCAGATCAAAAACCAGAATCCGGTGATTGTCGGTGTCGGCCACGAACAACCTCTGCTCCGCCGCGTCGTAGCTCACTCCCCGCGCGCGATTGATCCCGTTGGCTCCGCCCGTTCGGCTGGACTGCACGAAGTCGGGCTTTCCGAGCACAAACGAGGCGGGCATCCCGTTCGTTATTCCCGCCGAAAAATCGTAGACCAGGATCCGGCTGGCTTGATCATCGGCCACGAAAAGCCGGTTGCGATCGTCGAACACCATGCGTTGGGGACGACGAATGGTATTCTGGGCGATGGCGGTGCCTCCGAGTGTCTGAAAGTTCGCCGTTCCAAGGACGAAACTGGCGCGGCGATCGCTGAACCGGTGCGCGGCATCCAGCGTGAAGATCAGGATGCGGCCGTTCAATGCATCCGCGACCGCGAGCCAGTGGCGCGACGGATCCACGGCACAACTCGAGACCCCATCGCTATGGTCGAACTCAAAGCTGGTCGGACCGTTGTTGGCTCCCTGCTGGAGGAAACTAGGCCGCGTCAGATCCCCCTCAGTATACTGCCCGAGCACATCCGTCGCGGCCATTCCGGTCGCCAGGGCGGCGCGGTTGAAGGCGACGACGCGGTGATTCTGGAAGTCGGTCACCAGCACACGATCGGCCACGACGGCGACCGCGGTCGGAAAGTTCATCGTCGTGGCGGAAGGCGGCGGAATGCCGTCCGGAACGGCGTGAGTCAGGCTCGTCGTTCCCAACGCCAGCTCCGCGGCCTGCCCGTTGGCCAGCCCGGTCAGTCGATAGGCGGCAATCCGATGGTTGCGCGCGTCGGCCACCAGCAGGCGATCAGCCACCGGGTCAATGGCGAGGTCGAACGGCTGGTAAAGAGTCTCGGGCAGGGCCTGGAGATTGTTTCGATTGCCGATGTTGGCGGAAAAGTCCGCCTGCCCGAGCACGCGCGCGGCCGGCATCCCGCTCGAGATTCCCGCGCCGAGGTCGAAACCGAGCACCCGGTGATTCTGCTCGTCGGCCACAAACAGCATGCTGCCGTCGCCCCGCAGTGCCAGCCCGCGAGGGGATCTCAGGGTCTGCGCACTGGTGCTGCCACCTCGATTCACCAATCCGCTCGTCGTGTCCGCCTGGCCCAGCACGTGGCGCGCCTGGAGGCCGGAAACGAGTCCGCCGGTGAGATCGAACGCGAGCACCCGGTGGTTCGAGTTGTCGGAGACCCAGAGAAAATTCCGCGCCGCATCGAACGCGAGGCCGGCCGGCTCCGCGAGCCCGCCGCCCGAGATCGCAGCTCCCCGGTTCGCCGCGCCGCCCGAGAAATCCGCCTGACCGAGGACCGCCACGGCCGCCATGCCGTTCTGCACGCCGCTGCTCAGATCGAACACCAGCACGCGATGCCGGGCCTGATCCGCCACGAATAGCCGCTGACGCGTCGCGTCGAAAGCCACGGCCGTCGGCTGAAGGAGGTTGCGGGCATCCGGGGTCGGCGCCGGCGGCTCGAGATCTTCGCGCGCCGTGTTGTCGGCGAGCGTGGTGAAGGCGTCGGGCTGCCCCAGGACGAGCGCGGCATCGCGCGCCAGCGGAGCGCCCGACGCATTCACCGCGAACGCCAGCACGCGGTGGTTGTTGGTATCGGCGACAAAAATCCATTTCCGCGCCGGGTCGTAGGCGATGCCCGTGGGATACCTCGCCTGGAACAAAGTCGTGCCGACGCCACGCGCCCACAAACGCAACCCGTGACCCGACGGTCCGCCGTTCGGCCCGTATTGGTCGAACGCCGGTTGACTCAAATCCTCGCCGCGATACTGCCCGAGCTGAAAGCTCGCGCCCGGTTGGGCTTCCAGCTTGGTCCCAAACAACGTCATCGCCAAGACCAGCCACACAGCCCAGAGGCAATGGGTTCGGACATCAATCGCTGAGGAGGCGTATCTACAGGATCTTTGTATCACAGTTCGATTCACGCAAATCCCAGTCAGCAAAGGCGCGCCTTCGCCCGGCTGGCACCGATCTGACGTCGCCGCCGGTCTTCGATGCTGGAAACATCCTTCAGTTTGGCACTTCACCTTTTGAGAGCCTATTAGAGATCAAGTGTTCGGCGCGCTGCCAGTCATGGGGACCGTCGATGTTGACACTCTGCGCCGGGTCCACTTCGTGGCCGAGAAGACGGGCACCAAACAGGCTATTCTGCTCGAGAATCACGGGAGCCCTCGTGACATAGATAGAGCCCTCGCGGTGAAAAGCAGGGGGCAGGCTTTGGCGCCTGGGAATAGGACTCGCTTCTCCCGTGCTCAAACGCAGGTTACCACCCGGAGCACGGAAATAAGTCCAATGTGGATTGTGCTCCGCCGGCACAGGCAAGACTGAGACCACGGCATCTGCACCTGAGTCTTCAAGCATCCCAATACAGAAATCGATATCCTCCGCCCGGCGGAGCGGATGCGTCGGCTGAAGCAAGCAAACCGCGTCGTAGGAATCGCCCGAAGCGAGGAGCTGACGCAGCACGTGCTGCACCACGGGCAGAGTCGGCGAGTCGTCCTGAGCCAGCTCCGTCGGCCGGAGAAACGGCACCTCCAATCCATATTCACGCCCTACCCGGGCGATTTCCTCGTCCTCGGTCGAGAGGACGACGCGCGTGAGCCGACGCGCCTTCAACGCCGCTTCGGCGGTATAGGCGAGCAAGGGCCGACCACAAAGATACCGCACATTCTTGCGTGGAATGCCCTTGGACCCTCCCCGAGCAGGAACTATCCCCAATACTCTCATGTTGCCTGGAAGAAACTCAATAGGTCAGTTGCTTTTCAATCCGCAACGGAACTGTCGCCAGGATTGCAGCGATTCGTTCGCCCGACTGACCGTCGCCATAAAGAGTATCGCGCTCGTAGCGCCCGTGCGCTTTTTGCTCAACGATCGCGAGTCCGATGGCTGCGCGGTTGTATTCCACATCCTTTACGTTCGCGCCGCGATCCCTCCCGGCCTGCCTCGATCCGATGTTTACGACCGGGACGCCCAGAAAGCCCGCCTCGCGGATGCCTACACTTGAATTCCCGACCAAGCATTCACAGTTGTAGATCAATCGGAGAAAATCGGCCGGCGCCATGTTCTTGAAAAAGTGGATATTGGCCGGCCGCTCGAGTTCCCGATAGGCGCGAATCCCATTGGAGGTCCCGTCGGCTCCGGCATCGATATTCGGCCAGAACCAGAGCGCGGGACGACCGGAGTCCCGCACCGCGTTTAGCGTCTCGAAGACATGCTGCCGCGCCAGTTCATGCTCCGTCGTCACCGGATGCTGCATCACGACGATATAACCGTTAGTCAGGTCCAGCTGAGCCCCGACTCCGCCATACTTCTTCAGCGGATCGAAATTCAGCGTCGTATCCGCAAGCATCGCCACCGCCAGGTCGATCGAGGGACAACCGGTGACAAAAACCGTGGCCGGGTCTTCTCCCATGCGAACCACTCGATCGGCCGCCCGTTTCGAGGCGACGAAATGAAGATCCGACAGCTTGGTCACCGCATGCCGCACCTTCTCGTCGATTGATCCCGTCACCTCTCCTCCCTGAATATGAGCAACTGGGATGTTCATATACGATGCCGCTATTGCGGTGGCCATCGTCTCGAAGCGATCCGCGATGGTCACAACAACATCCGGACGCAGATTGTGAAATGCCGTCGCAAATTCCAATACACCAAGGCCCGTGGTCTTGGCCATCGACATGGGATTCTCACCCTCCAAGACCATGAAGATACGAGCGGCAATCGTGAATCCGTCCTCTTCAATATTGCGCACGGCACTCCCATAGCGATCCAGCAGGGCTGACGCCGCCACAACGAGCTGCAACTCCAGGTCAGGATGATCCTTAATAGCCCTCAAAGCTGTCTTGATACGGCTATAGCTAGGGCGGGCGGTAATAACCACGCAAACCTTGCGCGGCGCTTTATTCGAGGTCGGTTTCATGCAAAAATTCGTCCGCCGCGACCGCTCGACGCAGACGGCGGCCAAGCAGCTCGGGCAGCCGCTCCGGCTGCAGTCCGGTGCCGGGCTTTTTGAGCACCACATGCTCGGGGCGGAGAACCTCGCCAAGCGGCAGATTCTTCGCCGCCACAATGCTCCGAGTGAAAAGTCGGCGCATCTCCGCCAGTTCGCGGGCGGCGGCATTCTTGTCAATTGTCTGACCGAGGCTCCGATTCACAAAGCGCGTGCCGGAAACCAATTGCGCCAACTCATCGACTGTAATGGAAGCGGGGGTATCCGGACCGAACATCTTGCGATGAAAGGCCACGTGGACTTCGACCAATGCCGCACCGAGAGTCGCGGCCGCCAAACCTGCGAAAATCGTGCCCGAGTGGTCAGAGAGGCCCACGGGACAACCGTAGCGCTGTCCCATCGAGGACAACAATTCCAGCCCCACTTTTTCCGGCGGAGTCGGATACATCGAGGTGCATTGCATCACCGCGAACTGCAATCCGCGGTCGCGCACCCAATTCACGCGCCGATCAATCTCCGCCCAGTCGCTCATCCCTGTCGAGAGCAGGAAGGGCCGCCGGGTCGCCGCCATCGCCTCAAAGAGAACCGGATTGCTCATCTCTCCGGATGCGACCTTCCACGCCGCAACGCCCACCTTGTCCAACAGATCGACGGCGGCCGTCGAAAACGGCGAACTGAAGAACAAGAGTCCACGCTGATCCGCATGCTCCTTCAGCCCGACCCACTGCTCCGCCGAAAACTCCATGCGCTGCCAATACTCGTAGCGAGAATTGTCCTGTTTGCTGAACTTGATCCGCCATGGCTCACCCGGCGTGCTTTCTGCAGCTGCAATATGCGTTTGAAACTTCACGCCATCCGCTCCGGCATCGGCAATCGCATCGATAAAGGCATGCGCCGCGCCGAGACTTCCGTCGTGAGCCTGCGCGACCTCACCGATCACACAGGTTCTGCCGGCAAAAAACGGACGCTGATCTAACTCAATGGAAGGCTTGTTCATTTTTTATGATATCGGGTCCGTATGCCGTCCCACCCACCTCTATAGCGCATCACCTGCGGTCGGCACCTAGCGCGAGTAACCTGGCCGCAATACGTTTTCCCGCCCCGCCATCAACGCGCCCGCATTCCAACGCGACAATCCTCCGGCGACCGTCACGGTCAATCGAAGGATCGCTCAAATACAAATTGATCGCAGCCACGAGTTCGTCGGGGGAATCCACCATTCTGACACCTCCGGAAGCGACGATTGGCCGGTAGTGGGCATATTCGTAGCCGACAATTCCAACCGCCAAGGGAGCGCCCGGCGGACGGAGATCGTAGCGGAGGTTGATGACGGGGCGGTCGAGAAGCGCGGCGTCAATCGAGAGCGTCGAGGCGACGTTTATATGCACGTCTCCGTGCGCCAGCGTGCTGACGAGTTCGCGCACATCGTCCAGCGATGGCTGCCAGGCCGTGAGATTTCCCTTGCTGCGCTCGCCCGGCACTTCGAACCGCACGGCGGGAAACCTGCGCGCCATCTCTACGTAGCGAGATCCATCATCCTTGGGATGCAATCGCACGACCAACTGCGGCCGCCCTGCAATCCTGCCTGCGTCCATATCCTCGATGAGTCGGGCAACTACGCTAGGCTCATTTGGCATCAAGCCTGGCGTGACCCCCCCATAGACGACAATTGGTCGCGAGGGATCGAGGTTTCGACGTCGACAAAACTCCGCACGGGTGCCTCGAAACGACTCATTGAAGTGCCAGTCAAACTGCGGTGAACCGCTGATTGTGACCTGATCTGCCGAGACTTCAGGATAAAACCGCTGCAGTTCATCCGCCATCTTGGCGCTCCAGACAAAATAATGATCAAACGAACATGCCAGGCGGTTCTTGGTCGTCAGGTTGTCCCATGACAAGATCGCGGTGGCGGTGGGGATTCCCAGTGACTTGGCAACCACAACGGGGATTTCCTCGCGCGGATCCAGCGGGGCGGCTGAAAATACCACCGTTGGGCGCAGCTTCTTGAACATCGCGCGATATTGGGCGGCCACCTCTGAACGACCGAGGCACCAGCGCTGCAGGCCATCCAACTGGCGCAAAGCCCCTTGCTTGGTCATCCGCGTGACCGCTCGGGCTGTCGCGATATCAAGGCGGTTTCTCAGATTCTGAAGCGGACCGAACCCATTTGCGATCCGTCCGAGTTTGACCTGCATGCTCGAAGTGTTGCACCACGTGAAATGATAAAGAAGCCGGCGGCTCCGCACGCGATTTGCCAACCAACTCGTGGATTGCGGAAGGAGCTTCTCCACTTTCACTTTCTGCCCCGAAAAGACACTCTGGAAATGGCCGTCATCAGCAAGCGGTGAGAAGACTATGATTGAGCCAGTCCGCGTGATCTCAGGCAGGAAATCGCTTAGGAGATAGTTGCGGACAACCCATCCCAGACTTGCCAAAATGACGACGGAACCGGCGTCTCGATTAGACATATGGAATTGCCGCGCTCGGCGGACGCGACACTGAAGTAAAGGTCGACACAGGCAAATCAGGCGAGGGCAGCGTCAGAACCGCCGGAAAGTCGAATCTGGTCACAGCCGGACACGTCCCCCACGTCCCAACGGACATTTGGCACCAGTAAACCTCGCTTGCAGAAGCTCGAACGCCCCGTGCCAAAAATATCACTGGGCAAGACCGAGAACTGAAAACACTTGTCGATGGCGTCCTTCGTTTCGCCTGAGCGAAATGCCAACGAAATTGTATAAGAACCCGGCATGAGGTGACACACGTCCCACACGCAACGCACAGTTCTCCTGCCCTGCAGGTCCCATGTCTGGCGAAGTTGAGCCGTGCTGTTGAACTCACAAACATCCTGGCCGAAGCGATCCGTAATCAACAAACCCACATGTGCAGCTGGCAACTGGGCCGAACGCGCTTCAAGCAATATTTCACATCGGAGAGGCTGCCCCAATATCACGGACTCAACCCGTTGCCCGTCAGTATCGACTATCCGGAAATCTGCGACGACTGACGCTGCGCCTTGCCGCCGGTTCGGATGCTCGCGCAGATCGGTGACGTTCTGCCGCGCGCTGGCGGCGAGATAGGCCTGGATGGCCGAGTCGCTCGTGCCGTCGTGCACCACCTGGCCCGCCTTGAGCAGGATGCCCCGCGTGCACAGGGTCCGCACCGCGCCGAGATTGTGGCTCACGAAGAGGACGGTGCGGCCCTCGTTCGCCACGTCCTGCATCTTGCCCATGCACTTGTTCTGGAACTCCGCGTCGCCCACCGCGAGCACCTCGTCGACGACGAGAATCTCGGGCTCGAGGTGCGCCGCGACCGCGAACCCGAGTCGCAAGCCCATGCCGCTCGAGTAGTGCTTCACGGGCGTGTCGATGAACTTCTCCACGCCCGCGAACGCGACGATCTCGTCGAACTTCCGCAGGATCTCCGCGCGCGTCATGCCGAGGATCGCGCCGTTCATGAACACGTTTTCGCGGCCGGTCAGCTCCGGGTTGAAGCCGGTGCCGACCTCGAGCAGCGCGCCGACGCGGCCATGAATTACGATGCGGCCCTCGGTGGGCGCGACGATCCGCGAGAGGATCTTCAGCAGCGTGCTCTTGCCGGCGCCGTTGTGGCCGATGATGCCGACGACCTCGCCGTCACGGATGTTGAACGCGACGTCGCGCAGCGCCCAGAAACGCTCGTCGCGCTCCGCGCGCGCCGCCACGCTCAGCCGGCCCAGCGCGGTGCCGGGCCGGCGCACGAGGTCCGTGATGGAGTCGCGCAGGGTCTTGTAGGCTGTGCGCTTCCCGCCGAGCCGGTAGGATTTGCCGAGCCCCTCGCACTGGATGACGACGTTGCTGCTCATCAGGAGTTTTTCGCGCGGCCGCACGCGGCCGCGCCCCATCCGTATCCGTGCCGGCAGGACCTCACGACAGCTCGTCCCACTTGATCAGGTGATCCTTCGGGATGTCCGTCTTGGCGACCTTGCCGACCACCTCTTCCATGCGCTTGGCCGGGATGCCGGTGCCGGGGCGCTTCGTCCACACCATGTCCTGCGTGATCTTCGCGCCCTTCGCGATCGGCTTCAGGGAGACGACGCTGCGGTGCGCCCACGAACGGATCGGGCGCTCGAGGTCGTGCACCTTCTTGGTCGCGCCGAGCGCGGACTCGATGCGGCGCGTGCCCTGCACCATCTGGTAGAGTTCGTAGGGCTCGATCGAGACGCTCTGGTCCGGGCCCGGCTGGCGCCGGTCGAGGATGAGGTGCTTCTCGAGCAGCTTCGCGCCCATCGCCACCGCGCCGAGGCAGGTGTAGATGTCGGGCGTGTGATCGGAGTGGCCGACCGGCACCTGGAAGCGCCGCTCGAGCTCGCGGATGACGCCGAGGTTCACGTCGCTGTGCTTCGCCGGGTATTCCGACGTGCAGTTCATCAGGATGAGCTGATCGTTGATCGGGCGCAGCGCGTTGAGCGTCTCCTCGATTTCGAAGTAGTCGCACATGCCGGTCGAGAGGATCACCGGCTTGCCGAAACCGGCGATGACCTTGAGCGTCGGGATGTCCGTGAGTTCGCCGGAGCCGATCTTGAAGACATCGACGCCCATCGTGTTGATCTCCTCGGCCGCCTTGCGGCTGAAGGGCGTGCACAGGTAGACGATGCCCAGCTCCGCGCAGTAGCGCTTGAGCTCGTAGTGATCCTCGAGCTTCAGCGCGTAGAGCTGGAGGAACTCGAAGAGCGGCATGTTGAAATTGGCCGACATCGGCACGCCCTCGCGGAGCATCTCCTCATCGGGCAGGTGGTGCTGGAACTTGATCGCGTCGGCGCCGGCGGCCTTGGCCTGCCGGACCATTTCCTTCGCGGTATCCATGTTGCCGAGATGGTTGTCGCAACCTTCGGCGATGATGAAGCACGGCGCGTCGGGTCCGACCTGGCGGCCTGAAATGTTGATGGTCTTGATCATGATTGGGCGATGGGTGAAGCGGGTAAAGACGGGCGGGGCGCGGGTCAGCCGACCTCCATCGCGCGCTCGTCGACGAGTTGGGCGATGCGCTGCTCGGCGAGCTTGAGATCCTCCATCGTGTCGATGTCGAGGAACGTGCTCCACGGGAGCACCAGCGGCAGCGTGGACTGGCCGAAAAGGCTGCGGTGCCGGAGCAGGGACTCGACGCGGAAGGCGTAGACGAGGCCGTTGGGGACATAGGCGGGCGCCTGCTCGCTGCGGAGCTTGCGCGTGTCCATCGTGCGGCCCGGCAGGAACGGCTGCAGCCGCCCCTCGTCCACGCGCAGGACCTCCTCCGGATGAAAGTTGTGGGGCAGCTCGCTCACGGTGACCACGCTGTCGGCCCCGGAGCTGGCGAGGAGCTCGAGCGCGGCGTCGATGTGCTCGGCGCGGCGCAGCGGCGCCGTCGGCTCGAGCAGCACGCCAAACTCCGGCGCGGGCCGGAGGTTCGCCGTCGCCCACTCGAACGCGTGGATGACCACGTCGATGCTCTTCGATTCGTCGCGGGCCAGCGACTCGGGCCGCAGCCACGGCACGTCGACGCCCATGACGCGCGCGGCGTCGGCGATCTCGGCGCTGTCGGTGGAGACGATCACGTGGCGCGCGTGGCGCGCCTGCTTCGCCGCCTGGATCGCCCAGCCGACCAGCGAGCGGCCGCCGACCACGGCGAGATTCTTGCGCGGCACGCGTTTCGAGCCGCCGCGGGCGGGGATGAGCGCGAGGGCGTTGAGCGTGACCGCGGGTTCCTCGGGCGGAAACGGCGTGACGCGATCAAGCACGCGCGAGCCACCGGGCTCGCTCACGACGATCTGCTGCACGCGGCCCCGCGAGTCCACCACCGGCACGGCCGCCACGGCGTAGTGCTGGAGCATGGACGTCGCCTGCGGGACATCGGCGGCGGTGAGCGGATCGACGTTCATCACCTTGCTCACGGGCGCGACCAGGAGGGTGTCGTCGAGGAGGCTGCGGCGCACGTCGCCGTCGGAAAGCGCGCCGACCAGGTGGGCGTCCGCGTCGCAAACGAAAATCACGCCCTTCCGGTTGTCGGTCATCCGGCGCAGCGCGCCCTTGAGCGATTCCTGCGGGCCAACGATCAGGTCATCCACGTGTGTCATCGGTAGGGGGCGTTAGTAGGCCATCTCCTTGTGCAGGAGCCGGGCGTTGATTTCAATGTCCCGCAGCGTCGCGACGATGCGCTCGGAGGCGCGGCCGTCGCCGTAGGGGTTCACGGCCCGGCGCGCCTGCTCGACGAAGGCCGGCTCCGTCGCCTGCCGGATGGCCGCGGCGATCTGCTGGCGGGAGTAGCCGACGTTGATCACGTTGGCCGCCTGCGGGCGGCCGTGCTGGCGGCGACCGATGTTCACGCAAGGCGTGCCGAAGGTCGGCGCCTCCATGATGCCGCTGCTGGAATTGCCGACGAGGACGCGGGCCATCTTCATGAACCCGAGATAATCCTGGCGCGGGACGTTGCGGAAGAAACGGATGTTCGGCCGCTTCATGTTGGCGAGCTGCGAGCGGATGAGCTCGGAGCCGGCGTCGGCGTTCGGGTAAATGAATACCGTCGGCCAGCCAATCTCGAGCAGCGCGTGCAGCGTCTCCACGACCTGCACGCCCGCCGCGGACTCCTCCTCCGTCACCGGGTGCTGCACCGCGAGAATCATCGGCTCGGTCGCGCTGATGCGGTAGCGTTCGCGCAGCTCCTCGGCCGGCGTGACGACGCCCTGGACGATCTCGTCGACGAGCGGCGCTCCGCTGAGGAAGACGCGGAAATCGTGCTCGCCGAGGGAGCGCACGCGCTGGGCGAACTCGGCGTTGGCCGCGAAATGAATGTGGGCGAGCTTCGTGATGGAGTGGCGCACGATGCCATCGACGTTGCCCGAGAGCTCTCCGGCCTGGATGTGCGCGACGGCGATGCCGAGGTGGAGGCCGGCGATGGCGCCCATGAGCTGCTCGCCGCGATCGCCGGCGAGGAGGAGGATGTCGGGCTTGATGCGGGCGAGCGCCGTGGGCAGCTCGAGCAGCAGGCAGGCCAGCGACTTCGTCATGGTCGTGGCGTTGTAGCCATCGAACGTCATGTAGATCTTCTCATCGACCCGGAAGCCGTCGCGCTCGATCTCGTGGACAGTCATGCCGAACTCCGGGAGCAGGTGCATGTGCGTCGCGATGATCGAGTAGCTGAGCGCCGGATCCTGCTCGATCAGGCGGAGGACGGGGCGGATGTAGCCCCATTCGCCGCGCGATCCCGTGAGCACGGCGATCTTGCGTTTCGGAGCGGATTCCTCGGCGGGGGGGACTCTCACGTTCATGGCAGGTCGGGAAATTTTTCGCGGGGCGCGCGCGGCTCAGGCGAGATCGGCAAAGGCCTGCTCGACGCGTTTGAAGTAGAACAACCCACTCACGAAGACGACGATCGTGACGGCGACCGAGACCCAGAACACCGGGCCGGGCGGCGCGCCTTGGCCGAGGAGGCACCAACGGAAACCCTCGATCACGCCGGCCATCGGGTTGAGGCCGTAGAGCGCCCGCGTCGGAATCTCCCAGCCGAGGAGCAGCTTCGTCTCCGGCACCAGGCTCGAGGGATACGCAACCGGCGACAGGAACATCCAGAACTGCGTCAGGAACGGCAGCGTGTGCTGCACGTCGCGGTATTCGAGGTTGATAGCGGAGAGCCAGAGGCCGACGCCCATCGCGAGGACGACCGCCAGCAGCACGAGAAGCGGCAGGAAGAGGATGTTCGCCGTCGGGATGAGATGATAGTAACTCATCAGCACCACGAGGAGGCTCATGGCGATCGCGAGATCGAGCAGGCCGGCGACGACGCTGCTCATCGGCATGAAGAGCCGGGGGAAATAGACCTTCTTCAGCAGGTTCCGGTTCGAGACGAGGCTGTTGCTCGAGTGCGTGAGCGCGTGGGTGAAGAACGTCCACGGCAGCAGCCCGCAGTAACTCCAGACCGGATACGGGATGCCGTCGGAGCGGATGCCCGCGAGCCGGCCGAAGAAAATCGTGAACACCACCATGGTGAGCAGCGGCTGCAGGACGGCCCAGGCCGCACCGAGGTAAGTCTCCTTGTAGCGGAGCCGCACGTCGCGCCACGCGAGGAAGAAGAGCAGCTCGCGATACTGCCACAGCTCCGGCAGCCCGAGGGAACGCCAGGAATTCTGCGGCTCGATCACCACCACGTGGCGGGGCGGAGCGGTCACGGCGGGTTCAGTCGTGGTCATGCGCCGGCCTTTGCTTCGCCCGCGGCCGCGACATACCACGCGACGGTTTCGCGCAGGCCTTCGTCGAAAGTATGCGTCGGCGCGTAGCCGAGCGCGGCCTGCGCCCGGGAGATGTCGGCCAGCGAATGCCGCACGTCCCCGGCCCGCTCCGGGCGGAACTCGATCCCGCCGGCGACCGCACCCGGACGGAGCCGCGCGAGCTGTTCGCCGATTTTCCGGGCGAGTTCGAGCAATGTGGTCCGATCGCCGCACGCGACGTTGAAGGCGCCGTCGGCGCCCGGCGCCGTCGCCGCCAGCAGGTTCGCCTGCACGACATTGTCGATGTAGCAGAAGTCGCGGCTGGTCGTGCCGTCGCCGTTGATGCGCAGCGGCTCGCCCTTAAGGGCGGAGGCGATCCAGCGGGGAATGACCGCGGCGTAGGCCCCGTCCGGATTCTGGCGCGCGCCGAAGACGTTGAAATAGCGGAGCCCCACCGTCTCGATGCCGTAGCAGCGGCGAAATACGTCGGCGTAGAGTTCGTTGATCAGCTTCGTCGTCGCGTAGGGCGAGAGCGGCCGGCCGAGATTGGCCTCGACCTTGGGCAGCGCCGGATGATCCCCGTAGACCGAGCTGCTTGAGGCATAGACGAACCGCCGCACCCGCGCGTCGCGCGCCGCGAGCAGCAACTGGAGCGAGCCATCGACATTGCTCGCGTGCGAACGCCAGGGATCCTCGATCGAGCGCGGCACCGAGCCGAGCGCCGCCTGATGCAGCACGTAGTCCACGCCCGCGCAGGCGGTCCGCGCGTCGTCGGCCACGCTGACATCGCCTTGGATGAAACGGCAGCGCGCCCACGCCTCGGCGCCGACGCGGGCCTGCACGTCGTCGAGATTGGCGCGGGAGCCGGTCGAGAAATTGTCCAGGGCCACGACCCGTTGCCCGAGCCGCAGCAGCCGTTCGAGCAGGTGGGAACCGATGAAGCCGGCCGCACCTGTGACGAGCCAAGTGCGGGGAGACTGCCGCAGCTCGGCCGCAAGCCGATCGAAGGAGGGGGAAGTGGCCATCAGAGTTGCCAGGAGGCGAAGCCGTGCCGGGCGAGGTCGGCCGCGGTGAAGAAGCCCTTGACGTCGATCAGCACGGGCGGGCGGCCGTCGCCCAGCGCGACTAGGACCTCGAGCGGGTAATCCGCCACGAGTTCGCGATGCTTCACCGCGAGCACCACCGCTTCATATGGCCCCTGCGCCGCGACGTCCTCGATGAGCTCAACGCCATACTCGTGCCGCACTTCATCGCGATCCGCGTGCGGGTCGAAGGCCAGTGCCCGCACGCCGAAGGACTCCAGCTCGCGGTAGATATCGATGATCCGGGTGTTGCGGATGTCGCGGACGTTTTCCTTGAACGTCCAGCCGAGCAGCAGGACTTTCGCGCCCTTGACCACGCGGTTCTCCGCGATGAGCAGCTTGATCGTCTTTTCGGCGATGAACTTACCCATGTTGTCGTTGATGCGACGCCCGGCGAGGATCACCTCCGGGTGGTAGCCGAGGCTCTGCGCCTTGAAGGTGAGATAGTAGGGGTCGACGCCGATGCAGTGGCCCCCGACCAGCCCGGGGCGGAACGGCAGGAAATTCCATTTCGTGGCTGCCGCCTCCAGCACCGCGCCGGTGCTGATGCCCATGCGGTCGAAGATCAGCGCGAGTTCATTGATCAGCGCGATGTTCAGGTCGCGCTGGGTGTTTTCGATCACCTTGGCGGCCTCCGCCGTCTTGATCGAGGCCGCGACGAAGATGCCGGCGGTGATGACGGCGCCGTAGATCTGCCGCAGCAGCTCCGCCGTCTCCGGCCGGTCGCCCGCCACCACTTTCTTGATCTTGTCGACCGTGTGCTCGCGATCGCCCGGGTTGATGCGCTCGGGCGAATAACCCGCGAAGAAATCCCGGCGCCAGACCAGGCCGCTCTCGCGCGCGATCAGCGGCAGGCAGTCATCCTCCGTGCACCCGGGATAGACGGTCGACTCATACACCACCGTCGTGCCCGGCTGGATATGCCGGCCGATCATGCGCGAGGCACCGACGAGCGGCGCCAAATCGGGGTTCTTGTGCTCGTCGATCGGGGTTGGGACCGTGACCACAATCAACCGGCAGTCGCGGAGGACAGCAACGTCACACGTGAACTGCATTCCCGCCTCGCGCAGCCGGTCGCCGTCGACCTCACCCGTGCGATCATGCCCGGCCGTAAGTTCGCGCACGCGATCGGCGCTGATGTCGAGTCCGACCACGCTGAACTTCCGGGCGAAGATGACGGCGAGAGGCAGACCGACATAGCCCAGGCCAACGACACAGATCTTCTCGCGCCGGTCGGCGAAGGCGTCGAAGGAGGGTTGCAGTGAACTCATGGAATAAATCAAGGGCGGCGGCGATTCTTACGGCACCTGGCACGGCTTCGCCCCGTCACGGCTGGCGAACCAGGCGCGTGGGGTGGGGAGTGGCTTGGTTCGCGCGCCGCCCGTGGGGCGACGCGGGAAACTGCCGATGAAATGTGCTGCCGCTGACCTAGCCTAACTTGAGAAAGGTGCGCACGAACGGCACCAGGGCCGTGCCCTTGTTGTGCCAGTGCTGAAGGGACTCGAGCCGCCCGCGAATGACCTTGGCGGAGGCCGAGCGTCCGCCGGGAATGGTCCGGACCAGGTCCTGCAGCCGCCCGTTGCCCGCCTCGAGTTGCTTCTGCAACCGCCCGTCCAGCCAGCGCTGGATCAGTTTCCGGAGCTCGAGGTCCGGCGCAAAATACTCCCGGCGATCGTCGACCTTGGTCGTGACTTTGAGCGCCCCGACGTCCCGCAACACCCGCAGTCCCTGGCTGATCGAGCCCTTGCTGATGTCCAGCCGTGCCTCGATGTCGGCGAAACTCAGCGGCTCGGGCGCCGCGAAACAAATGCCGTAGATCGCAGCGACGGACTTGGGCACCCCCAGCATCTCCGCCGCATCGATGAAAAACGACACGACCGCCACCTCGAAGGCCACCACGTCCGCCGGCCGTCCCGCCTCGAGCACGAGGCCCGTCCGCGTGACGGGTCCGGCGGCCGCGGGAGTCTGGAGCAGGTTCGGCATGGAGGGACCGGATTCAACGGAGCGACGGTTAAGTTTCAATTCAAAATGAAATGAATTCCCACCCGCCCGGATCGGCGCGGACCGCCTCCCCTGACCGTCCGGCACCGACCTGACGGCCAAACGGCGAAATGTCAGTGACAACATGATACGAAGTCGTCTCAAGGAACCAATGGTCGCGGCATTGTCATGGCAGCTTTTTACGGGATTGGCCCTGCTCGCCCTCCCGGGAGCATGGCTGCTGGGAGAATCGCGGCGGGTCTATGACTACGCGGATGTCTTCGTGCCGGCCACGCATGATGCCCGTTATCGCCGGCGCCGGCTGCGCTGGCTGCTGGTGGCCCTGGCGGACGGGCTCCGGGCGGCCCTGGCGCTCCTGGCCCTGCAGGAGGGACTGGCCCGGCTGGCGGCGGCCGGCGTTGTATCCGGGGGCATGGCACGGCTGGGGCTGACCGCGCTGGTCGCGGGGGGAGCCCTGTGCCAGTTGCCGGCCCGCGGCAACCGCCATCGCTGGATCGGCCCGGTGGGCTATTATGCCGGCGTCGTGCTGGCGCTCCTGCCGGGCGTGACCGGCCCGATCGTGTTGATCGCCGGCCTGCTTTGCATGCTGGCCCTGCGCCAGACCGGTGCATATTTCGTCGGGGGAGCGCTGGCGATCGTGCCGGCGTATCATTTTTTTCACCTCAATATCGTGACCGCGGCGGCGATGGTGATCGTCTGGCTGACCCCGGCGATGGTGGCCTGGTTGACGCAGCGGGAACTCGCCCTGCTCACCCGGACCGGTTCCAACGCCCCGACGGCCCATCGCGGCAATTGAGGCGCCCGATCTCCGGCGGCCGTTCCAGCCGTTGTGCCGCTGTCACGGGAAACTCCCAATGGCCATCGTGAAGCATGATTTAGCCGCCGTCCTACCCGGGAGCGGCGGGGAAAGCTGGTAGTCTATCGATCGCGTTCGGACAAACTGGCCTCCCACGCACAGAAATCGGCGCGTCACAGCCCCGCCGTCCAAGCACGCACGATAACGATGCGGGTGTCCGGCGCATCGGCCCATGCGCCGCATCCGCGTTCCGGCTCCTCCCACCGCGCGTCTCCGCACATTCACCTTGCTTGCACATGGGACCACTGGGCTAGTGTGCTCATCAAGGCGCATTTGCGTCGTCCGTCTCCCGCCCTCACCCATGGAATTCATTCGTTTCCTCCAAAAGGAGTCCGGCGCCGCGGGCCGCCGGATCGCTTTGGTGACGCTCCTTGGCGGCTCGATCAGCGGCCTCATCGTCACCGTCATCCTCGGCGCCGCCGCCAAGGCCACCGAGAAGGACTCGAGCTTCCGCTATCTGCTCATGTTCGGCGTCGCGCTGGCCGCCATCCTCGCCGCCAAGCGCTACAGCCTGCGCGCCACCAATCTCCTCACCGAGAGCATCGTCGAGCGCATCCGCCTGCGCATCACCGACAAGATCCGGCGCGCCGATCTTCAGTTCTTCGAGCGCACCGGCTCGACGCAGTTCTTCAGCCTCCTGACGAAGGAAACGCAGACCATTTCCAGCACGGCCGGCGTCGCCATCAACGCCGCTTCCTCGCTCGTGATGCTCGTCGTGTCGTTCGGCTTCATCGCCTATCTCTCCCCGACGGCCTTCGTCCTCACGATGATCGCGATTGGCACCGGCGTGATCGCCTACCGCGTCAGCCTCGAGGCGGCGGCACCGCAGATGCGCGAGACCATCCGGATCGAGAACACTTACTTCGACCTGATTCACCATCTCCTCGCGGGCTTCAAGGAACTGAAGATGAACGCGGTCAAGAACCGTGATTTCTACGACAACCACCTGCAGCCGCTCTCCGAGAAGCTCCGCACGCACAAGGTCTCCACGAACAATCTTTTTGTCACCACCACGATCATCACGCATGGCGCCTTCTACGCCCTGCTCGGCGTCGTGATCTTCATCCTCCCCCGCGTCGCCAGCGTCGAGCAGGGCACCGTCATGAAAATCTCCGCGGTCATCCTGTTCACCTTCGGCCCGCTGCTCGAGGTGATCGGCGTGATCCCGTTCGTGGCGCAGGCCGGCGCGGCGATCCATGCGCTCGAGACGATGGAGAAGAACCTCGACACCCAGCTCGGCGAGACCGTGCCGGTCAATTTCGGCGAGACGCCCGCGCCCTGGGCGCTGCGCGAACTCGAGGCGCAGGACCTCGTGTTCTCGTATCCAGACGAGGCGGGCGTGCCCGGCTACACCGTCGGCCCGATCAACCTGAAGATCCAGGCGGGCGAGATCATCTTCCTGATGGGCGGCAACGGCAGCGGCAAATCCACGTTCCTCAAGCTGCTCACCGGCCTCTATGTGCCGCGCTCCGGCCGCCTGCTCGTCAACGGCCAGACCGTGACCGCGGGGCAACTGCCGCGTTTCCGAAATCTGTTTTCGATCATCTTCACCGACTTTCACCTCTTCGATCGCCTCTACGGGCTGTCCTCGATCGACGATGCGCAGCTCAACCAGCTCCTCGCCGACATGGATATCGCCAACAAGACGAGCTACTACGAGGGCCGCTTCTCGCACCTGCAGCTCTCGACCGGTCAGCGCAAGCGCCTCGCGCTCATCGTCGCCGTCCTCGAGCAGAAGCCCATCCTCGTCTGCGACGAATGGGCTGCGGATCAGGACCCGCAGTTCCGGAAGCATTTCTACGAGGTGATTCTCCCCGAGCTGAAAGGGCAGGGAAAAACCATCATCGCCGCCACCCACGACGATCACTATTTCCACGCGGCCGATCGCCTGCTCAAGATGGAATACGGCCAGATCGTGGCGGCCGAATCCCCCGCCCATTAGCCTGTTGCTCCCCGTCGCGAAGTCCGCCTTCCTCCCCGCTCCCGCCGCATGTCCGACTTAGTCGTTTCCGTCCCTCCGAGCGCCGAGCCCCCGGCCCCACCGCCTCGGCGCGAGACCTGGTGGCGCTGGCTGCTGCACCTCCCGGTGACCATGGCGCGCAACGCCCGTGACACGTGGCGCGAGCACAAGGTGCTCTTCATCGCGCTCGGCTTCATCGTCGCCTTTCTCGTCGCGTATCTGTGGAACGACATCGTCGTCAAAGTCCGCTCCGGCGAGGCGGGCGTGCTGTATCGGCTTTTCCGTGGCGGCACCGTGCTCAAGCCGGTCTACGGCGAAGGCCTCTGGTTTGTCGCCCCGTGGAACACGATGACGATCTACAACACCCGGGTGCAGCAGGTCTCCGACGATTTCACCGTGTTGTCGAAGGATGGACTCGAAGTGAAGGTGAGCGTCTCCATGCGCTTCAACCCGCAGCTCCAGGAACTCGGCTGGCTGCACCAGACCTACGGCCCCGAGTATGTGGACAAAATCGTCCGGCCCGAGGTGCAGGCCGAGTTTCGCAAGGTGATCGGCCAATACACTCCGGATCAAATCTACAACTCGACCGGCTTCATCGTGCAAACCGTCACGCAGGGCGTCATGGCCGAACTCACCGAACGCCGCGTCAATCTGGACGACGTCCTCATCAAGTCGATTCACCTGCCCCCCTCGGTCGCGGAGTCGATCGAAGCCAAGCTGCGCGCGCAACAGATGTCCCTCGAGATGACCTACCGCATCGCGAGCGAGGAAAAGGAAGCGGACCGCAAGAAGATCGAGGCGAAGGGCATCCGCGATTTCCAGGACACGATCACGGGCGGCGGCATCTCCCCCGAATTCCTGAAATTCAAGGGCATCGAGGCCACCCTCGAGCTGGCGAAGTCGAATAACGCGAAAATCATCGTGATCGGCGGCGGCGCCGATCGCCTTCCGCTGCTTTTCGATGGCGCCGCGAGCACGCCGGTCGTGACGCCGTCGCCGGCCACCCCCGCCCCCGCTCCCGCGCGACGGCCGGCCGCCGGCCCGCTCCCGCGCCGTTAGGCGTGCCTCGGGGTTGGGCGCGACCTGGCCAGCTCAGGCCGCTCCACGTTGGCTGCGTCGATTCAGTTGCGTGTGTGTTCAGGGAACGCGCGGCCCCGATCGCCCGACGGCTCCACCTGGCCGGGCTTCACTTGCGGGCCATCAGCGAGGGCGGATCGGGCCACTCCCCTCTCACCTCGCTCCAGACGCGGTCGAATTCCCTGGTATCCTCCCCGAGGTCCTCCATGTGAAAATCATGTCCGCTCGGATTGATGAAATAGGAGGCCCCGTTCGTGATCGAGCGATCCACGTAGGCGCGCGCCGCCGGAATGGTCGTCGCATAGCACGAGAAATTCGTGACCTTCGCCGCCATTTCGGGCTGCAGCACAAACTCCACGAACCGCACGGCGTTTTCCTTCCTTTGCGACCAGGCCTCTTTGCCGCCCTTGTAAGCCCGTTTCTCCTCCGGCGTGCGCGGCAACACAAAGGAGTCCTTGAAAATAATCGAGCCCTCCTCCGGCAGGGCGAACCGCACGCGCTTATTCTTACGCATGGCGCGCGTCACGTCCCCACCCCACGCCATCGCCAGATCGAGGGTTCCGTCCTCCAGCATATGCCGCGTCCACTCGCTCTCCAACGAGCCGACGCGACCGCGCAACGTGATGAGGAACCGCCCCGCCTCCTCGATCTGCTCCACGTCGTGGGTATTCGGGGAATATCCGAGGTAGATCAATGCCGACCCCAGCGTGAATCGACCTTCGTCGACCAGCGACATCGTGAGCTTGGCCTTGTCCGCCTGCTGGCGGGCAAACAGGTCGCCCCAGCTTCGCGGCAACCCTTCCACGGTGCCGGCGTTATACGCAATGCCGGTCGATCCCCAGATATACGGCACCGAATACCGATACTTCGGATCGAAACTCAGGGCGAACCGCTTGTCGATCAGGCCCACCCGCGTTTCCTTCCGCAGCGGAAACTCCCGCAGCCAGCCCTCCGCATGCAGCCGCTTCGTCATGAAGGCGGAGGGCATCGCCAGATCGAAGTCGGCATTCTCAGCCGTCAGCAGGCGATAAATGTCATCGTTGGTGGTGCAGAACGTGACGTCGACTTTGACTTCCGTCAGCTCCTCGAATGCCGAAAGCACCTCCTCCTTCTGATCGTAGCGGACCGTCTTCCCTGCGGCGTCGGTCGTCTCCTTGAAATCGGTGAAGTAATCGGCCCAGATCAAAATGCGAATCGCACCGGCCCGGCCCACGCGCTCCCGCCGGCTCTTCTCGCTCGAGCAGCCGACCGCCCCCAGCCCCGCCAGCGATGCCCCCAGCCATTCCCGGCGCGTCCAAAGGCGGCGACCGGCGTCCGCGAGGGAAGGCGCATGTTGGGGATCCACGGCCTAGCTGTTACGGGGTTCGACCACTGCGACGCAAGCATCGTGACACGGCGCCACAGAACTTTTCGCCCGCCGCTCGCGCGGGTTGATCATCCTCCGCCCGCAGGGGGAAATCCCCTACGCGAATGATTGTCAGCGTGTGACTTGTAACAAGGAGCGCACGGGAATGCGATTGACTTTGCCGGACAGAAAACTGGTTTTGACCTCAACCCGCCGCAGATTCACCTGCTGCACAGCCAAAGGAAAAAAATGTCATCTGTTACGTCTGAAGCACCGGCCGCTCCGCCGGCTGCGCCTGCGACCGATACCCCGGAGTCGAGCACCGGCATCATCCGCCGCCACGTGGTGTGGTCGATGGCCGCCGGCCTCGTGCCGGTTCCGCTCGTTGATATCGCTGCCGTGACCGCCACGCAGCTCAACATGATCTCCTCCCTCGCGGACTTGCACAAGACGCACTTCGACGCCGAACGCGGCCGCAGTGTGATTGGCGCCCTGTTTGCCACGCTCGGTGCGTTCAGCATCGGCCGCGGCGTCCTCGGCAGCCTCGTCAAGAGCATCCCCGTGGTGGGCACCGTCGGCGGCATCGCCGTCGTCTCCGCCATGTCCGGCGCCGCCACCTACGCGCTCGGCAAGGTGTTCGACGCTCATTTCGCCTCCGGCGGAACGCTGTTGAACTTCGATGCCAAGTCCATGAAGGACGAATTCGCCCGCCAGCTCAAAGTCGGCGAGGACGTTGCCAACCAGCTTAAAGATAAAGTCGCCGCAGAGATTAAAGGAAACTAACCACCATCACCCACCCACCACCATGTCCGCATTCATTGCTTCCATCCTCCCCCTCGCACTCGTCGCCGCGTTGATCGGCTATCTCGGCAAAGACCGCAAATTCGGCTTCTGGGGCAACTTCTTCGTGTCCCTCATTCTGACTCCGGTGATCGGCCTGCTCGTGTTCTTCGCGCAGAGCCCGAAGGCCAAGCCGACGACGGTCGCGACCGTCTGAGCCGGCCTTCCCGGTTGGCCTTGCAACCGCCCCGCGTTTCGGGGCGGTTTTTTTCTGCAAAAGAAAATGCCCCTTGGTGATTCACCACCAAGGGGCGGACACTTTGTGGCCAAAGGAAATTTCGCGAGCCACCGGAGCACTGGATATCGCCAGCCTCCGCCAAAAAGCGATGTTGAGCCCCTTCGGCGCTTCAAGCCCTTTCGGGACCACCAAAACGCCCGTCACGACTGCGCTTCCTCGGCTACACCTCACGCAATCCCTTCACGCCATCGCCCTGCGTTTCCGATCGATCGCTCGGCGAGCTCCCGCAGCCCCGCCGCTTGAATTGCATTTGAAATGCGCCCCTCACCACCTACACCACCCCAGATGAAACGGAAATTCCCACTGCCCACCGTCGGATTCGCCCTCGCGCTGCTCGCCCTGCTCCCCGCCCGCGCCGCCGAAACGCTCGTCCTCGTCAACGGCACCTCCCTCGTCGGCGAGGTTACCTCAGAGGCCAACGGCAAGATCGTCATCAAGGACGCGGTCCTGGGTGTCCTCACCCTCGACGCCAGCGCCGTGAAGTCACGGCATGGCTCCAACGTCACCGCCGCGGCCGCGGCGGCCGCTCCCGCGGTCACGCCCCCGGTCGTCGCCGCCGCCGGCCATCCCTCGCCGGACCCGAACAAGCCCGTCTGGACGCGCGGGCTGCAGCTCAACTACAGCTACATTTCCGGCGCCGCTCCCGCGTTCGGCGTGGGCTCCAGCACCAACTTCGGCGCCAACCTCATGATCGAGCGCGCCGCCAAGGCGGACATCGCCTCCTTCACCGCCTCCTACA
Organism: uncultured Opitutus sp.; assembly: GCA_964513055.1. Lineage (GTDB taxonomy): Bacteria > Verrucomicrobiota > Verrucomicrobiia > Opitutales > Opitutaceae > ER46. Next base: position 31,678 of record CAZENI010000023.1, read on the forward strand.
ATCGTAGTCAAAGCCGCCCCGGCCCGGTCTCGGTCGACAACACCACCGTGGGCTTCCAATACGATCACCTCTACTCGGACAAGGTGCGCCTGATCTCCCGCTCGACCTACATGATCGACAAGCCGAAGAAGATCGACCACCGCTTCGAGGAACTCGTCGGTCTCGGCTACACCTTCGTGAAGAGCCCCAAGGCCTTCTTCCTCGTGGCGCCGGGCCTCGGCTATTCGCAGGGTTCGAAGCAATTCGTCGGCTCGACCGAAAGCCACTTCGGCTACGGCATGTATGAGACGGCCAGCTACAACTTCACGCCGGCCCTCAGCGTCGAACAGCGCGCGTTTTACTTCGGGGCCTTCGACACGGGCGACTACTACGTCTACAACGCCTACCTCGGCCTCAAGGGCCAGATCACCCCGATGGTGGCGATGACGATCGGCCTGAATGTCGTCCACGACAACCAGATGGCGCCGGGCATCGAGAAGACCGCCTACCAGCTCATGTCCGGCCTGCAGTTGAAGTTCTAAATCCGCGCCGGTCGCGCCGCGGCAGGCCTCTCCCGGCCTGCCGCTTTTTTTCGCATGTCCCAACCCACCGCGAGCGCCTGGCTCCAGTGTCCGCGGCCGTCCCCCGCCGCGCGGCTGCGGCTCTATGCGTTTCCCTACGCCGGCGGGGGCGCCTCCGTCTTCTTTCCGTGGGCCGCCGCGCTCGGCCCCGAAATCGAGGTGTGGGCCGTGCGCCTCCCGGGCCGCGAGACGCGCCTCCGCGAGCCCGCCTTCACGTCCTTCCCCGCCGCGCTCGCGGCGCTGGAGCGCGAGGTCGTCCCGCGCCTGCGGCCGCCGTATGCGTTATTTGGACACAGCCTTGGCGCGCTCATCGCCTTCGCGCTGGCCCAGCGCCTCCAGCGCGGCCCCGGCCCCGCGCCCGCCGCGCTGATCGTGTCCGGCGCCCGCGCGCCGCACTGCCCGAACCCGGAGCCGGAGATCGGCGGGCTGCCCGACGCCGCGTTCTGCACCGAGCTGCGCGACCGCTACAACGGCATTCCGCCCGCCGTGCTCGCTCATCCGGAGCTCCTCGAACTGGTGCTGCCCATGCTCCGCGCCGACATCCGGCTCTACGAGGACTACCGCCCCACGCCCGCGCCGCCGCTCCCCTGCCCGCTCGCGGCCTTCGGTGGCAAAAACGATCCCATCGTCTCGCCCGAAGATCTCGCGGCCTGGCGCACGGAAGCCGGAGGCGGCTTCGAATCGCAGCTCTTCGACGGCGATCACTTCTTCCTGCAGAGCAGCTCCGCCGCGATCCTCGCGGCCGTGAAGCGCTTCGCGCTCGCCGTCGCGCGGTGATGCCACGCCGGCGGCCCGCGTCACTGCCAGCCGCGCAACGTGATTGACCCGTCGCCGACCGCGACAGCCAGGGCCGCGGAATAACCGGGGCCGATCTCGACATTCCACAGCCGCCAGCGCCGCTCCGGCGCGGACTCGCCCTCCAGCTCGAGGAGCCGGGGCGCCTCGTCCGGCGCGGCCGTCACCGAAAACTTGTCGAGTGGGAAACTCAGCCCCTGGCCGGTCGCCTTCAGAAACGCCTCCTTACGCGTCCACACCGCATAGAAGCCGCGCTCCCGCGCCTCCGGCGGCATCGCCTCCAGCGCCGCGCATTCCCGCGGCGAGAAATACCGGCGCGCCAGGGCGGGGCCGTCGACCGTCGCGCGGTGCGCCTCCACATCCACGCCCACCGCGCGGGCCCACGCGACGGCCACGAGCCCGATCTCGCCGCTGTGGCTCACGTTGCACTCCCAGCGGGGCTCCGGGCCGGCGAGCACCGGCTTGCCGTGCGCGGTCTCCGTCAGCGGCACCGCGGCTGGCGCCATGCCGAGGCACGCCGCCAGCCGCTCCCGCAGCCGCGCTCGCACCACGACATAGGCCGCCCGGTCCACGTCGCGGCGAAAGCGCGCCGCGCGGGCCTGCTCGCCCGCCGTGAGCAGCGCGTGCCGCGCCGCCAGCACCTCCGCCGGCGCCCGCAGCGCGCAGCGCCACACGTCGATCACGTCGCGGTCGCAGCCCGGCCAGTCGGCGGCGGGCCGCCAGGTTTCGAGCCGGGACGTCACGCGCCCGCGGCCGTATCCATTTTCTTCCGCAGGCTCAGCGGGCGCATGTCGGTCCAGACCTCCTTGATATAGTCGAGACACACTTGTTTCGGTCCGCTCTTTCCCGCTGCGCGCCAGCCCGCCGGGATCTCACGGTATTCGGGCCAGATGGAGTATTGCTCCTCCGCGTTCACCACCACCAGGTAGATCGTGTTGTCTTCAGTTTCGTTGTTCATGGGAAAATCCTGCGCCCGCCGCGCACGCTTGCGCCGAAGGCCGGCGCCGCTACATCCATCACATGTCCGCACCCCAGGCCATCGACTCCACCGCCGCTGCTGCCGCGCTCGCGACGCGCGAAGCCAGCCGCAAGGTGATCACCCGCCACGCCGCCCTGGCCGCGGGCGCCGTGCTGATTCCGATTCCGCTCGCGGACAGTCTTTCGGTCACCGCCGTGCAACTGGAGATGTTTCACGCCCTCGCGCGGCTCCACCAGCGTCCGCAAAACGACCGCGAGCTCACCGCCGTCCTCGCGTCGATCAGCGGCGGCGTCCTGAGCTTCTTCATCGGCCGCAGCGGCCCGGCCCTGGCCTTCAAGACCGCGGCCCTGGCGATTCCCGTCGTGGGCCCGCTCGTGCGCTTCGGCACCGGCCCCGCGATCAT
>CAZENI010000024.1:0-33978 GCA_964513055.1 uncultured Opitutus sp.
ATGCCGCTCGCCTGGGCGCCCTTGCCAGTTCCGTCCGAGCGCAACAACCGGTTGTCGTTCGCAAAAGCCGCCGCCGCCGTGACGTCGCCGCTGCCGGCGCCGTCAAGTCCTTTGTTGCCGACGATGTGCGGCATCACCGACAGCACGCCGCCCGACGAGGGTGCGCCGCCCGAACGCGCCGTGATGGTCGCGATCGGGATTTTCCAGTATGTCGTGGCGTCGGTGAACGTGCCCGTGACCGTGATGCCGAAGCCCTTGGTCGCTGCCGCGATCTCCCACACGCGCAGGACCAGCTTCGTGCCCGTGTTCGAACTGTCGTCCCAGGTGCCGATTTCCGTGCCGATGTCATTGCCGGCCCGGTCAGTCTTCGAGATGTAGGCGAACGTCGCCGAGCCCGGCGTGGCGTGGTTCAGGCGGAAGTTGCCGGGGCCGGGGTTGGCGTCGGCCGTGCCAGTGTCGAAGGCGAAGTCGTAGCCCGTGTTTGGGCCGGTGGCGCCCGTTGGCCCCATGAGCGACACGCCCGCCGGCCACGTGTCCGCTGCCTTCGGGCCGTAGATGACATTGGTCGTGGTGCGGATGTAGAAATCGCCATTGACGCCCTCGGTCGTCGGCGCCGCCGTGCCATAGAGCACGGTGTTGCCAGCCGCGCCGGGGTCCCCGTCATCTCCCGGCAGGCCCGGCACGGCCAGCGGCGTCAGCGCGGCGACGTCGTGGAAGTTGGTGCTGTCGAGCGCGCCCGTGCCGAGGCCGAGCTGGCCCGACGAATTGTCGCCGCAGACCGCCGTGCGGCCGTCGGCATAAAGGATCGTCATGCCCCACGACTGACCGGTGCCGACGCCGGCCAGATCCGCGATCGTACCCTCGACGCCGAAGCAAGGGTTGAACGTCGTCACCGTTGCCGACGTCGAGTTCAAGCCAAGGTTGCCATTCGCGGAGTACCCTGCCGCGTAGAGCGCCGTCGCCGTGGCGATGTGCACGCCATTGGCCCCGGCCGCGATCGAGCCGGAGACGCGGATTTTTGCCGCGCTGCCCTGGAAGGCGCCCGAGGGCTGCTGCGGCGACGTCTGGTCGGTCGTGTTCCCGGTGCCGCAGGCGCCCGAGCCGTTGTAGCCCCACACGTAGACGTTGCCGCCGGACGTGCGCGCCGCGACGGTGCACAAGCGGCCGTCGCTGTTCATGGCAATCTCGGCGATCGACGACAGACTGCCGATCTGCACGAACGCCGAGCGATTGGCGGTGTCGCCGAGGCCGAGGGCGCCGAGACCGTTGTAGCCGCACGACCAGACCGTGCCGTCGGTCTTGCGGATGATCGAGACGCCGCCGAACGAAGCCGACAGATTGCCCGAGGCCAGCAGGATCTCGGCGACGTTGGTCACGCCCGTGACGTTCGTCCAGCACGCGCGCGTCGTGGTATCGGCGAGACCGAGCTGGCCCTGGCCGTTGTAGCCGCAGACCGCGATGGCGCCCGCCGCCGTGACCAGCGCCGAGTGCGGGTTCTGGTTGCCGGCGCAGGCGATCTGCGCGGCGCCCGTCGTCAGCGACACGGGTGCGTTGCGCTGCGTCGTCGAGCCGTCGCCGAGCTGGCTGTTGCCGTTGGCGCCGCAGCCCCAGACAGCGCCGGTCGACGTCAGGAACAGCGCATAGTCCTGGCTCCCGCCGGCGTCGCCGGACGCGGCGATGTCGGTGATGGTCAGGCCGTTGGTGACGAAGGTCTCGATGCGCGTCGCGATGGTGCGCGCGTTGGTATCGTTGTGACCGAGCTGGCCCGAGGCGTTGGCGCCGAACGAGTAGACGCGGCCGTTGGCGTCGAGGATGTAGACCGACGCGGCGCCGACGACGACCTTGCTGATGGTCGCCGGCGTGTGGCTGAACGCGACGCGGACGGGCACGGCCGTGGCGCCGCCTCCGTAGCCCGACAAGTTCGCCGCGCCGCAGGCGTAGACCTGGTTCTGCTCGTTGACCCAGACGCGCCCGAGTCCGCCGCCGAAGGTACGGTTCTTGCCGATCTTGGTTATGGCCGCGCGCTGCACGGGCGCGAGCGCGATCGGATTGCCGCCGCCGTCATAACCGAGGTAATAGTTGGCCGTGCCGGGCGCCATCTTGGCGAGCGTGACGGCATCGTCCTGGATGTGCGCCGTGGTGACGTCGCCGCGCGTGGCCAGCGCCCCGAGGCCCAGCGACGAGCGCCAGTTGGCGGCGTTGCCGGCGGCGTGCGTTTGCGCCAGGCCGCCCACCTCGCCATCGGCTGGCACGCCGAGATTGGTGCGCGCCTCGGCGGCCGTATCGGCGCCGGTGCCGCCGTTGGCGATCGAGACCGGCAGCGCCGGGCCGCCGCCACCGCCGCCCGCACCATCGTCGGTGGTCAGGCCGCCGTCGTCGCCGAGCTTCAGGTAGCCGGGCTCCAGCGGCAGGTCTAGGCTTTCCGTGGACGTGTCGAACGGCGAGCGCTTCACCGACCGCGCCACGTTGCGCGCAATCTCGGCGATCTGGATCTGCAGGCTGTCCAGCTCGGGGTTCAGCGTCGCCGGCGGCAGCGCGCGGTTGTAGGCGAGATCGGTCGAGCGGACGTGCGGCCGGGCGCCGATCAGCGTGACTTCGTCGTCCTCGGTCGCGGCGACGGTGAGGGTGACGTTGCCGCCGACCGCCTCGCCGACGCCCGAGACGGCATAGTCGGTGCCGAGCACCAAAACGGTCTCGCCGCCGCCGCGCAGGCGCTTCACGGTGATGTCGCCGGACGACAGGATCTTGAAGTCGTAGCTGAAGACGGTCTCGCCGCCGGTGCAGACGAACGGTCCGGCAATGCGATCGTTGGCGACGACGGTCATTATTGCTCGCCCCTTCGGATGCCCACTGCGCATCCGGGGCGCGCCATGGGCATGGTCTCGACGCAAGCACTGCGCGGGTGCCGGGTCGGCACCTGAAGCGCCAACGACAAACACGCGGGTGCCGTGTCGGCACCTGAAGCGCGAACCGGAAAGAGCCCCGAACGGAGGCGCAAGCCTCCGACCGGGGCAGTTGGTCCAGAGAGGATAACCAAGACGCCGCCAAGCTACCGCAGCCGGGGCAAGTGACTACTTTTGCGAGCGCGGTTGTGCGTGGGCAACCGAAGCGCAAAAAGAGACCCGCATCAGGGCCGTCCGGGCAGCGGCTGGCCGGGCTCCCACCAGAAGTCGTTGCCCTGCTCGCGGCGCGTTTTCAGGATCTGCCGCCGGAAGGCCTGATAGGCCTCGGGATCGGCCAGACGCTGCAACCGGTCGAGCACCATCCGCTCGTAGGCCGTGCGCACGTACCAGAGCGAGCCGCCGGGCGTGTTCTGGCCCAAAAAGCGAACCACCTCGCGGCCGGTGTTCGTCTTCTCGTCGCGGATGCCCTGGACGGCGTTGCCGATGGTCAGGCCGAGCACGCTCGCCGCCACGTCGCCGGTCGGACCGGCCAGCGTCCGTGCCAATCCGCCGCCCGTGCGGCTGGTCTCGGACGCCAGGAAGTCGCCGAAGATGCCGAGGCCGCCGCCCTGCAGCATCGCACCGCCCCAGAAGGCCGCCGTCTGCTTCTTGTCGCCGATCATCGGCCGCGGCTCCTTGCCCTTGGCCATCTCCTTCAGCTGCATGGCGAGCGCGCCATAGAGCGTCGTGACGACCAGCAGCGTCGCCGCATACCCGGCGCCCCGCCACATGCCGTCTTCGACCATCGTGTTGACGGCGCGCTGCGCCTGCAACATGACGACGGAGATGCCGAACATCTTGAACTGACCGGACGAGCGCCAGAACTCGTCGCGCACCGTGCCGCGCTTCAGGCCGCCGTAAGCCGAGGCCTGCGCGCGCAGCGTACCTTGCGGCACGGCGTATTCGGTCTCTTGGAGGATCATCTCGAGCATGCGGTCGGCCACACGGCGCGCCTCGAGATCGGTGCCGGCGTGCGCCCGCTCTATGTCGGCGGGCCGCAGGAAGTGCTCGTCGACGGTCACGGCGCGCGCGGCGTCCCATTCCGCCGGGCCGATGCCATAGCGCTCGAGCGTGCGCCGCAGCCGCGGCGGCAGATCGCCGTGCGCCATCTCCGCATGCTGGCGCAGCGTCGCCATGAAAGCGAGGCCGAACCCGTGCCGGCCGGCTTGCGTGAAGGCTTGCAGGCCGGACCAGGCAATCACCCGGTCGGCCAGCACCTGGCTCCAGCCCGTGCCATCAATGACGGGGCCGGCGTTGCGCGCCTCGCGGCGTAGCACATGCAACGCACTGTCGACGATCAGGCCGGCGGCGGCCGCCTCGCGGCGGGTGCCCTGGCGCACCTGCCCGAGATAGTCCGCGAAGGTGCGCGCGACGGGCAGGCCGGAGAAAGCGCGCGCCATCTGCTGAAAACCGACGTCGGTGACAGCCGACAGCGTCGCGCTGCCGAGTTTCGAGGCGACGTTCAGGTTGCGTACCGTGCCGAAAACGTCGGAAATGCGCTGGTTGACGACGGCGCCCGCCGCGCCACGATGGATGTCCCACATGTCCTGCGACAGCTTGACCATCGAGCGGGCGTAGTCCTCGGGATTGGCGGTGCGCGCCCAGGAGCCGCCAAGCTCGAGCTGCCGGCCGAGGCGCGTGGTATTGGCGAACACGGCGGCGGGATCGTCGGCCGCGCGGAGCGCCGCCTGCCGGGTGACGAAGTTCTGCATATACGTCAGCATCGACGCCGGGTTCGGCCCGAGCACCTCCATGGCCGCGATATCCCGCGCCATGCCGCGCACGTGGTCCATCATGGCCCCGAACGGATCGGCGCCGCCGCCGAAATCGCGGTTATAGGCCAGCCAGTCGTCGGCCGAGCGGAACACCAGGAAGCGATGGTCGGCGCGCTGCCCCGAGACGGCGCCGAGGCCGCGCCGCTGCGCCGTTGCTTCGCGGTCGGCCCAGCCGTCCGACGAGATGTTGCGCCAGATCCACTCGAGCGAGGCGCGCAGGTCGGCGGCCGTCATGGGCCGCCCGGTCAGCGGATGCCGCATGCGATCGGCATCGAGCCGCGGCGTGATGGCCGCGATCCAGCCCTCCATGCCGGTCGCCAGCAGGGCGCGGCGGTCGTGCACCTGCGGCAGGCCCCAGTTTTCGAGATGACCGATGGCGCCGCCGGCGGCGTTGAAGCGCTGCCGCAGCCACTCCGCCGTTTCCGACCATGCCCGCGCCAGGTGCGCTGCAGCCGGGTCGTTGGTCGCCTCGCCGCGCGCCTCGCGCACGACGTTCTCGAGCCGCGCCGTCTCGCGCGTGCGGCCGGTGACGACGGTGCGCCGGAATTCATGCACCAGCCCCTCGAGGCGCGCCATGGCGAGGCCGATGATGGCCTGCTCGCGGCCGCGCACGCTCGACATGCCCTCGGGCATGCGCGTCTGGCCGTTGTGCTCGAGCAGCAGTACCAGGGCGGCGGCCGGATCGGGCTCGCCGCGGGCGTTGCGGTAGCCGGTCATGAACGTCTCGACGCGGGTGCGCGCGTCCTCGGCCAGGTGCGCCTGCCGGCGTCGGTGATCGGCTTCGGCCATCAGGCGCTCGACCATCTCGGCGCGCGCCCGGTCGGCATTGCCGTAATGGTCAAGCAGGGCGTTGTAAAGGTGCAGCAGCGCGTCGCGGTCGGCCCGCGTGATCTCGCCCTGCTGGTGGGCGCTGTCGAGACAGCCGCGAACGGTCATGACGTCCTCACATTTTGCACAGCGCCGCCAGGTCGCCGAACAGTTCCATCTGCTCGGCGTCGTACCATTGGCGCTGTGCCGGGTTGTCCATGGCGCGGTCGATCTCGCGCTGCATCTCGGCCGCCTGTTCGGCGGCCTGGCGCTGCAGCAGCGGCACGTCGGTCTCGTCGATGGCGGGCGCCTGCGTCTGCTTCGCCAGCGCCTCGTCGCGCAGGCGCCGCTCTTGACTGAGGCGGTCGATCAGAGTAGCCGTGAACGTGCTGGGGGCCGCTCGATGCGCCTCGCTCACGTTTGCGAGAAGCCCTTCGAGCGCCTCCCGGCGACCCGGCATGATCTGGAAACCATCGCGGCCCCACATGCGGGCCGCCGCCGACAGCTTGTTCAGGTATGACGCCCGGTCGCTCGGGAACGCGGTGATGACGCTGAACTGCCCATGCGCGTTCGGCACCACGCCCATCGACACGATCCGCGCCGACCCGTCCGGCTGCTCGTGCACGAAATTATAGATCGCGTCGCCCTTCTTGTAGCGATAGGCGTACTTTGCCTCCGCGAGCGTCGTGCGCACGAACGCCTGCACCTGCTCCGCCGTGCCGAGCGCCTCGGCGCCGCCCTTCTGGTGGCGCGCCGTCAGGATGTGCTCGATGCGTATCCACACCGTGGCGTTGGGGTTGCCGAGCAGGACGCCGAGATCTCCGGGAACCGGGATGCGCTCGAGCGCGCGCAGCTCCTTGCGCGGCCGCAGACCGGGCGGGGCTGTGCGGCCCGGCCGGTCCTGCTGCTGGAAGAGCACCGCGCCGGGTGCCATGTCGGCACCTGAAGGCGCAAGCGGGCGAGCCGCCACCTCGCCTCTGTCGATGCGCCGGAACACGTCGTGCGCCGACTGGAAGCCGCGGCCGGCCAGCGCGTTGCCGAGCCGCTCGATGAAGTCGCGGACGCGCGCTAACACCTGGTCGACGACGCCGCCGAAGCGCTCGCCGAAGCGGTGCCGGCCCATCATCTCGGCGATCGTCTCCTCGAGCAGGGCCTCGCGCAGCCGCAGCTCGTCGTCGCCGAACGTCCGCGCCAGCTCGTCGCCCCAGCGGCCCTCGATATCGTAGGCCTCGGCCAGGCCGTTCTTGCGCGCGTACTCGACCAGCACCGCCCACTCGTCGTCGCGGATGAGGCCCAGGCCCTTGAGGACGTGCAGCTCCTCGTGCCGCACCGTGTTGCCGGCGCGCTCGTTCAGCGCGATGGCGATCAGCCGCTCGTGCGGGTCCCAGAAACCGTCGCGCGCGCGGCCGCCAAAGACGATGCGCTCGCGCACCTCGCCCCGGATGCCCGGCGGCAGGCGGTTGATGACGCGGTCGACGTCGGCGCGGATGGCCGGCCAGTCGACGGCGGCGGCCGGACGAAGATCCGGTGCCCACGGCATAGACCAGCGCTTGGCCAGCGCCGCGCGCTTCAGCGCCGCCTTCGGAACCGTCCCTATGGCCTTGCGCAGGTCCTGCAGGTTGGCGCGGTAGACGTGCAGCTCGTCCCGGCTCGCGTCCGGCAGCTGCAGCAGCGCCTGATAAATGCGCACCTGGTCGAGCAGTTCGCGCGGCGACAGATAAAGCTCTTGCGCGTCGATGTAACGATGGTTCTGGACCCACTCAGGCCGGCGCTTCCGCCAGAGGCTGATGCCATCCTTAGTCAGCTGACCGGACGGCATCACGGGCTGGCCGGTCAGCCGTTCCAGCGCGTCATAGGCTTGGCTGGCGAGGCCCTTGCGGCGCTCGCTGTCGCGCACCGAAACCCAATTGACCTCCCAGCGGCCGGGCTCGCGCTCGGTCATGGTGAAGCGCACGAGCCAGTTGGCGAGCTGGTCGTACATGTGCGCGGCGACGCGCGGGCTCGCCTTGTCGCTTGGCCCGGCGGCGCCGTCCTTGTGCAGCCAGACCGTGCGCCGGTTTACGCCGTCGGTGTCTCGGGCTTCGAAGACGGCGAGGACACGGCCGTCGGCTTGAGGTGCGCGCGCAAGCGTTCCAGCCTCGCGCCCTGCTGCTCGTGCAAGGAACCTCTCGCGAGCGCGGTCTGCTGTTGTGCGCTGCCGTCCGGCATCTGCGCCGCTTCCGCCAGCTCGCCCTCGGCCCTGATCTTGGCCATCGCCAGGTTGCGCGCCACGAGCGTTGCGAGATCCTCGGCCATTGTCGTTGTCCCCAGGGTTCGAGAACTTGATGCGGCGCGCCAGAGCCTCGGCCTGCGCCTTGGCCTCCGGCCCGGCAGGATCGTCGATCAGCGACCCGCGCGCCTCGGGCGCCGTCTCGCGGCCGGCGAGCCCGGCGATGCCGTCGCGCTCGACAAGTCCCGCGAGGCGATCGACGAACGCCGCCGACGCCTGCTTGTGGCTGATGCCTGATCGCATGGCAAGGGCCGCGTCGTCGAGCAGTCGCGCGACTTCGGTGTCGGCGCGGGCGAGAGCCTCGATGGCCTGGCCGAGGCGGGTCGCCGCCGCCTTGGTCAACTTGGCGTCGCCCTTGGTTTGCGGCATCCACGTCTCGATGGCGGCGCGGAAGCGGCCGTCCTTCGGCACGGCCTTCAAGCCCGCCGCCAGCACACGCGCGCGGTCGGGCGCCAGCTCGCGCGCCGTCACGCCGCCGAGCACCTCGCGCGCCGGGCCGGGCTTGCCGGCGGCGGCGCCGTTGATGTGCTCGCCGATCAGCAACCGGGCCTCGGCTTCGTTGCGCGGCCGCATGCGCGCCATGTCGTCGACGATCGCCGCGTGCAGGCCGGGATGGTCGCCGGCGTGACGGCCGATCAGCGCCGCATGGTTCGGCGCCACCTCGCCCGCCAGCACACGGCGGAAGGCACCCTCTTCGATCGCGGCGATGGCCAGCGCCTGGCGCTGCTTGGTGTCCGATAGGCGGATGCCCTCGACGGCGTCGGGATGCTCGCGCATCAGCAGCGCCAATTCGACCGGGCCGCCGTCGCCGTCGGCAAGGCGCACCCGCGCCGCCTCGGCCTCGGGCGACAAGGCGCGAGCCGCAGGATTGCCGATTTCGCCATCGCCTCGGTCAAACTTGGCAAATAGCCGCGCACCCGCGTCCGTTCGCATGTTGGTGCGAATTGACGTGTTCGGGAATTCCTGACGCAGGTCCTCGACAAGGCGCGCACCGATCCCGCGCTTCTGCAACTGCGGCAACGTCTGGAACTCCGTCACCACCAGACCCGTCGACCCTCGCACGACCTTGGCAAAGGCGACCGTCTCGTCGTTGATAGTCACCGTCTTGACGCCCGGCTGCCCTGCCGGATTGCGGGCCTCAAAATCTGTTCGAGAGATCACTTGCGGGCCGTCTGGAAGCTGCCGCCCCGAATGTGCAAGCGCTGCAAACCCCGGGACATCCAGACGGGCGGCGGGCCTGTCCGGCATCATCGGGAGAACGGCAGGCGGTGGTGGTTGTCTTGGATCTTGCGCCCGCGCCAGAGCGTCCGTCAGGCGTTCGAGGTGGTCCCACTTGTCGACCTCGGGCGGCTCGCCCCATCGCTTGAAGTGGTCGAGCTCGGCCAGCGCGCCGCGCACCGCCGGATCGTCGGCCGGCACCACCTCGCGCGCCAACTGCTCGAGCGCCGCCACGTCGCCCTCGAGCGCGCGGCGCGGCAGGCTGTCGGGCGGCATGTCGCGCGCCGCCTCTTCGAGCCGCACATCAGGATCTGGGTCGCGCGGGCGCGGCGGAGTAGACGGCGCGGGTGCGTCGCGCGCATCGCGCGCCTCCGGCACGACGCCGGCACCTGAAGCGCCATCAGGAGAGCGCTGCCAGCGAGCCACCCCGCCCTCGGCATCCAGCAGCGGTGTCCGGCCCTGCAGGCGGCGCGCGCCGCGATAGGCCGAGCGCACACCGACGTCGAGCAGGAAGCCCGCCGCCAGCGCGCCTTCGACGTCCTTGGTCGCTTCGCCGAGGCCATAGTCGAGACCGGCCGCTTTCCGCCAAGCCTGCGTCGCCGGAGATTGCAGCCCTTCGACCACGGCGTTGGCGACGCCGTTCTTGACACCGGACCAGAGCACCGGGCGCAAGCCGAGCCCAACCGAGCGCAGCGGCCCGACGAACATGGTCGCGGCGTTGGCCGGGTCGAGCATCATGCCGGACATGCCGCCGGCCGCCTGCGACACGAAGCCGAAGGGATCGGTCAGCAGCATCTTGGTCGCGTCCGTGAAGGCGCCGACCACGGGCACGTCGGTCAGTGCCGAGGGTTGCCCGCCGCGCCGCAGCGCCACGTCGCGTTGCACCCTGTCGGCCTCGGCGGCGCGCGCCGTCACCTCGAAATCGGGCCGGCGGTCGGCGCGCAGGACGTCGGCAAACTCGGGCCGCTGCTGCGCCAGCTCGCCGAGGCGGCGCTGGTACTCGTCCTCTGGGTCCTGGAACATCTGACTGAGGCCGAAGGCATAGTACAGCAGCTTTCCGACCGGCCGCTTGGCGCCGAGTTGGTCGCGCTTGGTGCGCAGCGGGTTGCCGAGATCGATGCCCGTCGCCTCCCGCACCGCCGCCGAATGCCGGTCGTAAGCCTCCTCGCGCGCGGTCTCGATCCAGAAGTGATTGCGCAGCGCGACCTGTCCCTCGAACGACGAGCGCAACAGCTCGCCCGCCGTCGCGGCCGGGCCGGGCGACGGTGCCCAGGGCATCTCGACCTGGTCGGCGCCGGGGAGAACCGTCATGGCGTGCCTCCGATGTAGGCCGAGGGCACGCGGCGGCGCAGCTCCGGCTCGAGCTTGCGCAGGTCGAGGAGGGCGGGACGGCCGGACTTGTCGACCAGCAGTTGCGGCTGGCCGAAGGGATCGGTGCCGGTCTGCAGCCGGTATTGCCCGTCGCCGACCTGCAGCAGGCGGGCGGCGCGCAACTCGGCCGCCGTCGCCGGCTTCCCGGCACCGTGGAATACGCCGCCGAGATCCTCGGGCTTGATGGCATCGACGACGCGCGAAAACTGCTTCTGCGCGATGGTCGGCGGGATGATGACGCGGTTGTCGTCGAAGATCCAGCCGCGGTCGGCCGGGGCCAGGCCACCGTAGGTGACGCCGCCGACCGTGCGCTCGCCGAGGGCCGAGCGGAAGCGGCGCTTCCAGGCGTCGGCGTCGAACACTGCGGGCCGCGCGTTCTGGGCGTGGCTCTCATAGGCGAAGTCGGCAAGCGTGGCGGCGGCGGCGATGCTGCGCGGGTCGATGTTGAGGCCGGTTCCGAGGATCTCGCGCAGCGCCTGGTTGCGCTCTTCGGGCTTGATCGGGCCGGCCACCTTGCGGTCGGGCAGGCGCGACAGGGCGAGGCCGTTGGCGGCCTCGGTCAGGAAGGTCGGGTCGGCGCGGTCGCGCACCAGCAGGCCGAGCAGGCCCAGGTGCCCGGCGTGCTTCTTGTCGATCTCCGACAGGATGGCGGTTGCCCGGTCCGGCGCCGCCGTGGCCAGAATGTTGGCGATGTTGAGCGCCTGCTGGCCGCCCTTGGCCAGTTCGGCTTCGAGGCGGCGATCCTCGTCGGGCCGGAGATAGCGCGGCTTGATGCCGAAATGCTCGGCGATCGCCTCGGCCTGCACGATGCGGCGCTGCAGGCTGACGCCGTCGGTCGGGTCGAGCGGCGCCACGCGGTCGACGATGCCGGACTTCTCGGCCCAGCCCAGCGGGTCGGACTTGATGCCGGCGTTGATCTGCCCCTGGATGCCCTCGGCCAGCTTGATGAAGGCCTCGCGGCGCGGTGTCTGGCCGTCCTCGCCGATGCCAGCGCGCAGGTCGCGCACGTAGGCGTCGATCTGCTCCGGCGTCATGGCGCGCAGGCGCTGCGAATGGAACAGCAGGCCAGTCGCCTCGTCGAGCGCCGGCATCATCTCGGGTGCCGTCGCCGCGATGCGGGCACGAATGCCGGCGATCACGTCCTGGTTCGGCGCCTCACCTTTTTCGGCCCAGCCCGCGACCGTGCGGATCTGGTCGGTAATCTCGCGCTGTGCCACTTTCGCGCCCATCAGGTCGCGGTTCAGCTCCGCACGCAGCATGCTCGTCACCTGCCGGAAAGTGGCGATGTCGTAGTTCTTGGCCAGGCCTTCGGACTTCGCGAACTCCTCCTCGAGCTTGGCCAGGAACTGCGCCTTGGCGTCCGGGCTCGGCAGGCGGCCGAACGTGCCCATGACGCGACTCGTCGTCAGTTCCTCCTTGGCCTGCTCCAGCATCTTCGCCGCCGTCGCCGGCGGGATCAGCGGCTGGCCGTTGATGCCCTTGCGCGCGAGCACGCCCTTCAGCTCGGCGAAGCGCGAATTCAGGATGTCCTCGGCCGGCTGGTCGAGGCCGAGGCCGAACGCCTCCTGCTGCATGCGCCGCGTGATCGTCTGCAGTTCGGCGACCGTCGCGCCCTGCAGGTCCGCCTGCTGCCGCGCCCACAGCTCGCGCGTCGCCGAGCGGAACGCCGCCGCCGACGTCTTTTCGAACAGCGTCGTGATCTCCGGCTGCAGGTCGAGCGGCGCCTGCTTCAGGTAGCCGGCGCGCTTGGCGTCCAGCACCTTTTTCAGTTCGGCCGGATTGGCGATGTGCTTCTGGTGCGCGTCCTCGACGTCGTTGACGATGCCGACGTGCAGCCGCGACAGAGCTGTCTGCAGGCCCGCCTTGTCGAAGGCCTCGGCGCGGATCGTCATCAGGTGCGTCGGCCGGAACTCCGGGTCCATGCCGGCAAGATGCCCGGCGCGCTTGCCCTCGACCTCGGCCGCGTGGTCGGCGAGGCGGCCGAGCGTTTTCGACACGCCGGCGAGCTCGCGGCCGATGGCGTTGCCGGCCTCGGCGAAGCCGTCCGAGCCGGGGATGGCGACCTCCTGGCCGACATGCGCCTCGCGCTGCAATTCGGGGGCGACCGGGATCGCCTGCACGAGTGACGGGCCACGAGCCATGATTTTCTCCTTGCGCCTTCGGATGCCCACGCCTGCGGCGCATCCGGCGCGTTAACCCCGCCGTGCAATGCTGATCTTGTTGTCCATGAGCGTGCCGCCGGCCTTGGCCGCGGCCTCGACCAGGCTCGCCATGCCGCGCCGCTGGTAGGTGTCGGCCTGGATCTCGCCCGAGGCCTGCCGGATACGGCCGCCATTGAGCGCGAGGCCCGTCTCGAAGTCGGCTTCGCGGCCGTAGCCGCTCTCGATCGCCGTCGCCGAGGAAATGTCGAGACCCGAGCCCGCGAACGCGACGCGCGCCGCGCCGACCTTCTGCACGTACTCGCGGCGGATGCGCAGCGCCTTTTCCTCGGCTTCGAGCATGGCCGCGTCGGCGTTCAAGCTGGCGAGCTTCGACTGCGACTGCGCGTTCTGATAGCCGGCGACGCCGCCGAGGATGGTCGAGATCGCCGAGCCGACCGACAGCGCCGTCGACAGGCCGCCGAGAATGCCGGAGCCGGCCGCCGCCGCGCCGTAGCCGCCGGCCGCCGCCAGGCCGAAGCCGGCCGCCGCCGCCGTCGTTGTCGTCGCCGCCGCCGAGGCCACGAACATCGATGCAAGCGCTTCCATCGTGGCCCTCCCTCAATCACTTTTCATCACGAACTCGATGCGCGCCGACTTGACGTGCACCGGGCTCGGCACGTCACGGCCGAGTTCGATGTACGGGTGCCGAGAGAAGCCCAGAAGACCGCCGACGCGCACGTTGCCGGTGTAGAGCCGGTCGAACATGGCGAGGCCCGGCGCGCCGCCGTCCTCGGTCTGCAGCGGCCCGCCATCCGCGAACGCATCGCCGAGGCGCACCAGCGGCACCTCGCGATGCGTGCCGCCGTTGGTGCCGAGCGTCATGTGCCCCGTCGCCTTGACGGCCAGCTCGACCTCGAAGATGCGGGCGGGCGGACGGAACGGCTGCTCGGCCGTGATCTTCGAGCGCAGCGGCTGGTAGCGCGCGCGCCACGACGGGAGCAGGCCATACGTCACGCTGTCGGCGGCGACACCCAACGCGAACGCGCCCGACGTGACCGTGAACGGGCCGAGTACCTCGCCGTCGGCTATGGCCCAGACGTCGGTGCGGCCCTCGAAATGCGCCGCCCCCGTGATGCTGGTCATGGCGCTGCCGGTCACTGTCGTGGAAAAGTCAAGCGGCATGTCGGGCGTCCAGGCCAGCAGCCAGTGCGCGCCGGCGCGCTCTGCCACCATCCACAGGCGGTGCCGGACGTCGCACATGGCGGCGCGGAACACGCCGCCGCCGGCGCAGGCCCACGGGCTGCCGGCGATCACGTTCTGGCCACGCAGCAGGGTCAGGCAGCCCGCCGTGCCGTCGGCGTTGACCATCACCAGCAGGTTGCCGTCGGTGACGCTGCGCGCCGAGCGGTGCGCCACGTCGACCACGTCGGACAGGATCTGCGGCGCCAGCACCGTCAGCGGCTCGGCGCCATAGCTCTGCTGCGCGTCGTCCCAGATCATGTCGCGCAAGGTCCGGCCGCCCTGCTGTACAAACACCGACGAGCCGTCGGCGAACACCACAGGCACCGCCTTGCGGATGCCGTGGCCGGTCGTGCGCGTGACGCCGAGTGGCTGCGTCGCGTCGTACGTCTGGTTCGACACGAACCATTCGCCCGATACGGTGAAGATCTGCAGATGCCGGCCGAGAAAGATCGACGTGATTTTCTCGACGTGCTTGGTACGCAGCGTGAACAGGATGGCGAGGTCGGCGGTCATCGGGTCGCTCGACGCCAGCAGCGACCATGAGCCAGGCTGGCACAGCATGCCGCTGGTCGGCGCGGCGCGGAAGCCGCCGATGATCAGCCGGTTCTGCGCGAACGTGCCGGCGCCGGGCCAGCCCGTTTGCGCCGAGATCAGCGCGCCGTCGTGGTCGAGGCCCGGCTGCACGATCGTCGTCGTGGCCGAGGCCCCGGCCGCCGCCGTCATCAGCGACAGCAGCGGCCAGGTCCGGCCGCCGTTCGATCCGGTGAAGCGCACCGTCAGCACGGGCGCGGCGTCGGTGCCGGTGACGGTGCACGTCAGGCCCGCGGCGACGACGCCGGGCAGCAGACCGAGCGCCGTCGCCGCGGATGCCGCGAGCGCTGCGGCATTCGAATACGTGATCGGCCCGGCGATCAGGTCGCCGAGCGCCAGCCACAGCACGTCGCCCGCCTCGAGGCCGGCGAAGGTCAGCTTCTGGATCTCGTCTTGCGTGCCGGAAAAAATGATCTGCTCATTCAGCGCCGGCACGTCGGCATAAGGCACGACGCCGACGTCCCACTCGCCGGCCGAGCCCTGGCGCACGATGCGCGGCGTCTCGATCTGCTCGTGGAACAGCAGCAGCGTATCGTAGCCGCCGCCATACTCGATCTCGTCGATCTGCTGGCCGGCCACCGGCACCGGCACCGAGGCGACGTAGCGGCCGCCGTCGAAGATGTCGAGGTTGCGCTCGGTCAGCACGGCCTCGTAGCTTTCGCTGTCGGACTTCGCCACCTCGACCACGTCGATCGGCGACACGGCGGCCGTCTCCGCCCAGAGCCTGAGCCCCGTCAGCGACACCTGTCCGATGGTGCCGGCGCCGTTGACCACCAGCACCCGCCACTGCCGGGCGGAAATGCGCGTTCCGGCCGGGCCGCCGGGCGAGGTGCCGAAGCGGCGCGTGCGCGCGGTCGTGCGGATGTCCTTGGCCGACTGCGTGTCGGTCGTGTCGGCGAACGTCGCCCAGGCCGCGCCGGTCCAGTATTGCACGGCGATGGCGTCGTCGGCGTCGGCCAGTTCCGATTGCAGGCCGATGAGGTCGACGAGATCGACCGTCGTCGACGCGCCGAGGTCGATCTCGAGCGCCACGAAGGGCCCGATGGTGACGGCGTTGGTGGTGAAGACGGTGGCCGACGACTGGTCGACGAGGTTCGCCGGCGTGCCGCCGTTCGCCGCTGTGATCATGCCGGCCGTGACCTGCACGGGCACGATGCCCCGGCGCAGGCGGCGCGCGGTGCCGGCCGCCAGCACGTCGGCGTCGGAGATCATGGCGAGGCCGCCGCGGTCGGAATAGCCGCCTTGCGGGTGAAAAATCGTGTTCGGCGCCGACGCCAGGCTGTCGTAGTAGTGCTCGAGGTCGACGCGCTCGGACAGATCCGGGTCAAGCTCGCCCTTGGTGGTCGTGACGGTGATCGTTGCGCGGCGGCCCATCAATACCTCACATCCACGAGAGGATTGACGCCGCCGCCGGCCGGCGTCGACGGAATGCCCTGGCTGTCCATGTCGAGCGCCGCGCCGAACAATCCGCCCATGCCGCGCTCGCTCGGCGTGCCGTAGGCCTTCTGGTACAGCCGGTCGTGCAGCGCCCGGTCCTCGCGCACCGACAGCGCCAGCTCGGCCATCAAATGCGTGTTGAAGTATTCGCGGAAGTCTCCGGGCCAGCGCGCCACGTTCGAGGCGACGAGCAGCGTCGCCCAGATCTCCGGGTGCGTGGTCAGAAGTTCGTCGCCTATCAGGTCATACTCGGTCGTCGGCTGGCGCGAGCCCGACGTCGGATAGACCGCGCGTGGCGGCCCGAGCCGGTCGGACGGCAGCGCGAAAGCGTAGGGCCACAGCTCCGGCGTCGCCGAGAGCCGCACCAGGCGCCGCGTCACCTTGAAGAACGAGAACGGCTTCGACGCCGCGTGCCGCAGCACGGCCTCGTAGACCGCGAGGTGCGCGGGCGCGCCGGGGTCCGCCTCCGTGACGAGCGGCTCCGCCCCGATGCGCATCAGGCATTCGTTCAGGACGGTGATGCGGTCGGTCACGTTCGTTGTGCCTTCGGTTGCCCACTCGGCCGCCGGCGCGTGGATGCGGCGGCGGCCAAGCGAGATTCAATCTGGTCCGTCAGTTCTTGCGCTGCGGGCGGGTGCGGTGCTCGAGGTCGGCGAGCTTCTGCGCGTGCTCGTCGAGCTTCGCGTTGGTTGTCTGCCACTGTTCGAGAAGTGCCACGACGTCGCCCGCCAGCCGGTCTATTTCCTGGCGCAGGCTCGTAGTCGCCGCCGGCGCAGCCTCCAGTTTCTGGAACAGCGCCGCGTCCCTGTCGGCGCGCGCCGTGTTCGCCTCGATCAACACGGCGACATGCGCCGCGAGTTTCGCGACACTCGATGCCGTGGCGAACTCGGTCGGCGGCGCTGCGTCCGACAGTGCGGCGAGCGCCTCGGGCGGAGGCGCGGGCGGTGGCGGCTCCACCTGTTCCAGTGCGCGGCCGTGCTGCCCGGGCTTGCTCATGATGAAGTGCGGCTCCCCGTCCGGCAACACCGGTTCGACCAGCCGGCCGTCGACAAAGGCGCGCTCTCGCACGCGATATTTCACGGTCCGCGGACCGGACGGCGTCGTGTCTTTTGCCAACAGCGTCGGCGTCGGCATCAGTGCCATGATCGGTCTCCGTATTGCGGCGGTGCGCGATGGCGCCGGATCTCCCCGGCGCCATCAGTGCATCAGTTCAAGATGGCGCCCGTATAGGCTTGCCAGCCGGGAGGCGGCGTGGCCGTCAGGTAGGCATCGATGGTGACGCTCGGCGACGTGCCTCCGACGTCGTAGTACAAGGACAGATAGCGCTGGTTGGTTCGCGGCAGCGGCATCACGATCAGCGTGTTCGCGACCGGCGTCGCGGCCGCCAGCGAGGCCAGCGTCTCCGCCGATGAGAAACTCGAGTTGTCGTCCGTATGGATCGACGGCGCCAGCGTCGGGCTGGTGCCCGACACCGCCTTGATATTGATGACGCAGTACATCGGTTCGCCGATGCCGATGTCGCGATCCTGCTTGAGGTCGATGACGTCGGTCGAGCGGGCGTCCGCCGTGACTACCTGGTCGGTGGACATTTGCAGGCTCTTGTCGAGGATCATGGCCGGAACTCCTGGAATGGAGGATGATTACAGGTTGCACGCGGAGTGATCGGCGCGGCCATGCGGGCCGCGCCGGGCTGTCATCAGGAGACGACCGCTTCGGTATTGACGATCTGATCGACGCGGCGCATCGGGATGCCGCCGACGGTATGGCCCGTCGTCATGCCGGCGCCGTCCTTGATCTCGGCAACAGACAGCTGCACGTTCTTCTTGTTCTGCGCCTGGCGGTGCACGTAGCCCATGACCGTCTGGTTGCAGTACCAGGCCCAGCGGGCGTTGCTGCGGTTCGGCACCTTGTTGAGCGCCTGCGCCATCAGGTCGTGCAGATCGGCGCCGGCGACGGTCGGGTCCTTGTTTAGCGTCGACGTCTTGATGTTCGCGACCCGCACGGCATACCGCCAGTCGCGCACGTGCAAGCCGACCTTCTGCGAGAAGTACGACCGATAGATCTCCATGCGGAGCCCCGTGCCGCCGAAATTCTCGCTGGTTTGCCGGCCGCGATCCTCGTGACTGAGGCCAGCCTTGGTGTTCTTAGGATAGATGCAATGGATGCTGCGCGGCCCCCAGCCGACCAGCCACAGTGACGTGTTGTTGCCGGCGTCGTCGCCGGCCGCGTTGACGATGTTGCGGCTCGACGGGACCGAGGCGGACAGAGAATTGAAGCGCGGCGCCAGGCCCGTGAACTTCTCGACGTTCGTCGCCTCGTTGCCGTAGAACAGATTGAGCGCAAATTCCTGCGCGAAGCCCTCGATGATGCCGTGCGCCTCGGTCATCCGAAACTGGTTCGGGTCGCCATAGAGATCGGCCAGTTCACACGCCACCTCGTGATAGGCGCCGAGCAGCGCGGTCTGGTCCTCGATCGGTGCCGTCTCACCCTTCGTCGGCGCGACGCCGTAGTTAAGTTTCATCCACGTCGGCGCCGGGATGCCAGTCCGCACGAGACCCATGTGGCTGGTCGTCTTGTTGGTCGGAAGCCAGACGGCCTCTTCGTTGACCTCGTTCGCCTGATGGAGGACTTCGGCAATCTCCATCATGCCGCCGTCAGGGCCGATCATCTTGGCGAGGTCCGCCATTGTCGGGTGGGTCGTCGCGAGCACCGCCATGGCGCACGTTCCTTTCTGCTAGATCTGGTTGAGGGGGATACTCACGACGCTTTGAGAGGCGTGTTCGGATACATCAGTCTTGCGCGCACAGCTGGATCGGAGATATCGGTGACAGTGCCACCCGGTTGGCCGCCGTTTTGGATGCCGTGCTCCTTCGGCAGCAGCGCCAGCACGCGCTCGATGGCGCGTGTCGTCTGTGCGTCCGATAGTGCCACCTTCAACGCCTTGGCGTCGGCCGTCGACAGCTGCTGGCGCGTCGCGAGGCCGTCGATCTGCGCTGCAATCGCGGACACGCGCTTCTGGCCCTTGTCGACCTGCCCCGCCCGGTCGCCGCCGCCCTCGCCTAGCTCGGCGAAGATGTCGCCGATGTCGACCGGCTTCGACAGACGCCCGGCCTTGATCTCGGCCCGCGTCGTCTCGTTGATCAGCGCCTCGAACTGCGTTTGCGTCAGGCCGATCTTGTGGCCGATCTCCCGCAGGCCCTTCAGCACCGGATCGGTATCCGGCTTGATGAAGCCCTCGAGATCCTTCGGCACCTGGTAGGCGTAGCCGTCCGGCTTTTCCGGCGCCTTCGGCAGCGACGAGTGCGCCTTCCAGAGCTTGTCGAGCGTCTCGCGCTCGTTGGCGCCGGCCAGTTCTTTCGGCAAACCTTCCGGCAGATAGGGTGCCGCTGATCCTTCTTGGCCCTTCGGCTGCCCACCCGCAGCCGGGCCAGCGCCACCAGGCGCGCCGCCAGCACCAGGCGCGCCAGCGCCTTCCGCTCCTTTCGCGGCATCGACGAGCGGACTACCACTACCGCCTGCGCCGCCGTCCGCGTTGAACACACGCCCGTTGTCCAAGCCCCTCATGCCTCGCGCTCCTTCGTCTCGATGCCCCGCGCCGCGTCGAGCGCCGCCAGGATCACCCACACCAGATTGTCGCGCCCCTGCCGCCGCGCGGCGGCAAGCCCCGCCGCCGCCGGGTCGCGCTCGGTCAACTCCGCCTGTGTCGGCGGCAGCTCGATCGACTTGGATTTCAACCACGCCAGAAACGCCTGCCCGGCCTCGCTCTCGAGCGCCTCGCGCACGATGCTGCTCTGCCGGCGCATCTCTTCCGCCTCGGCGTCACGAACGGCCTTGTGCCCCTCGCGCAGCAGCGCGTCGGCGTTCTCGAGGCCGTCCCAGCCTTCCGCGGCCAGCCGGCCGATTTGCCCCATGATGCCGCCGCTCATTGCAGCGCCCCGTTGCTGTATTGGGCCGCGATCTCTTTCGCCTGCGCCGGCGGCGGCATCGCGGGCGCGCCCTTCTCGGCGGCCTTCTGCTGCTCGAGCGCCGCCGACACGGCCGTGTCGATAAGCGCCTTCATCTGCTCGGCCTGGGTCTTCTGGCGGATGAACTTCTCCTCGACGCCGAGGTCGCGCGCCATCTGCGGCAGGATGTCCTCGATCGTCGCATTCAGCGCGGCAATCTGCGGCCCGAACAGGCCTGACATGATCTGTATCCAATTGACCATGCGCTCGACCTTGTCGGTGCGCATGGCGGCGGCGGCCGGCGCCGCGATCGACGCCTGCAGCAGGATCTGGTCAACCTCGATGTCCTTCGGCAGGTAGCGCAGCTGCGCCATCAGGTCGACGGTCCGCTGCACCATAGGCGCCACCAGCTCGAGAGCGAGGCGCGTCGTGGCACCGCCCCGGTTGCGCTCATAGCGGCGCATGCGACCGGCGATCTCTGTCGGTGTCCTCACCGCGTCCTGCATCTCCGGCAGCTCGTCGTCGAGCAGCACGCGGCGCAGCTGCTCGCGCTCGTCCTTGATGATCACCGAGGCGATGTCGAAATTGTGCGGCACGTCGAGGCGCGAGATCGTCTTCAGCGGCCCGTCCGAATAGGCGACCTTCCAGAAATTGCCCGGCGCCATCACGGCCGTGTCGGGATTGAATACGCCGTCATTGCGCCGCGTCCACAAGCCGAGCAGCGCGAAGGCTGCGGCGCGCAGCGCCAGCTCGCGGGCCTTGTTCAGCGTCTTGACCGACGGAAGGCCGAGATGCGCGAGCCCGCGCCCCATGGCCTCGCCCGGCACGACGAACATGCGCGGCGTCACCCACGGCGACACCTTCAGTGTCTCCGCGTGGAACTCGCACGAGAGGTCTTCGTCGCACCAGACGCAGAGCCGGAACATCTCGTCCGCGGCGTCCCAATACGTGTATTGCGAGACGTTGACTTCGCCCGTACGCTTGTCCTTCATGGCGCGCGCGAGCTTGTCGCTGTATTTGCCGTCTGGCCACATCTCCTCGAGATGCCGCCAGGCATAGGGCCGCTTCCAGTGCCAGCGCTCGACCTCCCCCCAGGCGCCGTTGCCGAGCGCGACCTCAGCTGTCGGCACGGCGACGCCACGGATCGGCGCGCGCCGGTCGCCGCGCGACAGGTACATGGCGCCGGTGCCGCCGAAGAGGTCGGCAAACATCTCGTCCGCCGCCAGCCGCGGCTTGGCCAGCAGGCCGTGCGCGACCTTGGTCACGGCCTGCAGCTGCGTCACGAACTGCGCGCGCGCCTCGTCGTCGGCCGCGACATAGAGCGGCCCCGGCTCGAGCTTGAAGAAATCGTCGAAGGACGGCATCCAGTCCGCCTTCATGTGCGCCGCGAACGCGAAAGCCGACGACGGGCCGGTGCTGTCAAACAGATATTGCGTGCGCTTGTCGCCTTCGGACGGGCCGCCATGCTGCGGCGCGCGCTCCGACGTCGGCTCGCGCCACGGCGTAAAATAGCGGTAGATCTCGCGCAGCTCGGTCCGGTAGCGGTCCGCGCGCTGCCAGATGTCGGCCGCGTCCTGCTGCCGTCGCCGGCGCAGTTCCTCGGGCGTGAATTTCGGCGTCGACACCATGCGCGTCAGTTCCCGCCGCCGAGCGCGGTGGCGAGGCTGCCGCCGATGCGATTGTCGATGAAGGCGAGGAGACCGCCGCCGCCGCCGCCGCGCAGGCGCTGCTGGCCGGCCTCGACGAGCGCCACGCGGCGCTTCTGCTCGGCGATCTCGGCGCGCTGCGCCGCCTGCGCCTCAGCCGCCAGCGCGTATTGCTTCTTCGCCTGCTTGCCGGTCAGCGTATCCGCCATGGAGCCATCGCCTGATGCCGCAGCCGATGAGATCATCGGCCGAGAAGCCCAACGCGGCCGCCAGACGGCGCCCTACAGGATTATCGTCGTCGACATAGGCCGCGAGGCCAACATCTACGAAATGGGGCGCTGCCGTGCGGAGCGCGCTCCGCATCAGCAGCGCCAGCCGTGCCATGCGACGCTCAACACCACGGTCCCGGACGACGCTGAACCAGCAAGTGACGGGACCGCCGTTGTCCGGCACGAGGAAGCCGCCGAGCGCAACGGGGAGGCCGGTCGCATCGACCGCCGCGAGGACGCGACCGTCGAGCACTTCGGCGACACGCAGACGATAATCCGCCGCGGAAAGGTGACTACTTTTGGCGATGTGATGCGCCCAGAGGTGCGGCAGTGTGGCGGGTTCGAGGTGCATGCTGTCTCCTGGCGCCGCGGGTGCCGACGCAGCACCCGGCGCGGTTAGGCCAACACCACCGGCGCCTTGACGGCGACGCAGCCATCGTCGCGGATTGGCGTGGCCCCGCCGAGCGGCTTGCGAACGCCGTGCCCCTCGATTACGCCGTAGCGCCCCTTCACGCCGAGCAGCAGATACTGCAGCGCGTCGTGCGGGTTGGCCCAGGGATTCTTGACGGGCTTCAGGTGCTGCGCCTTCTCGTCCGGCCGCTTTTCGTACATGTAGTGCGACACAAAGCCCTTGCGCAGCATCTTGCAGCGCGGGCTGATCAGCAGGCCCGGCACGTCCGGCTCGATGCGGTAGACCAGCTCGTCGGTCACCGCCTGCAGGCGCGTCTGCGTCTCGTTTGTCTCGGTTGGCTGGATCACGATGCCAAGCTCCTGCGACACCAACTCGGCCCAGGCCATTTGCCCGTCTTCCTTGTCGGCCCCGCTGAAGCCAGCCGGATCGGCATAGTGGATATCCGCGAGAGGCACGCCAGGCGCCGTCGTCTCGATCATCAGCCGCACCTTCTCAGCGAACCGTCGCGGGCTCATGCGCCCCGGCGCACATTCGTCGAGAATGCGAAACTGACCGTTCGCCGCCCGCTGCCCAAGCACGCACGCCGGGAATACGAGGCCCTGGTCGAAGCCCAGGATCAGCGGAGCGCCCTTGATCGGCTGCAGCGGCTCGCGCGCCAGGTGGATCTCGTCGGCGTACTCGTCCGCGTAAACCGGCTCGCCGAGCGTTGTAGGCGCATATTGCGCGTGAACCATGCGCTTGATCAGCGCCTTGCCGCCCTTCTGCCGCGACAAAATTGCGACCTGGTAATCGTAATAGCCGCTGTCGAGATGTTCGAGGTTCTCAGCCGCCGGGCTCAATCCGCTTGGCTGCTTGTAGACCTTCATCGTGACCTCCCGGCCATCGACGATCATCGGCGGGATCACCTCGCCGTGCTCGTCCAGCATGCCAGGCTGCCGCTCCTCGAACATTTCATAAAACCAGCTGTCCACGTCCGGGGCGTTGAGGTCGCCGCCGATCTGCGGCAGGAACCCGTGGTCGCGCGGCAGCGCGTCTGCCTCTTCGCCCTTGGCCGGGTAACGGCCGCGCCGCGTGATCGCCAGCGGCAGCACCTGACGCGGCAACTGGTCCATCTCGTAAAGGTAGAAGTCGGTCGGCTCGAAACCGCGCATGAACTCTTCGACGACCAGATCGCCGATCGCCGCAAAGATGTACGTCGCTTTGACGATCCGCACCCGCACGCGGCCGTCCGCCTCGAGCCGCTTGACGTCCCAGTCCATGCGCTGTTCGGCGAACCGGCCACCGCCGCCCTGCCACTCGCCGTCGGTCCAGGACTTCGGATCTTTTGGCAACCAGCGCCACCACGTCGGATAGAGGTTGCGCTCAATCTGCCCATAGGTTGAGCCGATCACCGCGCACTTGTAGCGGATGATGCCGTCGTTGCAGGCCGGCATCAGTCCAGGCCGCCGGACGCAGTTGAAGATATTCGCGACGGTCTTACCGCCACCTACCGGGCCAAGCAGCGCCTTCACCGCACTGCCGGTGTCCCGGATGTAGGCCGCCGATACGGGGCCGCTTGCCTTGAAGTTGCGAAATCCGTCAGGCGACGTCACGCGGCGCGCTCCTGCTTGAGCTTGCGCTGCCGCAGCCGATCCGCGAGCCGCCGCCGGCGTGAGGTCAACTCGCGACGCTCGGCGTCGATCTCCGCCGCGCGGCGTTCCATTTCGGCTAGCTCTGCGTAATCTGCCGTGCTATCGATTGTCCGTCGGTGATTTGCCATGGATTAGATCCTCGCACCCCGACCCGCCCACGCAGCACAACCGAACGTCCACCAACTTTTCGAATTTCGAGAAACGGTGCGGCGTACCACCCGGCCACTCGGCGGCGCGGCCGTTTTGGGGGGCCGGGGTCCGGCTGGCTGGAATTTTTCGGCCACCCCCGGGGGGGCCTTGCGATATCCGGGCGGCGACTGATTTCGGATCATGGCGCCAAACTCGCTACCCCTATGAAAGATCATTGCTTTTCACTCGCGTCCGACTGGTGCGCGTCCGACTGTGCCGGTGTCGCTTCTCTAAGTCGTTGTTTTTCCTCACTATCAACAAGGCCCAGGCCGAGGTCATCCGACCCGCTTCCGATCACGTCGTGTGCGCCGAGATCCATGACGATCATGCCGCGGGGCCGCTGATCCACCTCGATCGCGACGGGCTGCTTCTTGTGCACGTAGGGCAGCAGCGCGCTTGCCGCCGCGATCTGCATCTTCGCGACCTCGAGCGGATGGATGCGCGACACGCCGACCGCGATGCCGTCGCCCTCGCCTGCCTTTACGATCGAATGCTTGTCCGCAATGGCCTGCAGGTGCGCCACCAGCTCGTCGGTCGGCCGGCTGTAGATCTCGGCCAGTGCCGTCATCGGGCTGCGATAGCGGCTCAGGAAGTAGCGGACCCATTCTTCGGTCGACTTGTTGCGGGCGCCGGCCGGCCGGCCCGCCTTGCCCGTGCGTTCCGGCACGGCCGCCGGCGGCAGCGGCAGCGGCGCCTCGGCCTCGAACAGGTCGTCTTGCACGTCCTGGCCGCCCGGCACGGCGTGGCCGGCCGCGCCCAGCAGCTGCAGCGCCGTCGTCAGTCCGCCCGTGTCGACCCGATCGGCCATTTCACCCCGATATTTTATGCCCGGTGCACCACTGCACCGCGACTGCACCGGCCACTGTAACGGACCTAACCTGTTGCACTTCCTACATCTTCCCTGGAATTGGTGCAGTGGTGCAGTGTGACGGTGCCCGTCCCATCATGCGCGCATGCGTGCGTGTAGTGCGCGCGCCCGCGCCCGCGCGCGTATGAGGAAACCGACTGCACCACTGCACCACTGCACCATTTTTGATGATTTCCATTCTGTATCAGCGACTTAGGCGCGTTACAGTCGGTGTTACACTCCCCCGACCCACTGCACCAGAGACCAGACCGCCGCTGAACCTGTTACCGACAAGGATAGGTCGGGATGGTCGAGTGACTACTTTTGACGGCGTTGGACGCGGAATTGTCCCAGTTCAAAGCGGGTCGGGGCGTGGGACGCGGTCGCTGCGTCCCACCGTGCCAATGCTGTCCCAACGTCCCGCGCCAAGGGCCTGGGACAGGCGTGGGACAGCGGTCCGTCCTAGCTCAACCGATATATTGGGGATAATGAAACAAGCTATTGGGACAACTGTGACAATGGCGGCTGCAAATCTCGACGCAGGCGGCGTTGCCAAGCCTTGCTGCCAGAGCATCCAATCGACGCTATCCGGCAGCGCCAGAACACGACCAGGACGGCCGCGCAACACGCACCAGCAATCCCTATCAACAGCATTCCAGGCCAAGTCACACCAGCCCTCCGTCGTCCTGCGTGTCCTGCCCGGCCGTGTCCGCCATGATGCCGCCGGGGCCATAAAGCCCGTCGAGCGACAGGATGGTCGCCCGGTCCTGCACGCCGTTGATGCGCACCTGCGCGAGGTGCCAGAAGTCGCCGCGCGGCCCCTGGCGCAGCGCCTGCGTCCACACGCCCGCGCCGAAGTCGCCGGCCCAGATGCTGCCATCGAACAGCGTGCGCACCATCGGCGACTGGTTGGGCACGGCCAGGAACGGCCGCCGCTTGCCGTTGTGCGGGTGGAAGATGATGCGCAGGCCCGCCTGCGAGAGATTGGCGTTGGCCGCCGTGACGTCGAGCGGATCCTCGCCCCTGGCCGGTGCATAGTAGGCCTGCAGTACCTGGCCGACCGTCGTGCGCAGCCCAGAGCGCCACGCCTCGACGCGCACCGACAGCATGTGACGCAGGCACGCGCGCCAGTTCTCGGTCGCGTCCTCGAATTCGAGCATCTCGGATGGCCGCAGCAACTCGGACCAGGGTTTCAGATCGCCGTCGACGTCGTGCGCGAAGCGCAGCCTCTCCTCGTCCCAGCCCTCATGCATGATCAGATCCGCGCAGGTCAGCAGCGTGCCGAACTGAGCCTGCCCTCGGCCATCCATGCCGCCGCGCTCGAGCTCGCCGGCGAAGGCGCGGAACGTGGTCTCAAACCTCGGCCATTCCTCGACCAAACGACGCAGCACCAGGCGCCCGACGATGCTGCAACTCTCGGCCGAGATCGGCGGCGCCTGCTGGCCCGCCGGCAGTTTTGACAGGCGCAGCAGCGCCATGCGCGACAGATCCTGCGGGCGCATGGGCGGCGCGTTGATCGACGAGAACAGGAACGCCGATCGGATGACAAACTCGCTGCCCGTGCCCTTGTCGCCGCCGCGCAGGCCCTGGCCGCCGCTTGAGGCCTGCCGCGCCAGCTCGAGCACCTTGACGGCGTGGCGCGTGTCGGCGCCGGCCTCGAATTCGTCAATCGCGACGGGCAGCGCGTCCTGGCCGACGTGCTGATAGATGCCGGCGGCCGTGGTGTTGGTGGTCTGCAGCAGCCACGTGCCGAACACGCCTTTGATCAGCTCCTGCAGCGTCGACTTGCCCGTGCCCTTGTCGCCCGTCAGGAACACCATCGGGCGCCAGGGCAGGGCCGCGCCCAGGAAGCCGGCGCCGATCCAGCCGAGCAGCAGGTGAGGATCGATGCCGGGCCGGCCCCAGGACCACGACGACAGGATGCGCATAAGCTGCGGCCCCGGCTCGAACGGCATCTCGTCGCGGAACGGCGCCGGGCCGGCGATCTTCGGCCGCGTCGGGTAGATGTAGCCGTCGAAATCGCCGGGCGGCACGCCCCGCTTGCCGGCGATGATCGACGTGCCCGTGTGAATGACGAGGTTGCCGGCGCTGTCGGCCCAGGCGCCGCGGCCGCGGATGCGGTCCATGCCGTGCCAGGGACCGCGCGCGAAGCAGGCACGGATCAGCGATGCGGCCGCGTCCTCGTTGGCGAAACCGTTGGTGGTCGGCCGGCCGTCGTCGCCGGGCTTGCCCCAGCGTGGCCAGGCCCAGGCGAGATAGTGATCCTGGCCGCAGAACAGCCCGAGCATGTGGCCCTTGCCGAACGGCGGATCGAGGCTGCGCACTTGGCCGATGGCGTCGAGGAACCACAGCCGGTCGCCCTCGACGCCGAGCGGGCGCACGGGGCAATCGGGCGGCAGGCCGGTCGCGGGATCGCCGGTCCATTGGCCGGGGCCGCCGGCCGAGGCGGGAATATCGATATGCGCGACGCGCTTGACCGGCTCGGCATCGGCGAACATGTGGCGCACGGCGGCGAGCGAGACGACGGGAGATGATGTCTGCGTCATACGCGAGCCTCGTCAGGAACAAAACGGGTCGGGGCAAGGATGCGGCCACGTTGGCACGATGTTGTTTGCCTGCGCGCAATTTCGGCGGCGATAGCCTCCTGCTCGTAAGTGGACCGCAGCAGCTCCGGCGCAACGCGCTCAATCGCGCGCCGCACATCAGCAACACTCGGCGGTGGGGCGGGTGGCTGCGCCGCTTCCGCGATCTTCAGCAGCACGAGATAACCAAGCAGGTCGGTCACCACGTCCTCGCCAGCGGCCGCACCGCGCACCAGGCGGGACAGCTTGTCGTCGATGCGCACGCGCAACTGTTCGACCGGATCGGCCTTCGAGAAGATGCGAACGGGATCGAGCGCGGAATTGCCATAAGCGACATTCTTCTCGATCAGCATGGTCGCGAGGCCATCGGTGATGGCGCGGACGCGCGCCGCGAAGCGCTCGCGATCCGTCTCGGCGGGTGTCTCGGTCATGGGTCCTCGCTGATCATCTCGGAGTGCAACACGGTGAAGGTGGCGCGGAAGATCTCGATGACGACGCGCAGCTCGGCCGGGATCTCGGACCAGCGCGCGGCGCCGCGATCACCCGCGACGGCGAACACGTAGACGGCCTCGGCCGTCGCATTCGGGAACCCGGTGATGTAGTGCGCCAGAGCGCGATGCTGCGGCGTGTGCCTGATGTCGCCGAGGCACTCGATCCAGCCGAAGCCGCCGGGGCCGATGGTGTCCCACACGGCGTCGGCAGCGCGCCGGGCGCACACCACGCAGCGCATCATCGACAGCGGCATGTGATTGGCATTCGCTGCAGGCGCGATCATGTGGATGGTCCCCGGTCAGCACGTTTCACGACGCGACGGCGATGGTCGCGCCACTCGATCGCCGCCACGACAGCCACCGCCGCCACGATCGACAGCAGCGGCAGCCACGCGGGCGATGTTTCCATGATCAGCGCCTCGAGCATCACGCGCCCCTCGACGCTGCGAGGTATGGATTGTCCGCTTGCGCAGGCGGCCGTGATGCAGCCTGGCGCGGGTGCTGGTCGGCACCCGAAGCGCCCAGCAACAACGCATCATTCGCATCCTTGCCGATGGCGGATCGCGCGACCGAGATGCGCGGGCACTGGCGGCCGAGCGCGACGATCGCCGCCTCGAGCTGCTTCGCGGCCTGGGGCTTGCCCCAGTCGTTGTCGGCGGCGACGATGACGGCATCGCACGTCGGCGGCAGCGTGACGTGCGCCAGATTGCCGAGCGAGCCGGCCGCCCAGACGCGGTATTCCGGGCACGCCAGCGCGATGGCGAGGCCATCCTCGACGCCCTCGCACAGAACAAGCGTGTCGAGCAGGCCGAGCTTGGCCGCATCCGCGACCGAGCGGCCGGTCTCGCCGCGCGCCAGGCGAATGGTCGCGCCCTTGAAGGACGGCCATATCTTGCGCTGCGGCGATACGTCGGCCTTGGCCCTGCCGTCGGGTGCCAGGAACACGGCATGCACGGCGGCAAACGTGTCATCGGCCGACGACGTCATCATCGACAGCAGGCAGGGCAGCGTCTGCCCGCTCTCCTTGTGGCGGCGCAGGCCGCAGCGGATGGCGCCGGGAATGCGCCGAAGCTGGCGCACGTCGACACCGCGCGCCTCGCGCAGATACGTCTCCGCGGGCGTGTTGAGAATGCCCGCGGCCTTGAGCCAGAGCGCCTTAGCTTGGCGCCGGTTGTGCTCGAGCACGCGCGCCTCGCGGGCGGCATCGCGCGCGGCGTCGTGCTGCCGCTCGGCGCGGGCGCGGCGGATGGCATCGTCGTCGAGGCGGGCGAGACCCAGCCAGTCCCGCGCCCATTCGAGGCTGCGGCGGAAGTCGTGGCCGGTGACGTATTGAATGAGGCCGATCACGTCGCCCTTGTCGCCGGTCGCCTCGTCGCGCCAGGCGCCGGGGATGCCGGTCAGCTTGATCCAGAACGAGCCGGCGCGGCGATCGGCGCGGGTCGGGTTCTTGGCGATCCAGTAGGCGCCGGAGCGCGTGCCCTCCGGTGCCAGATGCTGCGCTAGCGCCAGGATGCGCGTCTGCAGCAGCGCCTTGATGTCGGCGAGCTCGCGGGCCATTTCTTGACGCCGATCGCCCTTCGGTTGCCCACCCGCAACCGGGCGATCGGCTTGGGCCATGCTCGACGCGCGGTGCTCGCTCATGCGCTGCCGTCCTTCTTGCGCTTCGGCTGCCCACCCGCAGCCGCGCTGTCGTCGAGGATGGCGTCGACCAGGTCGTCGGCGATGATGGCGTCGAGCATCATGCGCAACAGCTTCGGGACCGAGACACCGCGCGCCGTCGCGTGTGGCGCGAGCGCAGCGCGCTGCGCGGCGTGAATGGTGACTGTCGTGTGCTCGCGGCGCACTTCTGAAATGCAGACACGGAGCGCCATGGTCAGCGGCTCGCCGAGCCTCGCCGCTATCTCGGCTGGCCGCACGGCGCCGGCGTCGATCAGGGCGCGCACCGCCGCCTTTCTGGATGGCACGGAAGACACGTTTGTCATCGCCGGGGCCTTCCGATGTGCCAGCCGCCGCACAGAAGGCAACGGAACGGCGCCGCCGCGATGCTCGGGCCGCGGCGCAGTTCCTGCGCGTTCATGCGCGCGGCCTCGCGCTCGGCGGCGGCGAGGTTTGGCAGGATGCGCTTGCCGCGCGGGCAGGCGTGCTTGATGCGCACCGACGGCAGAACCCGCGCCAGTTCCTGCAGGTCTTCAGGTCTCATGCGATGCTCCCTTGCTTGCGCTTCGACTGCCCACCCGCAGCCGCGCGCGTCACGCCACGGCCTCCAGCTTCGTGCCAGCACGCAGCGCCACGCCGCGCACGTGCAAGCTGCCGCCGATATCCTCGGCCCGGTGCGGCGTCACGTCGGCGAGCAGCGCCAGGAACGGCGTCTCGTCGAGCGCGCGGGCACCAGCCCAGCGGGCATAGCGGCGGTGGATGTGGGCGGCGTCGACGACGCCGCCCGGTGAGGCGACAAGGCAGGCCGCCGCGAAGGCGAGGATGACGTCGGCCGCCTCGCGCTCGGCTGGCGACAGCTCGCGCTGGATGGCGGACCGGTCGACCGGCGGCGCATCGGCCGGCAGACTGGGAATGTCGAGCCGACGCTCCCTTGCGCCTTCGGGTGCCGACTTCGCACCCGGCGCGCGCAGTGGCTCCGGCGGTGTCACGCGCACCACCGCCGGAGCCTCTTGCCGGTCCGCACCGGAACCGTTGATGGTGATCTGTATCGGAGCGCCGTGCATGTGAGCGGCCGATGGCGGCGCGACATACACATCGCGAGACGGCGCACCTGGTCCCGCCAGCGCCAGCATCGGCGCCGGTTGCGGCAGGGCACCGACAACGGCCTCGACGGCGTCTCTCATGCGCTGCGCGCCTTCGGATGCCCACTTCGCATCCGGCGCGCCGCGTCCACGCGGATCGCGAGATCCACCGCGCGGGTGCGGAGCGGCATCCGACGCGCCACCATGGGGGCCGCCGTCCATCAGGCGCGCGAGCGCGAGGCCGAACGTGCCGAAAATCTCGAGTGCGAACACGAGCAACACCAGCCACACGAAGCGCACGTCGTCGGGTCCGACCTTGCCCGCGCGCCCCGTCAGGCCGCCGACAATGGCGTTGGCGAGACCCATGGGCACGTCGTAGAGCGCATTGCCGTCCTTGATGGCCGGCCCGTCACGCAGCGCCGCCGTCAGGCGCACGATCTCGCCCTGCAGCTTCTCGCGGCGTTCGGCCGTGGCAAGCTCGTTCCGCAGCGCCGTGCACTTTGGCCCGACGCCGTCCTTGTACGCCTTGCCCTTGATCGTGCATTCCAGCTGCTCGTCGGCGCGGATCGATCCGATCACCCGCGTCGTGCCGATTTTCTTGACTTCGGCCCGAGCGTCCTCCAGCGCCTCTTGTGTCGTGCGTCGGCTGGTCGCCTTGGCCTCGAGTTCGCCAGCGCCTTTGGCCAGCGTCAGCCCGAACGACTGGTAGCCGGCCATCTGGCCGATCGCCACCTGCAGCACGACCAGCGTCACCAGCATTCCGCGGCCGTTACGCACCCGCTCGACCAGCAGCTTATCGGCGGCCCAGGCGCCGACGCACGCGAAGCCCAGGAACGCGGCGGCGTACAGCAGCGCGCCAGGACCGTCGCCCCCGCCTATCTCGTGGCCCAGTTTGGCATTCATGCCAGCATGCACGACGAAGATAATCGCCCAGCCGACCAGGATCGGGTGCCGGCGGATCTCGTCGCGCCACCAGATGACGATGCCGGGCGGCTTCTGTGCAGCCGGGCTGTCGAAGCTATTCATGCGAGGCGCTCCTCGAGCGTTGTCAAGCGGCGGTCGATGTCGGGGTTGTCGCGGGCGTCTTCGAGCGTGCCGACCGCCTTCTGCACGGCGCGCAACGCGAGCCCGGCGGCGCAGGCCACCTGCCGCTGCGACACGCCCATCATCACGTGCGCGATGTAGATGGCTTGATGGCGCGCCCGGCGGGCATCGCGCCCCTTGGGGCGCAGCACCCGCATCAGCGACAACTCGTGCTCGCGGGCGGCAATCGCCGCGGCGCGGCGGTAAGCAAGGCGGGGGGTCATGATGGTTGCCTCCCCACCGGCGAGGCGCGCATGGCCGAGGCAAGCCGGGCGGTGTGGCTGCGGTAATAGGCCCTCTTGGCGGCGAGTTCGGCCCGGGACATCGGCGTCGTGCGCGGCCTGACGCCCCGCTCCTGATCGCCATCCCAAGCGCTGTAGGTGTTGTCGAAGCCCCACATGCTTCGGACGATGGCGGCGACGGGCTGCGGCTTGCGTTTCATCGGCGGTCTCGCGGCAATGAGAATATGCGCGGCCCCGCGACGATCGCGGGCCGATGTGCAACTCACGCAACGAAACGGGACTTACGCGGCGGGGCGGTGCGGCGGCGGCGTCTTGGCCGCCAGCAAGCGCTCAAGCATGCAGGCCTCGAGTTCCGTCAACTTGCCCTCGAGGCTCGTCATGACGTCGTCGTAGAGATGCATCGTCGGGCTGGCTTCACCGCGCCGCCAGCGGGACAAGTTCGAATATTCGACGCCGGCCAGCTTCGCCACGCGCCACAGGCTAAGGTTCAGCCCTGCGGCGCGACGTTCGATTGCATCTATGCGATTGGTCGCTTGCATACTTCGCACTTACAATGCGATTTGCACAACTTGTCAAGTTGCCTCGAAACATACTGCGGCGCCGCGCTGCGCTTGTGCACAATCCGGCACGCAAATTTGCGGAGCCGCCCTTGCAACCCGACGATGCCGCATCGAGTTCGACACCTACAAGCGCATTCGCAATTCGCGCTTGGCTGGTCGACGTGCTGCGTCGAACCGACATGAAGCCGACACCACTTGCAAAGGCGGCCGGGCTGGCGCCGTCTACGCTATTGCGCGCCCTCGACCCTGATAATCCCGGCAGCCTTGAGAGACGTTCCATCGACAAGATTGTGCTGAAATTTGGCGTTGACCCTCCTGCTATGTATGGCCAACCATCAATCGCCGCCCGCGGCTTTGCAGAACCCGAGATGCAGCGCATCACGGGAAGCCTCGACGAGGCTGATTTGACGCCGACGCAGGGCATATGGAAAGTTCAGACCAGGGCTCTCGAGTTGGCGGGATATCTGCCAGGAGACGAGCTTACAGCGGACAGCAGCGTGGTGCCGCGCGCCCGCGATGTGGTCGTCGCGCAGATTCTCGACCACGCGCGCGGGACGGCCGAAACAGTCCTACGGGTCTATGAACCGCCCTACTTGTTAACCGAGACGACGGACGAGCGGGCACGCCAGAAACCACAGCTCGTCGACAACGATCGGGTGGCTATCTGGGGCGTTGTCGTGAGGCTTGTGCGAGTGCGGCGATGACCCTCGCGGACGCGCTGCTTTGGTTAGTGAAGACGGCCGCCACGATAATCGGTGGCATCCTCCTCGGGCTTGTTGCCCTGGCCTTGATCTTGCTACCGATGCTCTGTTCAAATGACGTTTACGATCGCCTAGTGCCGTTCGAGCGCCGCACAAAGTACGGCCCCCACTGGTGCTACTTGATCCTGCAGATCATCGGCCTTTGCGCTGCCGTAACGCTCATTGATTGCGTGCCATAAATTGCATTTATGCTACTTTTGACTTGCACGAAAGCGAACTTTCGCTAACCTGTGTTGCGTCGTGAGCGGGGCGGCCGGGGGCTGGCTGGCAACCATCCGACGCCGGGCGGGCTCCCGCCGCGCTCCGGCACCACCCTCCGGCCAGCCCTCGTCTTTCTTGCGCCTTCGGATGCCCACGTTGTGGCGGAGCCGCGCTCCGCAGCGGACGCATCCGGCGCGTGAGTGCAACCCCGCCATACAGCCAGCAGGGGGCACCATGTCAGGACCATTCACCGTTTTTCGCACATCCGAGGGCGCCATCGTCGGCACCCGTGCCGGCCGCCGCTACCAGGCCCAGCGGCAGGGCGGCACTTGGGCGTGCTCGGTCATGCTGGCCAGCAATCGTCGCATCCTGCATCAGGCGTGGTTGCCGTCCGAAGCCGCCGCCCATGGCTGGCTGGAGGCCCACGCGAAGCGCCAAGACGCCAGCCGCTACGCAGGCGGCAAGCATGTCTTCAGGACCCGGCCATAATGCCCCGCCCGGCGCTCGACATCGACGAGCTGGCGGCCGAGCGCGGCCGCGCGGTGACGTGGGTGTATGATAACTGGCGCGACGAAGTGGCGGCCCGCCC
>CAZENI010000025.1:0-33830 GCA_964513055.1 uncultured Opitutus sp.
GCAATTGCACGCGGCGGGCATTGGCACCGGCGTGCATTATCCGCCGATCCACCTGTTTGCCGTTTATCGCCGGCTGGGCTGGAAGGAGGGCGATCTGCCGATCGCGGAGCGCGTGGGGCGGAGCATCCTCACGCTGCCGCTGTTTCCGGCGATGACCTCCGCCGATGTGGAACGGGTGGTGGCGGCGCTGACCGGCGTTCTCGCAGCCCATGGCAAATAGCAATCCCGTCGGACGGTTGAAGGAGGAAAGCAGGCAAGTGGGAAAACAGACGCTCCTCCTCAGGTCTTGTTTCCCGCTCGTCCGCTTTCCACATTCCTCTCTTCGGTGATGTCCGCTTCATTTCCCATCGCGCTGTCCGTCGTCATCCCCGTCTACAACGAGGAGCTGAACCTGCCGGTGCTCTTCGCCCGGCTGTATCCGGTGCTCGATGCGCTCGGCCGGACCTACGAGGTGATCTTCACCAACGACGGCAGCGCCGACCGCTCGATCGAGCTGCTGCGCGCGCAGTATGCCGCGCGGCCGGACGTGACGCGCGTAATCGATTTCAACGCGAACTACGGCCAGCACATGGCGATCATGGCGGCCTTCGAGCGGGTGCGGGGCGCGGTCGTCGTCACGCTCGACGCCGACCTGCAGAATCCGCCGGAGGAGATCCCGAAGCTGCTCGAAAAGATCGACGCGGGGCACGACTACGTCGGCGGCTTCCGCGTCAACCGCCAGGACTCGTTTTTCCGGACGTATGCGTCGCGCCTGATCAACTTCGCGCGCGAGCACACGACCAGCATCAAGATGACGGATCAGGGCTGCATGCTGCGGGCCTACCGCCGGCCGATCATCGACGCGATCGTGGGCAGCGGGGCGATCAACACCTTCATCCCGGCGCTGGCCTACAGTTTTGCGGGGAATCCGGCGGAGGTCGGGGTGCGGCACGAGGAGCGGCACGCGGGCGCCTCGAACTACTCGTTCTACCGGCTGATCCGGCTGAACTTCGACCTGATCACCGGCTTCTCCCTGGCGCCGCTGCAGTATTTCACGATGTTCGCGATGGCCTGCTCGGCGGGCAGCTTCCTCCTCGTGCTGATTCTGGCCGGGCGCCGCATCTTCGTCGGTCCGGAGGAGGGCGGGCTGTTCACGCTCTTTGGCATCCTGTTCTTCCTGATCAGCGTGACGATGGTCGGCATCGGGCTGATTGGCGAATACATCGGCCGCACCTACCAGGTGGTGCGCGCGCGGCAGCGTTACCACGTGCGCGAGATGCTGGAGCGCCCGCCGGCCGGCGGGGCGTCGTAGTTACACCGATGGGACGCCGTAGGGTCCGCAGGCGCGCGACCTTGCCGCCCGCGCCGGAAGGCTCTCACCCTGCGTGCCTATGCTTCGGGTTTCGCGCCGGCCGAGAGCCGCGGTGGCGGGCTTCACGCTGGTCGAGATCATGGTCGTGGTCCTGATCCTCAGCGTGATCGCGACGCTGTCGGTGCCCGCGATGGCCCGGGTCAAGCGGCGCGCCAAGACCACCGTGCTGGTCGGCGATTTCCGGACCTTTTCGGCGGCGTTCGACAGCTACGCGCAGGAATTCGGCACCTGGCCGGCGGAGGCCGTGGCGGGCGTCATCCCGACCGGCATGAGCGGCCGGCTGAACGACACCACTTGGCGGCGCACGACGCCGATGGGCGGAAAATACAACTGGGAGAACAACCAGCTCCACTTCGGGACGCGCTACCGTGCGGCGATCGCCATCAGCGCGGCCGCCGGGGCGCCACTCGTGCTGGACGTGCCCCAGTTGCAGGATCTCGAGAACGCCATGGACTCGAGCTTCGACTGGCTCGGCGGCACGTTTCACCTCGGCACCGGCATCGTGCCGCTCGTCATCGTCCAGCCATGACGGCGCCGGCGCAGTTCACGGTGGCGCTCCACCATCTCGCGGCGGATCTGCGGCGGGCGGGTCCGGAGTTTCCGGATACGGCGCCGCGGCCGGTCGGCGCCGGGGAGCTGCGCGATCTGATCGAGGCGCTGACCGCCCTGGCGCCGCGGACGGAGTATCCGGCCGAGCCGGAGCTGCGCATCGTCGGTCCGCACGGGCGTTTCCTGGTGCAGGCGCGCAATGGCGGGATGCGGGTCAGCAGTTGGTCCGCCCAGGCGGGCGGGGCCAGCCTGACGCCGGAGCAGATCCTCGCAATGATCCTCGGGCTGGAGGAGGCGGAGTCGCTCCCGCCGCGGGCGGGCGCGCCGGCGCCGGCCGGCTCCGGGCGGATCTCGGCGCGCGTAAAACTGATCGTGCTGGTGCTGGCCATCGCGGGTTCGAATATCGTGACGGCGTGGATGCTGACGCGCCCGCCGCCGCGGGTGCCGGTGGCGCTCGTGCCGGAGCACCAGCCCGTGGCACCGGAGCGGGCGCAGCGCGTGCTGGCCGAGTTCGCGGGCGACTACGACACGGGTTTCGCCGAGGGCGACCGGCACCTCACCCTCCGGGCGGACGGCTACGCGCGCTGGTTTGTCTGGGGGCCGGACCGCGGCGTGCGGGATGACGTGACACTCAAGCTCGAGGCGGGGGAATCGCGCGGGCGGCCGGTGCTCGTCGCCGACGGTCTCGGGGTCATCGAGATGAAGGACCCGATCACGATCGTCTATTTCGGGGATACCTATCGGCGCAAGACGCCGTAGAGGGGCCGGGCCGACGGAATCGCCGCAGTTTCGCGTGCGTATTTCCACCCGCAGGAATGGCTGGTCGGGGACGGCCGGGGACCTAGAGTGCGGGTCGTTCCATGGGTGCCCCACAGCGATTCCCAAATTTGTTGCCTCGTCGGACGCGGTCCGGCCCGCGGGCGTTTTCGCGTGCTTCGATGCGTCCGGGATCGAAGGGCCGGAGCGCCGGCTTCTCCCTCGTGGAGGTGATGGTGGTCGTCATGATCATCAGCATGCTGGCGGCGCTGGGCGTGCCGGCGATCATCCGCGTGAAGACGAAGGCGAAGGTGAGCGTGATCGTGAGCGACCTGCGGACCTTCTCGTCGGCGTTCGAAGCGCACGCGCAGGAGAGCGGCGGCTGGCCCGCCGAGGTGGATGCGGGCGAGTTTCCCGCCGGCATGACCGGGCGGCTGAACGACGTCTCGTGGCAGCGCCGGACCCCGATTGGGGGGAAATACAATTGGGAGAACGATCAGTTGCACGGGGGCATCCGTCCACGCGCCGCGATCGCGATCAGCGCGACCGACGATTCCCCGCTCACCGAGGATCTCGACCTGTGGCTCGAGATCGATCGGGCCGTCGACGACGGCAACCTGAGCACCGGGAACTTCCGTGTCGGGGCGAATTCCGAACCCGTTTACGTGATTCTGCCATGAGTGGTCCTGACCTCGCCAATTTGTTTGCGGTCACGTTGCGGCAGCTTTCCGGCGACTTGAAGAAGGCCGGTTACGCCTATCCCGAGATTCCGCTGGGCAAGGTCCCGGCGAGCCGGCTGCTGAAGCTGCTCAAGTCCGCCGAGGCGCTCGCGCCGCAGGTGGCGTATCCGGCCACGCCGGAGATTCGCGTGGAGGCGCCGACGGGGCAGTTCCTGGTGCAGTTCAAGGACGGCCGCCTGAAGCTCGTGAGCTGGGGGAAGGACGCCGCCGGCGGCCTGCTCTCGGCGGAGCAGATCGCGACCGTCATTGTGGGCGAGGGCGAGGAGATCCGTCCGGAGCCCAGTGCGCGATCGTCGGCAGGGACGCCGTCCCGGCTGCGGCACTACATCACGATGACGCTGCTGGGCGCGGGCATCCTCGGCACCAACGCCTTCACCTTCTGGGTCCTCACGCGGCCGCCGAAGAGCCTGCTGCCGAAAT
The DNA here is from genome assembly GCA_964513055.1 of uncultured Opitutus sp. Lineage (GTDB taxonomy): Bacteria > Verrucomicrobiota > Verrucomicrobiia > Opitutales > Opitutaceae > ER46. The sequence continues at coordinate 3,817 of CAZENI010000025.1, forward strand.
ACCGGCTGCTCGACCGCGAGCCCGCCGAGCGGCTGCTGGCCAGCGCCGCGGGCGAATACATCACGGGCGAGAAGCCGGGCGATCGCCGCCTCCAGATCCGGCGGGATGGCGTCGCGCTCTGGGGCAAGCTCGGGCCCAACCGGGCGGTCACCAAGGAAACAAATTTCACGGTCAAGGGCGCGGAGACCAGCGGCCAGCCGGCACTGCTCACGAGCAGGAAGACGCTGATCACGATCAAGGACCCGCAGACCGTGGTGCTGCACGGCGACACCTATCAGCGCAAGCAGCCGTAGCGTGGACCGGCCGGTGAAGGCCGGCGCGGGTTTCGACGCTCGCATTTCCCGGCGGGATTGGCCCAACTCGGCGCGCTTGAGAGCGTCCGTCCCGGCATGAAGAAAGTCCTGATCGTCTCGCCGCATTTTCCGCCGATCAATGCGCCGGACATGCAGCGCGTGCGGCTGGCGCTGCCGCATTTGCGCGCGTGCGGCTGGGAGCCGACGGTGCTCGCGGTCGCGCCGGACTTCATCGAGGGCGGCGTCTGCGATCCGCTGCTGGCGGAAACGTATCCGGCCGACGTGCGCGTGATCCGCACCGGCGGCGTGCGGCCGCGGCACACGCGCTGGGCGGGCGTCGGCAAGCTGTGGTGGCGGTGCGGCCGTGCGCTCACGCAGGCGGGCGAGCGGCTGCTGCGCACGGAGCGCTTCGATCTCGTGTTCTTCAGCACGACGCAGTTCAGCGCGTTCGCGCTCGGGCCGCGGTGGCGGGCGCGTTTCGGCGTGCCCTATGTGCTCGATTACCAGGATCCGTGGGTGAACGACTACTACCGCCGCACGGGCACGCGGCCGCCGGGCGGGCCGCTGCGCTTTGCACTGAGCCAGTGGGGCGCGCGGCGCGACGAGCCGCGCGCGCTGCGGGGCGCGGGCGGCGTGATCGCGGTGTCCGATTCCTATGCGGCGATGCTGGCGCGGCTCTACCCGTGGTTCGATCCCGCGCAGGTGCGCGTGCTGTCCTTCGGCGCGAGCGACGCGGATTTTTGCGCCCTCGGCGCGCACCGGCCCGCGGCGCCGCTGATCGATTTTGCGGACGGCAACGTGCACCACGTTTACACCGGCCGCGGCGGGGCGGACATGGCGGGCGCGCTGACGGTGCTCTTCCGCGCCTTCCGGCGCCTGCGGGAAACGGAGCCCGCCGTGGCGGCGCGGCTGCGCTTCCATTTCATCGGGACGGGCTACGCGCCGCCGCCGCTGGGCGAGGACACGGTGCTGCCGATCGCGCGGGCGGAGGGCGTCGCGGACGCGGTGCACGAGCACCGCTACCGCGTGCCGTATTTCGACGCGCTCTACTACCTGCGGCACGCGCAGGCCCTGGTGGCCGTCGGCTCGGATGACGCGACCTACGCGGCGTCCAAAATTTTCCCTTACGTGCTGGCGCGCCGGCCGCTGCTCGTGATCTACCACGAGCGCAGCCTGGTGCAGGACTTCGCGCGGCGCGTGGGCGCGGGCGTGCGCTTCGGCTTCGGGGAACCGGCGGGGCTCGATGGGGTGGCGGCGCGCGTGCACCGCGAGTGGTTCGCGGCGCGCGGCTGGGAGCGGACGGAGGTCCTCGACGAGGCCGCGTTCGCGCCCTACACGGCCGCGGCCCTGACGCGCGAGCTGGCCGGGGTGTTCGACCGCGCGGCCGCGACGCGCCCGCCGGCGCCAGCGTGACGATTTCCATGGCTCCCCGCATCCTGTTTTTCGGTTACAGCGAGGTCGGCTACGAGTGTCTCTCGCTCTTGCTCGAGCGGGGCGACCACGTGGTCGCGCTCATCTCGCACGAGGACAATCCGCACGAGAAGATCTGGTTCAAGACGCCGGCGGTCGCCGCGCGCGAGCGGGGCGTGCCCGTGTTCACGCCGGAGAAGGTGAACACGCCGGAGTGGATCGAGCGCATCGCGGCGCTGCAGCCGGACCTGATCCTGTCGGTCTACTACCGCCACATGATCAGCTCGCGGATCCTGGCACTGCCGCGGCTGGGGGCGTTCAACCTGCACGGCTCCCTGCTCCCGAAGTATCGCGGCCGCGCGCCGATCAACTGGGCGGTGCTGCACGGCGAGCCGCGGATCGGGATGACGCTGCACCGGATGGTGCGGCAGGCGGATGCGGGCGCGATCGTGGATCAGGAGGGCGTCGCGATCGGGCCGCGCGCCACGGCCGAGCAGGCGTTTCGCCTCGTGCTGCCGTGCGCGTGGCGCGTGCTCGCGCGGCAGATCGACGCCCTGCTCGCCGGGACTGCGCGCGAGACGCCGCAGGACGAGGCGCAGGCGACGTATTTCAGCGGACGCACGCCCGAGGATGGGCGCATCGTGTGGACGCAGCCGTCGGCGCAGATTTTCAACCTCATCCGCGCCGTGACCGATCCGTATCCGGGGGCGTTCGTGGATGCCGGCGGCGCGCGGCTGATGGTGTGGTGGGCGGAGCCGGAGTCGCCGGCGACGGTCGGCCGGCGCGGTGCGCCCGGCGAGGTTCTTTCCCTCGCGCCGCTCGTCGTGGCGACGGCCGACGGCGCGCTGGAGTTGACGAAGATCGAGTGGCGGGGCGCGCCGCCGCCCCTGCGGGTCGGACAGTTGCTCTGAGGCTTTTCGTTTCCCAATCTTCGGCATTCCGGATTTCCTCCTTCGTATGCCCCTTCGCGTCCTGATTCTCGGTGCCAACGGCTTCATCGGCAGCTCGCTTACGCGGGCCATCCTGACGCAGAAGGACTGGGAGGTCTACGGCATGGATGTGGGCAGCCACAAACTCGAGGACAGCCTCGGCGACGCCCGCTTCAAATTCGTCGAGGGCGACATCACGATCAACCGGGAGTGGATCGAGTATCACGTGAAGAAGTGCGACGTGGTCATCCCGCTCGTCGCGATCGCGAATCCGATCCAATACGTGAAGGATCCGCTGCGGGTCTTCGAACTGGATTTCGAGGCCAATCTCGCCGTCGTCCGCCAGTGCGCGAAATACCGGAAGCGGATCATCTTTCCGTCCACCTCCGAGGTCTACGGCATGTGTCCGGACCCGAAGCTCGACGAGGCGACGAGCCCGCTGGTCTACGGGCCGATCGAGCGGCAGCGCTGGATCTACGCGTGCTCGAAGCAGCTCCTCGACCGCGTCATCTACGCGTATGGCGTGCGCGACGGCGTCGACTACACGCTGTTCCGGCCGTTCAACTGGATCGGGCCGAAGCTCGATGACGTGATGGAGCCGAAGGAAGGGAGTTCGCGGCTGTTCACGCAGTTCATCTCCAACGTGATTTTCAAGAAGCCGCTGCAACTCGTGGATGGCGGCAAGCAGGGGCGGTCGTTCACCTTTATCGACGACGGGATCGATGCGCTGCTGCGGATCATCGAGAACAAGGACGGCTGCGCCTCGCGGCAGATCTTCAATCTCGGCAACCCGCGCAACGATGTGAGCGTGGCCGATCTGGCGGCGCTGATCATCGCGGCGTTCCGGGATTTCCCGGAGTATCGCGAGCACGCGGCGAAGGCGAGGACGGTGGTGGTGCCGTCGGCGAAATACTTCGGCAAATACTACCAGGACATCCAGCGCCGCGTGCCCTCGATCGCGAACGCGAAAAAGCGGCTGGGCTGGACACCGAAGGTGAACCTGAAGCGCGCGATCAAGCTGACGCTCGACTATCACCTCGCGCATAAAGATTACCGGCTGGAATGAGGTTTTTTTGGACAGGATGAACAGGACTCAAACCTGGAACAGGATTTACAGGAACAGCGGCATGGGTGGTTGTTTCCTGTGATGTCCTGTCGCTTGGGCTCCTGTCGTTCCTGTCCAAAGGCGAAATCCACGAATTCACCATGCCCGTCCGTCTCGCGCTGAAGGTTGATGTCGACACCGATCGCGGCACGCGGGAGGGCGTGCCGAACCTGGTGGCGGACTGCCAGGAGGTCGGCGCGCCGGCGTGTTTTCTTTTTTCGCTCGGGCCCGATCAAACCGGGCGCGCGATCACGCGCGTGCTGCGGCCGGGTTTTTTCCAGAAGGTGAGCCGGACGAGCGTCGTGGAGATCTACGGCGTGCGCACGCTGCTCAACGGCACGCTGCTGCCCGCGCCGCACATCGGTCGGCGCAACGCCCACCTCCTGCGCGCGGTGCGCGACGCGGGCTTCGAGGTCGGCATCCACTGCTACAACCACTACCGCTGGCAGGACTACGTGCAGACGATGTCGCTGGAGGAGATCGCGGCTGAGTTCGACGCGGCCCGCGCGGAGTTCCGGCGGATCTTCGGCATCGAGGCGGCGACCGCCGGCGCCGCGGGCTGGCAGAGCAATGCGCGCAGCCGCGAGGTCTACGACCGTGCCGGGCTGCTCTACGCGAGCGACACGCGCGGGACGGCGCCGTTCTTCCCGCGCGTGGACGGACGCGTTTTCGAGACGCTCGAAATTCCGAGCACGCTGCCGACGTTCGACGAGCTGATGGGGCGGCCGGAGTATCCGGACGACGCGATCGTGCCGCACTATTTGTCGTTGTTGCGCGAAGATCGCGTGAACGTGTTCACACTGCACGCGGAGATCGAGGGGATGGGCCGGCGGCGGCTGTTTCGCGAGCTGCTCGCGGCCTGCCGGCGGCAGGGCGTGGAGTTCATCCGGCTCGATCAGCATGCGCGCGAGCTGCTCGCGCAGCGCGCGGCGATCCCGGTCGGCGAGCAGGTGCTGGCGGCGATCGACGGACGCTCGGGCGTGGTGGCGACGCAGGCGTGAGCGGCGGCTACCGGCGGTCGATGCGCGTGAACAGCCAGAGGGCGAGCCCGATGAAGAGGACGTTGGGCAGCCAGAGCAGCAGGTCGGGGCGGTATTCCGGGTGACGGTCGAGCCAGTTGACGACGACGGTCAGGAGGTAGAAACCGAGCACGAGGCCGAGCGCGAGGCCGAGGTTCGCGGAGGTCTCGCGGCGGGAGACCTTGATGCCGAGGGGCACGCCGATCAGGGCGAACGAGAACACGGCGAGCGAGAGGTTCATCTTTTCCTGCACGATCATCGCGAGCTTCATGCGGGCGCGCGCATTTTCCGGCGCCTTCTCCGGTGACGGGGGCGGCTCCTCGGCGAGCCGGGCCTGCTTGGCGCGGAGCTGATCGTAGGTCAGCCAGTCGTCCTTCATGCGCTCGAGATTGCGGCCGAAATAGCTGTCGAGGGAGATGCGGATCTCCTTGGACTCGCCGATGGACGCGACCTTGGGGGACTTGCTGAAATCCTCGGGCGTCTCGGGATCGCGTTCCTCGATCTTCACGCCGACGAGCGTCGGGATCAGGCTGTTGGTGGCCTCGTCGTAGTCGATGCGCCCCGCCTCCGCGCGAAGCAGGCGCCGCACGCGGGACTGCGCGTCGAGCTCCCAGAGCCAGATGTCGCGCAGCACCGGGCCGTCCTTCGCGCCGACGTAGAGCACGCGGCGGGAGAAATCGCGGATGAAGGTTTTCGGGACGATGATCTTGAGCGGATTCGCCCGCACGGCCTTCGCCAGTTCGCGGTAATACTGCACGCGCGCCCAGGGCATCGACTCGAAGTTGACGTAGAAGGCGAGGAGGGCGCCGAGCACGCCGAGCGCGAAGACGGGCCGCGCGATGCGGAGCACGCTGATGCCGGAGGCGCGCATCGCGGTGATCTCGCTGTCGGCCGAGAGCCGGCCGAGCGTGAGCAGGACGCCGGTGAGGATGCCCATCGGCAGCGCGAACGAGATCGCGAACGGCAGCAGCAGCGCGACGAGCCGCAAAAACGTGGGGAAACTGAACTGATCCGCCAGCAGCGGCCCGAGCAGCTCGCGCAGGACGTTGGGCAGGGCGACGACGAAGGCGAAGAGCCCGACCGCGGTCGCGCAGGTGAAGAGCACGCTGGCGAAGATGTGGCGATCGAGGAGGTTCAAACGAGTTGAAAGGTGAAAGTTGAAAGTGGAGAGTCCAGCCGAGAGTCCCGGTTTCCGGGGCCACTTCTTTCAAGTTTCACCCTTCAGCTTTCAACCAATCCGAGCCCCAGTTGTTCGCCGGGCTTGCGGAAGTGGGCGGTGGACAGGGCGAACTCCTCGCGGTTGAGGCCGAGGCGGCGCGTCGTGACGTCGAAGAGGGCGCGGAGCTGCTCGGCGAAAATGCCCTCGCCGGTCATGCGCTTGCCCCACTCGCTGGAGTAAAGCTTGCCGCCGCCGAGGGTGCGCAGGCGGTCGAGGATCCGCGCCTTCTTGCCGGGCTCGTGGTCGTCGAGCCACTGCCCGAAGATGTCCTTCACGGCGAACGGCAGGCGCAGCAGCACGTAGCCCGCGCGTTTCGCGCCGGCGGCCGCGGCGGCCTCGAGGATCGCGGGCAGCTCGTGGTCGGTGAGCCCGGGGATGATCGGCGCGGTCATCACGCCGACCGGGATGCCGGCGGCGCTCAGCTCGCGGATGGCGCGGAGCCGCGCGGCGGGGCGCGACGCGCGCGGCTCGAGTTTCCCGGCCAGATCGGAATCGAGGGTCGTGATCGACAGGTGGACGCCGATGCACTGGTGGCGCGCGAGCTCCGTCAGGACGTCGAGGTCGCGGGTCACGAGCGCGTTTTTCGTGATGATGAAGATGGGGTGCCGCAGTTCGGCGCAGACCTCGAGGCAGGCGCGCGTGAGGCGGAAGGTGCGCTCGGCCGGCTGGTAGCAGTCCGTGGCGCCGCTCATCGCGATGGGTTCCGCCTGCCAGCGGCGGGCGGAGAGCTCGGCGCGCAGGAGCGCGGGCGCGCGGCGCTTCACCATGATCTTGGTCTCGAAATCGAGGCCGCTGCTGAAGCCCAGATACTCGTGGTAGGGCCGGGCGAAACAATACGCGCAGCCGTGCTCGCAACCGCGATACGCGTTGAACCCGTGGGTGTAGCGGACGTCGGGGCTGTCGTTCTTCGTCAGCAGCGTCGTGGAGGTGTCGTCGAAATACTGGGTGCGCGGGTGCGGCTGCTCCTCGGGCGGGCCATCCGGGTCGGCGGCGAGGTGGAGGCGCTCGAAGCGGTTGGGCGGGTTGAGGCTGGCGCCGCGGCCGGGGAAGGCGGAGTGGGGCGGGGGCAGCGACGTGTTCATGCGAACACGTTAGCGAAAAGCGTGGTGACGCCAGCCTGAATCGCTTTCCTCGCGGCATGTCGCTCGCCCAGGCTCTGCGCGCCAAGCCGATCACGCGCCACGCGGGCGCGGCGCCCGGCGTGGGCGGCGACGATTTCGTGGCGGTGGAGGAGCCGCTGGAGATCCGCGTCGGCGGGCGGAGCGTGGCGGTCGTGATGCGCACGCCCGGACACGATCGCGAGCTGGCGGCGGGGTTTCTGGTGACGGAGGGACTCGTGCGCCGGCGCGACGACGTGCTCGATATGGTGCGGTGCGGGGGGAATCCCGCCGCTCACGCGGCGGGCCACGATGGAACCGCGGCCACCAGCGAGAATGTCCTCGAGGTGTTGCTGGCGCCGGGCGCGGTGGTGGATTTGGAGCGGCTGACGCGGCACGTGTTCACGTCGTCGAGCTGCGGGATCTGCAGCAAGGCGAGCATCGACGCGGTGCGGGCGCAGTTCGCGGCGCTGGGCCCGGCGGACGGGCTGCGGCCGCGGCGCGAGGTGTTGGCGGCGCTGCCGGAGCGGTTGCGGGCGGCGCAGGCGGCGTTTGCGGCGAGCGGCGGGCTGCATGCGAGCGCACTCTTCGACGCGGCGGGCGCGCTGGAGCTGGTGCGCGAGGACGTCGGGCGGCACAACGCCCTCGACAAGGTGATCGGCCACGCGTTTTTCGCGGAGCGGCTGCCGCTGGCGGGGCGGATCCTGCTGGTGAGCGGCCGGGTGTCGTTCGAGCTGATGCAGAAGGCGCTGGCGGCGGGGATCCCGTGCGTGGCGGCGATCTCGGCGCCGACGACGGCGGCGGTGGAGTTTGCGCAGGAGAGCGGGCAGGTGCTGGTGGGCTTCCTGCGGGGCGAGCGAATGAATGTTTACGCCGGCACCTTGGCCGGGTGAGGCTGTCGGACGCGCTCGCTCCCGAACTTTTCAACCACAGATTACACGGATGACACGGACTAGAAATCAGCTCAATTGCCGCCGCGCCGGTCTTTCTCAATCCGTGTTGGCCGTGGTCCTGTTTTGCCTGGGTCTGGTCGGCCATGGCGCGGAGCCGCCGAAGGCCCCTGATTCCCAGAACATGGCCGAGCGCACGCTGAAGAAGATCGTGGAGCGCCAGCGGGACATCTTCGCGGAGGCGGCGAAGCAGGGGGAGAAGTTCGACGAGAGCAATTTTCGCCAGCAGATCCAATCGATCACCCACGAATACGAGCTGCTGCTGCGCAACAACCCGCAGTTCGCCGCCGCGTATGCGGCTTATGGCTACCTGCTGACGAAGGTCGACATGCGGAAGGAGGCGATGGCGATCCTGCTGAAGGCAAACCAGCTCGATCCGGACATCCCGATTGTGAAGAACCAGCTCGGCAACCTGCTCGCCGAGGAGGGCAAGCCGCTGCAGGCCGCGCCGTATTTCCTGGCCGCCATCAAGCTCGAGCCGAACGAGCCGCTCTACCATTACCAGCTCGGCACGCTGCTGGTGGAGGCGCGCGACAAGTTTCTCAACGCCGAGGGCGGCGGCTGGTCGCGGGCCTCGCTCGACGGCGCGATGCACGAGGCCTTCCGGAAGGCCTCGGAGCTGGCGCCGGACCGCTTCGAGTTCGCGTATCGGCACGCGGAGTCATTTTACGATCTGGAGAAGCCGGACTGGCCCGCGGCGCTGAAGGCGTGGAGCGCGCTGGAGGACAAGGCGCAGACCGCGATCGAGCGGCAGACGATGCGCCTGCACGCGGCGAACATCTGCCTGAAGATGGGCAAACGCGATCACGCGAAAGCCCTGCTCGGGACGGTCGACGATCCCAAGCTGCAGGGACAAAAGCAAAAGCTCGTTGCCGAACTCGCGGGAACCCCAAAGAACTGAGGGATGGATATCGACCCGGGTGCACTCCGCGACGGACTGCTGCGATTCATCATCGTCGTCCTGAGCCTCGCCCTGCACGAGTGGGGCCACGCGATCGTGGCCGACAAGCTGGGCGACGACACGCCGCGTTCGGAGGGGCGGGTGACGATGTATCCGATGGCCCACATCGACTGGATCGGCACCATCTTTTTCCCGCTGATGGCGGCGTTCGGCTTCTTCGGCAGCTTCGCGATGATCGGCTGGGCAAAGCCGGTCTACACCAATCCCTCGAATTTCCGCCGCGGCATGACGGATGAGGCGCTCGTGACCCTCGCCGGACCCGGCGTGAATCTGTTGCTCGCCTTCCTCGGCACCATCGTCGTGATTATCGGCGCCCGCGTTGGCTCGCAGCAGGTGGCCGAGTTCGGCCTGCTCGTGCTGAAGGTCAACGTCGCGCTCTGCGTGTTCAACCTCCTACCGATCCCGCCGCTCGATGGCTCGAAGTTCCTGATGTATTGGTTCGGGATGTCGCGCGAGGCCTACAGCCAGATCGCGATCTACGGCAGCCTCGCGCTGCTGCTGCTGATTAACGTGCCCGCCTTCGGCCGCATTTTCGGCACCCTGATGAACGTGGCGCTGATCCCGTTCCGGCTGATGCTGCAGACCTTCGCGTGAAGCGCCCGCGTCCGGTCCCGCCGCCCGCCGCCCGCGCCACCCTCGGCGCCTGGCTGGCGTATGCGGAGAAGCGCTACGCGCAGGCGGGCGTCGCGCTCGGGCAGATCGCGACCGAGGCCCACGACGAGGCGCTCTACCTGCTGCTGCGCACCCTCGGGCTGCCGCTCGACAGCGAGGCGGGCGTGCTGGCGCGCAGGCTGACCGCGGCGGAGCGGGAAAAGGTCGCGACCCTGCTGGAGCGCCGGATCGTCGGCCGCGTGCCGGCGGCGTATCTCACGCGCGAGGCGTTCCTCGGAGAGCATCGGTTTTACGTCGATGAGCGCGTGATCATTCCGCGCAGCTATTTCCTGGAGCTGATCCCGGAGCAGTTGCCGGCGTGGCTGCCCGAGGGGCTGAAGCCGCGGCGGATGGCCGACGTGTGCACCGGGTCGGGCTGCCTTGCGATCCTGCTCGCGCACCAGTTTCCCTCGGCGCAGGTCGACGCCTGCGATCTATCGGCCGCGGCGCTCGAGGTCGCGCGGATCAACGTGCGCGAGCACCGGCTGACGCGGCGGGTGCATTTGTTGGCCAGCGATGTCTTCGATGCCGTGCCGCCGGCGAAGTATGACCTGATCCTGAGCAACCCGCCCTACGAACCGAGCGCGCACGTGGACCGGCAGGCGCCGGAGTTCGCGGCGGAGCCGCGGATGGCGCACGACGGAGGGAGCGACGGGCTCGCGATCATCCGCAAGCTGCTCCGCCAGGCGCGCGACCGGCTGGCGCCGCATGGGATCGTGGTGATCGAGGTGGGCGGGCTGCGCGCGGCGATCGACCGGGAGTTCGCGGCGCTGGAGCCGCACTGGCTGCACACGCACGACGGGTCGGACTGCGTGTGCCTGTTTCAGGCCGCGCGGTTGAGCGGGTAGGGACGTTTACCCCTAAACGCCCTCATTGGGGCGGGGGACGCGCAACGAGGTCGGCTGGGGACAGCCGACCCTACCTCACTTCGAGGCCAGGCTGTTGGCGAGGAACTGGAAGCCGAGGAAACCGATGCGGAAGACGTTGGCCAGCGAGCGGCCCGTCTGCACGTCGCCGTTCATCCAGGTGAAGCCCGAGGCGATGGCCACGATGGCCAGGGCGGCGGTGGCGACGCCGAGGATGGCGCGGTGCTTTTCCCGGGCGCGAAAGGTCGAGGCGACGCAGATGGAGAGCGCGGCCAGCGTGAGCGTGGCGAACATGCCGGCCTTGCTGTCGCCCGCGAGCCACCAGGCGGCCGAGGCGAGGGCGAGGAAGAGCGTCGCGCCGAACCAGGTCGACGCCGTGCGCTGATCGTCCGACAGCACGTGGCGGCCGAAGCGATCGAAGCGCAGGAACAGATCGAACATCGGCTGGGCCGTCCACGAGAGGTAGACGAAGACGTAGAACAGGCCGAGGATCGGCCAGAGAAACCAGCCGCGCTCGGGGTTGGCCGCGGCGAGGCCGCCGATGAGGCCGCCGCCGAAGAACACGCCGAGGACGAGCGCCCACTGCATGCGCGAGCTCTGCCGGCCCATCCAGAGGAAGTAGGCGAGCATTCCGCGATACACGGGGTTCCTCGCCTTCAGCGCCTCGAGCATGCCCTCGCGGGCGTATTCGAGATCCGGTTGCAACCGCAGCGCCTCGCGGAAGTGCTCCTGCGCCGCCTTCGGGTCGTTCCGGTGGAGGCAGTTCCAGCCCTGGTTGGCGTGGGAGAACGCGTCCTCCGGCGCGCGGTGGAGCGCGTAGTCGACCGACGCCATCGCCTCGGCCTTCCGGCCGAGGCGCACGAGGGCCATCGCGCGGAGGTTCGATGCGCCGACGTGCTCGGGGTTGAGGGCGAGCGCCTGCTCGGCGGCCTTGAGCGCCGCGGGCCAGCGCCGGCGGGCGAGCTCGATCGCGGCGAGCAGGGAAAAATGATCGGCGTCCGACGGATCGAGCCGCAACGCCTCATGGATGGCGCGGAACGATTCTTCCTCGCGATCCATGCGGTGCAGCACGAGCGCGTGGACGTAGTGCAGGTAGGGCACGTCGGGGGCGAGGCCGACGGCGTCGCGTGCCGCGTCCAGCGCCAGGTCGCGTTTGTCCTGCTCGATGCGGCTGAGCGCGAGGAGGGCGAGGGCCTGCGGGTTGTCGGGCTGCGCGGACAGGGCGAGCAGCGCCTCGCGTTCGGCGTCGGCGGCGCGCGACTGGGCGAGCAGCAGGTGGGCGCGTTCGAGGTGAGCGCTCATCGGAAATTGCGGATTTCGGATTGCGGATTTCGGATCGGCCAATCCGCGATCCGAAAGCCGTGATCCGCAAGCCGACCGCTGTGGTGGCGTTGGCCTGGGCGAGGCATCGTCACTTGGAAATCTTCATGTAGGTCAGAATCTCGTCGTAGAGGCCGCTTTGGTTGGCGTAGAGCGCGTGGTTGCGCGCGGTCTGGAACCAGTCGCGCACGGTCGGCTTGTGCAGCTTGATCGCCTCGAGCAGATCGCGGCCGGAGATGGGCTGGAGCGAGCCGGCGCGCATCGCGTCGCGGAGCTTGCCCTCGACGGCGACGTCGATGACGGCCTTCAGGTCGGCGCCGGAAAAGCCGTCGGTCTTCTTCGCGAGCGCGTCGAAATCGATCTCGGCGACCGGCTTGCCCTTGAGCTGCAAGCGCAGGATGGCGGCGCGCGCGGATTGATCCGGCGGCGGCACGAAGAGGATGCGATCGAAGCGGCCGGGGCGGCGGAAGGCGGGGTCGAGGTGCCACGGGGCGTTGGTGGCGGCGAGGATGAGCACGCCCTCGTTCGAGGAGGCGACGCCGTCGAGCTCGGAGAGGAACTGGTTGATGATCTGGCGGCCGCCGCTCTTCAGCATGTCGGTGCGGTTGGCGCCGAGCGCATCGACCTCGTCGAAGAACAGCACGCAGGGCCGGTGCGTGCGCGCCTGCTCGAAGATCGCGTGGAGGTTTTTCTCGCTCTGGCCGATCCACATGTCGAGGACGTCGCTGATGCCGACGGCGAGGAAGCCGGCCTTGACCTCGCCGGCGGTGGCGCGGGCGAGGAAGGTCTTGCCGCAGCCGGGCGGGCCATAGAGCAGGATGCCGCCGCCGACCTTCTTGCCGTAGGCCTTGAAGAGATCGGGCTGCTGGAGCGGGAGGATGATCTTCATCCGCACTTCCTCCTTCACGCGCTCCATGCCGCCGACGTCGGCGAACGCGATCGTCGGGCGTTCGGGCTCCTCCGCGGTGACATCGGCGGGCAGGTCGCCGGCGGGGAGGCGTTCGCGTTCGTTGGAGGAGTTTTCTCCGGCGTCGTCGGCGTCGCCGAAGAGTGGCGGCTCTTCCTCGGGGGCGGGCGGGGGCGCGGGGGCCGGCGCCTTGGGGAGCGTGGGAGAGGGGCGCTTGGGGAGAAAGTCGGCGAGCTCGGCCTCGAGCGCGGCGTCGTGGAGCGTGGGATCGGCTTCGCGGGCGCGGGTGAACTGCTGCGCGGCGAGGCGCGGCTCGCCGGCGTGAAGCGCGAGGCGGGCGTGCAGGAGGAGGGCGCGGGCGGGCGGCTGCGGGCCCTTCACGAGATCCTCGACGATCACCAGCGCGGCGCCCTGCTTGCCCTGCTGGAAGAACGCGGCGGCGAGCCCGAGCTTGGCGCCGGTGCTGGCGGGATCGAGGGCGAGCGCGCGCTTGAAGAGGGTGGCGGCCTCGTTGAAGCCGCCGCTGCGCAGGACGGTCTCGGCGACGTGCAGGAGCAGCGGCGCGTTGTCGGGCGAGTGCCGCAGGGCCTCGCGCAACGCGGGCGGGACAAGCGGGGAATCGAGCGCGTCGGACATTCCGCCGAATGAAGCGGCTCGGCCCGGGACCGCCGAGCTATTTCGGCGAGGGCGATGGAGGTGGAGCGACTTGCCCTCAAGTCGCTTCAGGGCGTGGGACGCGATGGGGTGTTCGCGCGCTCCCGAACCAACGGCTTGAGGTCAAGCCGTTCCACCTCGGGCTACTTCTTCGTGGCGGGTGAGGCGGACGGAGCCGCATCGGCTGCCCGCGTGGGCAGGCCGGCGGCGGTCCAGTCCTTGATGCCGCCGAGGTTGGCGGCGCTGAGGCCCTGTTCGTTCAGCTTTCCGGCGACGGCGCCGGCGCGACCGCCGCCGCGGCAGTAGACGATGATCTGCTTGCCTTTGTTTTTCTCGAGAAACGCCTTCCACTGCTTCTGCTCGCCGTCGAAGTCGCTCTTCGAGAGCAGCGCGGCGGGGGCGGCGACGCCGCCATCCTTCCACTCGGCCGGCTCGCGGCAATCGACGAGGACAGCTTTGCCCTCGGCGACGAGCTTGGCGGCGTCCTTGGCGGCGATTTTCGGGGCGTCGGCGGCGAAGGCGGCCGCGGCGGCGGCGACAAAGGCGAGGAGCAGGCGGGGAATCGGGAGCATGGGTGTGGGGGAAACGGGAGGCTTCAGGCTTTCTTGCGGACCGCCTTGGCGGGCGGCGGGGGAGGAGGCGGTGGTGGGTCGGAGACGGTGACGCGGATCAGGCCGCGCCACTGGCCGACCGTGTAGCCGGTAGCGTTGTCGGCCGGGTAAGTCTTGGCAAGGCGGGCCTGCAGTTCGGGGGCGAGCGATTCCTTCGGGCCGTGACAGGTGACGCATTGCGGGGCGATGCCGATGGGCCGGTAAACGCGCCACTCCTGGCGGCCGGGGGCGAGATCGAGGCGCTGGACGAGCACCTTCGGCAACTTGCCCGCCTCCATGTCGCGCTGGACGCGATCGAGGGCGAGCTGCTCGGCGGGGTCGGGGGCATTGGCGGGATTGCGCAGCCGGAGGCTCGTGCGCTTCACGGCGGTGATGCGCGGCAGGCCCGACAGGATCTCGCCGGTGAGCGGCAGCGCCTTCAAGTGGCAGACGTCGACGGCGTTTTCCGCGCCGCTCTTGGCGACGGCGACGGAGACCTCGTTGACGAGCGTGACGGCGAGGCGGTTGATGGCGCGCTCGCCGAGCGCGCGCACCTCGGCGGCGGCGGGAGAGTCGGCGTCGATGAATTCCGCGGCAACGGCCGGCGCCGGCGGGGCCGGGGTGTCGGCGGCGGAGACGAGGGTGGAGAGGGCGCATGCGCACAGCAGCGCGGCGAGGGACGGGAGGCGTGTCTTCATGGCGGGGTGAGGTAACGGACGGAGTGGCGGTGCGCCGCGGAGCGTAGTCGCGAAAGGGCGCCGCGAGAACCGGCAAACCGACTCCCGCGGCGGGAAGTAGGCGGCGTGCTGCGCTTGAAAAGCGCGCGGCATCATTGGCGCGAACCGGCGCCGGGGGCTTCCGACTTCGGCCCGGGCCGGTAATATCCGGCGTGGGTCGGGGTTTGATTCCCGGTGAGTGCGCGATCGCTGACTTTCCTTGCCCGGTGGGTGCCACGGAGGTGGTGCATGGACGTCGTCGTGGCGGCCGGGCGCGTGCCGCCGGGCGTGCCCGCCGAAGAGGAGGCGGCATGGCTGGATCGCGTCGCCCGGGGCGACGAGTCCGCGCTGCAACGGATTTTCGACAAATGGAAACTGCCGCTGCTGGGTTTCTTCTACCGGGCGCTCGGGTCGCACGCCGATGCGGAGGATCTCACGCTGGAGGTGTTCGTGCGGCTGCACCGGACGGCGGGGGACTATGTGCCGACGGCGAAGTTCTCGACCTACCTGTTTCACATCGCGCAGAATCTGGTGCACAACGAGCACCGCCGCCGTCGTCGCAAGCCGGCGCAGCCCGCGCCCCCGGAAATCTTCGAGGCGATCGCGTCGGGGGCGGCCGGCGAGGCGCGGCGCGCCGCGGAACTCGAGGAGGTGCTGCAGCTCGCGCTCCAGCGGTTGCCGGAACGATCCCGCACGGCCCTGCTCCTTGTGCAGCAGCAGCAGATGGACTATCCGGCGGCGGCGGCCGCGCTGCGAATGACCGAGAACGCTCTGCGGGTGCTGGTGCACCGCGCCCGCCAATTGCTCAAAATCGAAATGGAGGCTGAGTCATGAATGCGCCACGTCCCGCCCCGCCCAGTGACGATGAGATCGCGACGCTGCTCGCGCGACGCTATCGCGACACCACCGCAGACTTCGAAGCGCGTTGGGTCGCGCTCAAGCGCGAGCTGCGCCAGTCTCCGCCGCGGCAGGCCGGCTGGCGCTGGCCGGCGTGGGCGGGCCACTTCGTGCTCAGCGGCGCGGTGGCGGCGCTGGTGATCGCGTTCGCCCTCGGAACCCGCGAGCCGCCGCGCGCGACGGCAGCCGCCGGGCTCTCGCCGTCGCTGGCGGAGCTCTTCACCCTGGAGGCCGCGCTCGGGCGGGCCGGCGCGCTGCTCGATGCGGAAACCCGCGACGCGTTGCTCCACCTTCCGGTTCGTCCCCAAACCCGCCGCTGAATCCGTCCATGAAAACCATCGCCCTGCTCGCTCTCGCCGGAACGCTTGTGATCGGCGCCGGATCCCTCGGCGCCGCGGATGCCCCGGCCGCGCCTGCGACCGCCGCCGCGTCGCGCCCCGCGGCGGAGTTGAAGGACTTCGCCACCGTCGAGCAATTCCTCGGGCTGAGCGATGCGGAGCTGGATCAGGTGCAGCAGGTGCTCACGCGGATCCGCGCGATGAAGCCGGAGGAGCGGGCGGCGCTGCGCGCGGAGATCGCGAAATTTCGCCAGCTCCCGGAGGGACAGCGCCAGCAGTTGCGCCAGGGTTGGGGCTGGATGCCCCGCGAGATTCAGGACGCCTGGCGCGAGATGATGCAGGCGGCGCCGCCGGAACGGCATGCTGAGATTCAGCAGAAGCTGCAGGCGATGTCGCCCGACGAGCGCCTCGCCTACCGCCGGCAGCTGGCCGAGGCGTATCTCAAAAACAAGGACGGAAAGAAATAGGGCGGCGCGCGGCGTGTAATACGCCGCCGGCGCCGGGGTTTGATCGGGTGAATTCGTTCAACCTCATGAAAACCCGCTCCTCCATCCTTGGTTTGATGCTCATTTTTGCGGCCGCGCCCGTGGCGCTCGCGACCCCCGCCCAGCGCGGTCCGGCGCCGCAGTCCGGCTCCGGTCGCACTTCCGGCGATGGTCCGAACCCGTGCAACGGCACGGGTCCGGGCGCTGCGGCCTGCGCCGGCCTCGGTGCCGGCGCGTGTGCGGTCGCGGCGGCCGACGTGACGCCGCTCACGCTCAGCCCCGCGGTGCAGGCGGCGCTGCTGTTCCAGATCGACGAGGAGCGGATGGCCGGCGAACTCTACCGCGCGTGGGGGGCGAAGTGGGACCTGGCGCCGTTCGCGAACATCCCGCTGGCCGAGGTGCGCCACGAAACGGTGCTGCGCCAGCTCGCGACGCGCGCGGGGCTCGCCCTCCCGGCCGCCGTGCCCGGCCAGTTTGCCTCGGCCGAGGTGCAGAAACGCCACGATGACCTGCTCCCGCTCGGGCTGGCCTCGGCCGACGGAGCGTTGCGTGCCGCGGCCTATGTGGAGGAAGTGGATATCGCGGACCTGCGGACGCTCCTGGCCTCGACGGACAGCGCGGCGTTGAGGGAACTGTCGGCGATGCTGGAGACGGCGTCGGGCCACCACCTCGGCGCCTTCGTCGGCCTGCTCGCGGCGAGGGGCGTGGCCTATGTCCCGCAGTTGCTGCCGGCCGCGGACTACCAGGCCATCTTGGAGCGGCGCGGCGCGATGGGGCGCGGCCGCGGCTGGGGCCGGGGACGCGGCTGAACCACGTCACCAAAAAACCACGACATCCACTGCGTCCGCCTTCGCCGACCATGAATGCCACGGCTCCCCGCTTCCAATGGCGCGCGCTCACGAGCGTGCTGATGACCCTGGGTTTTCTGATGCTCGCGCTCAGCGGGCTGGTGCTCTTCCTCGCGCCGCCGGGACGCGTGGCGAACTGGACCAACTGGACCATGCTCGGCCTGCGCAAGAGCGATTGGGGCGGGCTGCACATCTGGTTCGGCGCGCTCTTCCTCGGGATGTCGGCGGCGCATGTCTGCTTCAACTGGCGGCCGCTCGCCGGCTATTTGAAGAACCGCGCGACGCGCAGCCTGGGCTTTCGCCTGGAGTGGGCGGTGGCGGCGGGTCTGGTCGTGATCGTCTTCGGTGGCACGCGCGCCGGCGTGCCGCCGTTTTCGTCGCTGCTCGCGTGGAACGAAAGCCTGAAGGAGAGCTGGGATCGGCCGGCGGAGCGGGCGCCGATTCCGCACGCCGAGCTGCTCACCCTGGCGGCGTTGGCGGAGAAAGGTGGGGTCGAACTCACCGCGGCGCAGGCGCGGCTTTCGGCCCGGGGCATCGCCGGTGTCCCGGCGGAGACCGTGGTGCAGAAGATTGCGGATGACGCGAAGCTCTCGGCGCGGCAGGTCTACGAGATCATTCTTGCCGGCCCGCCCGCCGCAGCCAGCGGGCACACCGAAGGCAAGGCCGGCGGCGGGCCAGGCTGGAAGACGCTCGCGCAGTTCTGCGCGGACGAGGGCATCGCGCTCGACGGGGCGCGGGCGCGTCTCGCCGCCCGGGGCTTCAAGGCCGACGCGGGTCAGACGCTGCGCGAGATCGCCTCCAGCAGCGGTCAGAAGCCCTACGAACTCGTCGAGCTGATCCGAGCGAAGTGATCCGAGCGAAGCCGTGAGACCTGGCCGGGTCTTTGCGATCGTCAGCTGCTCGGGACGGGACCGGCTGGCCAGAGGCGGAATGCAGAAGCCAGAAAACCAGGAAGGGCGTTCCTGGTTTTCATGTTTTTCCCCCTCTCGTCGGGGCGGGGCGCGGACTCGTCAGTCTTTCTTGTCACCGGCCAGCAGGCGGCCGATGTGGCGATCGAGATCCGAGAGGCTGCCCGCGCACGAGGCGCCCTTCACCCGATCCACCATCTCGTCGCACCAGGCCTCTTCCTCGACCTGCTCGTTGATGAACCAGTGCATGAGCACCTGCGCGGGATAGTCCTTCGCCGCGAGGGCCGCTTCGTAGACGGCGTTGATGCCCTTCGTGTTGGCCAGCTCCAGAGCCTGGGCCTGCAGGGCGATGTCAAAGAGGGAGGAGAACTCGCGCGACGGCGCGGGCAGCGCGGCCAGTTCCGGAACCGCCCCGCGGTTGAGCACGTGGTCGATCATCTTCTGCGCGTGCTCGCGCTCCTCGGCGGATTGCTTCGCGAAATACTCGGCGAATCCGGTGAGGTTGCGCGCGGCGCACCAGAGGGAAAGCGCGAGGTAGTTGTGCGCGGCGCTCAACTCATGGTTGAGCTGGCGGTTCAGTTCGGCGAGGACGGATGGAGGGAGGCTGGATTTGGACATGGTGAAGCTGGAGTGATAGCAATCCGCCTGCCGGAGTCGAGGGCCCGGCGCGGCTAACCGGCGCGACAGGTCTCCTCCATGATGCGCACCATCGTGTTCTCGACCTCCTGCGCCGCGGCGGCGGCGCCGGCGACGCCGAAGAGCGCGAGCAGCGCGGTCGGCTTGATCGTGGCGAGGATGGTGCGGCCGCCCTCCTCATAGACCGAGATGCGGCAGGGGAGCGCGGTGGAGATGGCGATGGATTCGTTCAGGACCTGCTGGGCCTGCTTCGGGTTGCAGACCTCGATGACGCGGCACTCGCGCGCGAAGGGCACGCCCTTGCTCTCCATTTTTTCGCGGAGGTTGTGCGTGGCGAGGACGCCGAACTGGTGTTGCTGCGCGACCTCGGGGAGCCGCTGGCAGACGGACTCGAGCGAGGCGGAGGTGGAACGGGTGAGGACGAAGTCGGTTTTCATGGAATCTGGTGGAGAGGCTTGGACCCACGCGAACGGTGCGGGTGCGAGCTAGTAAATCGCGTTGAAGAGCCAGCCGATGAGCGTGGTGCCGACGAGGACGACGGCGGAGAACGCCACGAGCAGTCGCACCGTCATCACGCCGCGCAGCAGCATCAGCTCGGGCAGCGAGACGCCGACCGCGGAGAGGAGAAACGCGAGCGCGGTGCCGAGCGGCACGCCCTTGGCCACAAAGGCCTCGAGCAGCGGCACGGTGGCGTTGGCGCTGAGGTAGAGCGGCAGGCCGGCAAGCGAGGCGAGCGGGACGGTCCAGGCGCCGGTGCCCGCGAACCAGCGCTCGAAAAAGCCCGCGGGGACGAAGCCGTGCAGCGCGGCGCCGAGCGCGAGCGCCGTGATCAGCCAGGGCGCGATCTTGCGCAGGATATAAAGGCTGGTGCCGGCCGCCTCGCGGACGCGCGGCCACCAGCCGGACGGCACGGGTTCCTCCGGATCCGTGGCGAGGGCGACGGCGCCGGGCGTCAGCCAGCGTGCCGCGCCGAGACTGCTCAGCATGAGTCCGCCGGTAATACCGAGTCCGATACCCGCGGCGGCGTAGGCGAGCGCGAACTTCCAGCCGAACGCCACGCCCATCAACACGAACGCGATCTCGTTCACGAGCGGCGAGGTGATGAGAAACGCAAACGCCACGCCGATGGGGAAGCGCGCCTGCACGAAGCCGAGAAAGATCGGCACGGAGGAGCACGAGCAGAACGGCGTGAGCGCGCCGAAAAGGGCGGCCGCCGGGTAGCCGAGCACGCGCGCGTGGCCGCGCTCGAGCCAGGCGCGGAGCTTCGCCAGCGGCAGCGCCTGCCGCACGAGGCTCATCGCAAACGCGATCACGGCGATGAGGACCGTGATCTTCAGCAGGTCGTAGACGAAGAAATGCAGGGCTGCGCCGGCGCCCGTGGTGGCGGGCAGGCCGGCGGCGCCCGTCACGGCGTCGGCGATCTTCTCGGCCCAGGTCCACATGGCGGTTCAGCGCCCGCCCGGCGGCACGCTGGCGGCGGGCGGGCTCCGCCGTTCCGGGCGGGGACGCCGCGCGAGCACCTGCACGACGGCGGCTCGGCCGGTGTGGCCGGTGCCTTCAATGACGTCGCGCTCGCACTCGCGCCCGATGATGAACTCAAGGCCGCGCAGTTCCTCGCGCAGCGCCGCGAGCGTCATGCAGAGCGCCGGGTCCTTCGGACCGCCGGTGCCGAACGCCAGCTGCGCCGGCGTGTAGGCTTCGAGCAGATAGACGCCGCCCGGCGCGAGACCGCGCACGACATCCGCATGCACGCGGCGTCGCAGCGCGGGCGGCAGGTGCGCCCACGTCGCGACGATGCCCGCCCAGGCGCCCGGCGCGATGGCATAGGCCTCGAGATTGGCGGCGATCGTCGTGAGGGTGACGCCGTGGACGGCGGCGAGGCGCGCGGCTTTCGCGAGGCCGACGGCCGACCCGTCGACGGCGGTGACGGCGTGGCCGAGGCGGGCGAGGTGCACGGCGTTGCGGCCCTCACCTTCGGCGAGGCAGAGCACGGGGCCGCCCGCGGGGATCTGCATTGCGACCCCGGCGATGAAGGTGTTGGGTTCCGTGCCGTAGAGAAAGCCGGCGCCGGCGAAGCGCGCATCCCAGTCGATCATGCGGTGAAACGTGCGGGTTTGGCCGCCGCGGCGGCGAGTTTCTCGAGCACGGGCGTGTGCTGGCTGCGGCCGAGGACGTGGGTTTGAAAATCGGAGAGAACGTGGGACATGACGGGGAGCGTGCGGCGGGAGCGGCGCGCAGGATCGCGGGCGACGTCGCGACCTATTTTTGATTCCGCGCGGGCCGGCTGCAGGTGCTGAGGCCGAAGGGCAGATAGGCCGGGCAGAAACCGAGGAACGCGGTGAGGAGCGGAACCAGACCGAGGAGGCCGAGCCAGTGTTTGAAATAGTAACCGGCGCCGAGAACGGAGAGGCCGAGGAGGACGCGGATGACGCGGTCGAGGGTGCCGACGTTGGTTTTCATGAGAGCGATGGAGGCGAGGTGCGGTGGGAGACGGGAGTGTGGCGGTGATTCAGGGCGCAGCCGGAGCGGCGGCGCGGCGCTCGGCCCGCTCGATCAGGGTGAAGACGACGGCGGCGATCGCGATGAGGGCGATGAACCAGACGAACGCGGGCACGCCGGTGACGTCGGGCAGGCGCACCTTGCCGAGCGCGCCGACGGGCAGGATGGTCCGGGCGATCCACGGAAAGCTGAAGGCGTAGAGGACGCCGCCGGCGAGGAGACCGAGGAGGCCGACGAGGCCATGGATGCTGCCCGAGGCGGCGGCGGCGATCGCGGTGCCGGGACAGTAGCCATAGAGCACCATGCCGACGCCGAAGATGCCCGCGCCGAGCACGACGCCGAGGAGGTTGGCGGCCTTGATGTGGTAGTTGGCGAGGCCGGCGGAGTTGAGCGCGAGCACGCCGAGGCCGCCGACGATGATGGCGGTGAACATGATCTTCAGGACGGTGAAGTCGCGGAGGCGAAACTGGTTCACGATGACATCGTAGGAGGCGACGCCGCCGCGGTGGAGCAGCACGCCGAAGACAGCGCCGAGGAGGACGGCGGCGACGAGCGCGGCGGAGCCGGTGACGGGAGGCGTGGCGGCGGCGAGGAGATGCATGGGAAAGTCGAGGGCGGAGAGTGGAGAGCCGGGACAGAGCACGGGTCGCGACGTATTCAGGACTTGGTGGCGCCGGGGCGGCCGAAGAGGATCGCAGCGGTGACGAGGCCGGCGGCGAAGAGAGTCAGGAAGAACGTCCAGCCGCCGACGGCGAGCTGGAGGCTGCCGCTGATGCCGTTGCCGCTGGTGCAGCCGTCGGCGAGGCGGGCGCCGAACATCGCGAGCACGCCGCCGGCGAACGCGGCGAGCATGCGTTTGCCCGCGGACGGGCCGAAGCGATCGCGCCATACGGAAGGCACGACCTCGGCGCGGAAGGAACCGGAGAGCACCGCGGAGAGGAAGCCACCGAGCGCGATGCCGACGAGGAAGAGCATGCCGTAGTCGGCCTTGAAGACGTGGCTCTTGAAGTAGGAATTGGCCGCGATGGTGTCGGCGCCGAGGAAGGGCGAGGCACAGGCGCCGGCGAGACCGGTGAGCGCGGTGGTGACGCCGAGCGGCTTGTCGACGACGGCGAACACGAGCCAGCTCAGCACGCCGATGGCGGCGCCGACGGCGTAGGGGTTCCAGCGCGCGCGGCGCAGGAGATTCTGGGGTGAGGCGGCGGAGGACATGAGAGGAGGGGTGTCAGCGGGTGGCCTGAGGCGGCGGCACGACGGGCCAGCCGGCGTTCGCCCAATCGGAGAGGCTTCCGGCGTTGGCGGCGCGGAAGCCTTCGGCGGCGAGAATCTTGGCGGCGATGGCAGAGCGGCCACCGGCGGCGCAGTAGCAGAGCAGTTCGCGGCCGTCGTGGGCGGCGAGGAAGGATTTCCAGTGCGCGCGCGCGCCGGAGAGATCGGTCAGGGGCAGCAGCACGGCGCCCTGGGCAACGCCGCCGGCCCATTCGGAGGGTTCGCGGACATCGACGAGCACGACGTCGCCGGAGCGGACGCGAGCGCTGGCTTCGGTGGCGTGATAGCGGGGAGCGGAGGTGAACATGAAGCGGAGAAGTTTGAAGGGGTTCATGCGGAGGCGGCGCGGCGGTTGGTCATGAAGTAGAGCACGGGCACGGCCATGCGACTGACGAGCAGCGAGGCGATTTCGCCGAACATGAGGCTGATGGCGAGGCCCTGGAAGATCGGGTCGGCGAGGATCACGCTGGCGCCGGCGACGACGGCGAGCGCGGTGAGCAGCATCGGGCGGAAGCGGACGGCACCGGCCTCGATCACGGCGTCGCGCAGGGCCTGGCCTTCGGCGCGGCGGAGTTCAATGAAGTCGACGAGGATGATCGAGTTGCGCACGACGATGCCGGCGCCGGCCATGAAGCCGATCATCGAGGTGGCGGTGAAGAAGGCGCCGAGCGCCCAGTGCGCAGGCAGGATGCCGATGAGCGAAAACGGAATCGCGGCCATGACGACGAGCGGCGTCACATAGCTGCGGAACCAGCCCACCATGATCATGGCGATCAGCACGAGCACGGCGGCGAAGGCGAGGCCGAGATCGCGAAACACCTCGAGCGTGATGTGCCACTCGCCGTCCCACTTCAGCGCGGGCGATTGGTCGTCGAGGGGGACATTGAGGTGGTAGATCGGCAGCGCCGCGGCGGACGCGCCGAAACGGCGCGCATCGAGGGCGCGCACCGCGCGGTCGATGCCGAACATCGCATAGGCCGGGCTCTCCACTTCGCCGGCGACATCCGCGGTGACATAGGTCACGGGCTTCAGGTTTTTGCGGTAGAGATTGCGCTCGCCGAGCGTGCGCTCGAGCCGGACGAGTTCAGCGAGCGGGACGAGCGGCGCGGTGAAATCGAGCGCGGCGGGCGGGAGATCGGCGCGGACGTGCAACGCGAGCAAGGCCTCGGGTTGCGAGCGTTGGGCGGCGGCGAGTTCGAAGACGATCGGCACATCCTCGCGTTCGGCGGGGGCGTGCAGGAGATCGATCGCGGAGCCCTGTGCGGCGAGCGCGAGCGTGCGCGCGATCGCGGCCTCGCTCACGCCATGCAGCGCGGCCTTGGTGCGGTCGACGACGTAGCGGACCTTGGGCTGCTCGTCCTCGACATACCAGTCGATGTCCACGACGCCGGGCGTGCGCTCCATGATGCCGCGGACTTCGCGGGCGAGCGCGAGGCGCTGCGCCTCGTCGGGACCGTAGATCTCGGCGACGATCGATTGCAGCACGGGCGGGCCGGGCGGCACCTCGGCGACGGCGACGGCGGCCCCGTATTTTTTCGCGATGGCGGCGACGAGCGGGCGGATGCGTTTCGCGACGGCGTGGCTCTGGTCGGAGCGCTCGGACTTGCCGACGAGGTTGACCTGGAGGTCGGCGACGTTGGGGCCGCGGCGGAGGTAGGAGTGGCGGACGAGGCCGTTGAAATTGAACGGCGCGGCGGTGCCGGCGTAGAGCTGGAAATCGCGCACTTCGGGCACGGCGGCGATGGCGCCGGCCATCTCGCGGGCGATGCGCGTGGTCTGCTCGAGCGTGGTGCCCTCCGGGGTGTTGAGGACGATCTGGAGCTCCGACTTGTTGTCGAAGGGCAGCATCTTGATCGTGACGGCGCCGGTGAGCACGAACGCGATCGAACCGAGCAGCAGCAGGGCGATGGTGCCGAGAAACGTCCACCGCCAGCGCGCGCGGTCGAGCAGCGGTCCCATCACGCGATAGTAGAGCCGCGTGAACGCGTCGCCTGGCGGCTGGTCGTGGTTGGAAAGATGCCCCCCGCCCTCCGTGGCGGGTCGGGCATGCCGCCGCAGCACGCGGACGGCGGCCCAGGGCGTGATGGTGAACGCGATGACGAGCGAGAAGAGCATCGCGGCGGTGGAGCCGATGGGGATCGGCCGCATGTAGGGGCCCATCAGGCCGCCGACGAAGGCCATCGGCAGGATGGCGGCGATGACGGCCCAGGTGGCGAGGATGGTGGGGTTGCCGACCTCGTCGACGGCGCCGAGCGCGATCGCGGCGAGGGATTTCTTCTCGCCACCGGGCAGCCGGAGATGGCGGACGATGTTCTCCACCACGACGATCGCGTCATCGACCAGGATGCCGATCGAAAAGATCAGCGCGAAGAGGGTGATCCGGTTGAGTGTGTATCCGTAGAGATAGAACACCAGCAGCGTGAGCGCGAGGGTCGAGGGGATCGCGAGCAGCACGACGAGGGATTCGCGCCAGCCGAGGAAGAGCAGGATCAGCAGCGCGACGCCGAAGACGGCGATGCCCATGTGGAGCAGCAGCTCGTTGCTCTTTTCGGCGGCGGTGTGGCCGTAGTCGCGGGTGACGGTCACGGCGACATCGGCCGGCAGGAGCGTGCCGCGGAGCGAGGCGACCTTGGCGAGGACGGTGTTGACGACGTCGACGGCGTTGGCGCCGGGGCGCTTGGCGAGACTGAGGGTGACGGCGGGCTCGAGGCCCGAGGAGGGCGACGCCGGCGCCGCGGCTCCGGCGCCGAACAACACGTAATTGGCGGGCTCCTCGGCGGCGTAGGTGATGGTGGCGACATCGCGGAGAAACACGGGACGATCGCCGAACGCGCCGACGACGACGTTGCCGAGGTCGGCGGCGTCGCGGAGGAAGCGGCCGGTCTCGAGGAGGAATTCGGTGTTGGCGAAGGGGCGCGAGCCGGCGTGGAGGGGGCGGTTGGCCTGCTGCAGCAGGGGGGCGAGATCGGCGGGGCTGAGCCGGCGGGCGGCGAGCGCGGCGGGATCGAGGGCGACGCGCACGGCGCGGCGGGTGCCGCCGATCAGCGTCGTCTCGGCAACCTGGGGGATAGATTTCACGGCGTCGTCGAGCTGGGCGGCGAGGCGGCGGAGCGTGAGATGATCGTGATTCGGACTGTGCAGCGTGAGGGCGAGGACCGGCACGTCGTCGATCGTGCGGGGCTTGACGAGTGGAGGGGTGACGCCAGCCGGGATGCGGTCGAAGTTGGCCTGGAGCTTCTGGTTGAGCCGGATGAGGGCGGACTCGATGTCGGTGCCGACCTTGAAGCGGACGATCACCATCGAGGCGGCGGGGCTGGAGGTGGAGTAGAGGTATTCGACGCCCGGAATCTCCCAGAGGAGTTTCTCCATCGGACGCGTCACGCGATTCTCCACCTCGCGCGCGGTGGCGCCGAGCATGCCGACCATCACATCGATCATGGGCACCTGAATCTGCGGCTCTTCCTCGCGCGGCAGCATCAGCACGGCGAAGACGCCGAGCAGGATCGAGGCGAGGACGGCGATGGGGGTGAGTCGCGACGACACGAACATCGCGGCGAGCCGGCCGGCGAGGCCGGCGCGCGCGGCGGAGGGAGCGGGGGCGGGCGCGGCGGAGCTCACGGTGCGAGATCGAGGGGCTGCCCGTCACGTAGGGTGGCGGGCGGCGCGAGGACGATGCGCTCGCCGGCCTCGAGGCCGGCGACGATCGCGACGCGATCGCCGTGGGTCGCGCCGGTTTTCACGAGGCGCAGGCTGGCTCGGCCGCGGGCGTCGACGGTGAAGACGCGCTCCATCTGGCCGAAGGCGGTGACGGCGCTGGCGGGGACGAGGACCGTGGCAGTCGCCGGGCCGGGCACGAACACGCGAACGAACTGGCCGGGTCGTAGGGCCGCGGCGGGCGGCACGCTGAGTCGGGCGGTGCGGCTGCGGGTGGCAGCTTCACTGGCGGAGGACAGCTCGGTCACGGTGGCGCGAAAGCGGAGCGCGGCGGCCGGCATCTCGACCTCGAGGGTGTTGCCGAGGGAGCACGCGGGAGCGAGCGAATCGGGCACGCCGAAATCGATCTCGAGGGCGGCGATGCCGTCGAGCTGCAGCAAGGGAGCGCCGGTCGCGGCGAAGTCGCCGACCTCGACGTGGCGCCGGGCGATGACGCCGTCGAAGGGAGCGCGGACCGTGGCGTAATCGAGCATGGTCTCGGCCTCGCGGACGGCGGCCTGGGCTTGGGCGATGCGATCCTCGAGGAGCTTGACGGCGTCTTTCGTGCCGGCGCCGGTGGCGAGAAGGCTGCGTTCGCGGGCGAGTTCGCGGTCGAACTGGGCGAGTTGGGCACGCGCCTGGGCGGCGCGGGCGGAGAGTTCGGGCGTGGCGAGGGTGAGCAGGACATCGCCGGCGCGCACGGAGTCGCCGAGCCTGGCCGAGAGCGTGACGATGGTGCCGGAGAGGCGGGCGGCGATGGCCGCGCGCTGGACGGCGCGCAGCGTGCCGGGAAGTTCGAGTTGCACCGGCAGGCTGGTGCGCTCGACGAGTGCGGTCGAAACGCGCACGGCGGGGAGGGCGGCGCTGGCCGGAGCGCGGGGCTCGCGCTGGCAGCCGGCGAGGGCGGCGGAGGCGGCGAGGAGGACGAAGAGACGAATCGAAAGGCTCATTGGGCGTCAACTCTGGTGGCGCTGGCCGCCCCAATGGATCGTGTCGCTCGCGTCGACCCAGCCGAGCTTGCGGAGCAAAAGGCTGGGCGGGCAGAAGCCGGTGAAGACGGACTGGATGAGGTTGAGCCCGACGAACGCGGGCAGCAGCAGCCACCACGGACTCACGAAATGGGTGAGCAGGACGCCGAGGAGAGTCATCGTGCCGGCGAGCAGGCGGATCAGTTCGTCAATTTTCATCTGGGTTTTGGGTTGCTTTATATGCGCATATACGCATATAGTTGCCGATATGTCAAGCGTGTGCTCACTGGGCGGCGTGCCCAAGAAGTCCCCCTTATCCGACGAAGCACTCGAACTGGTGGCCCGGCGATTCGCCGTGCTGGCGGAGCCGATGCGGCTGCGGCTGCTGCAGGCCTTGTTCGAAGGCGAATTGAACGTGAACTCGCTCGTGGAGGTCACGGGCGGCACCCAGGCCAACGTCTCGCGCCACCTGCAGACCCTGACGCAGGCGCACATCCTCTCGCGGCGGAAGGAAGGCCTGCAGGTGTTCTATGCGATCGCGGATCCGTCGATCTTCAAGTTGTGCGAGCTGGTGTGCGGGAGCCTGGAGAAACAGTTCACGCGGAACGCGGAGGCGTTCGGGGGGCGGTAGGGGCGGCGCAAGGCTATCTTCGCTGGGGGCTGCGAGTGTCCGTCACGACATTGGCGCCACAGCATCTCAGAATGGTGTGACCAGTGGAATGGTCTGGCGGCGGTGCCGCCGGTAAACGTGGAAATCGCGATCCAGCGACCAGACCACGCTGTCGAGGTGGATCTCCGACATCCGAACGAGGCAGGCGTCGGCGAACGACATCGGCATGTCGCGGTAGCGGCGCATCAGGTCGCGCACGGCCCGATACTCAACATGCAAGTCGAACTCGCTGCGCAGGAAGCCGGCTTCGATGAGATCGAACAGTCGGTCGGTATCGTGGCCAACCCGCTTCAGCAGAAAGAGCACCTCGGTAATCACGGCATCGCACGTCAGCAGGGTTGGTGGTGCGGATTTTGCCTGCTCGGTCGACCAGGCGTGCGTTGATTCGTTGGCGGCCAGCAGCGCGACCACGGGACCGGTGTCGGCCAGCCACACTTTCATCGACCGAAGTCCTCCATGTGCTTGGGATTGGTCGCGAGATCGCTGGGTCCGCCCTTGCAGGAGCCGATCAAGTGCTTGATCACATCGTAGCCCGACTTGGGTTTCGCAGGCTCGGGCGTCACGCCATACGCGCGCAGCGCGCGGCGCACGAGATCGCCCTGCGAGAGCTTTTCCAGCTTGGCGCGTTTCCGCAGGGCGGTGCGTTCGGCTTTGGAGATACGAATGGCCAGCGTCTCGGTCTGCATGGCTTCAGGCAAGACACGGAGTGCCGAAAAGCAAGACAGGTCACCGCGCGAGATCGTAGAGCGCGTAGCCGGCGAAGAGATTCGGGAGGGCGCGGCAGGGGGTGTGCCAGTTGCCGGAGAGGTGGGCGCGGCGGGCGATGCGGATGCCCTTGGCGGTGCAGAAGTGCTCGAAGTCGGCGATCGTCACGGGATTGGCCGGGCGGCTCTCGAACCACTCGGTGGTGTAGACCTCGTTCCGGATCTTGCGGCCCTGCACGAGCGTGTTGATCCGGTTCTTCCAGAAGCCGTGGTTGACGAAGCCGACCGTGAGCGTGCGGCCGACGCGCAGCGCTTCCATGATGACGGCGGTCGGGTCGGCGAGCTCGTGGACGGTGCGCGAGCAAATCACGCGATCGAAGTGCTTCTCCGGAAACGCACGCATGAACGACGTCATGTCGCCCTGGTAGGCGGCGAGGCCGCGGCGCACGCACGCGGTGATCTTGCCGAAGTCGAGGTCCACGCCGACGGCCGACACCTTCTTGGTCTGGACGAGGTAGTCGAGCAGCACGCCGGGGCCGCAGCCGAGATCGAGCACGCGGGTGTTGGGTTCGACCCAATCGCCGATGATCTCCATGTCGACGGTGCGTTTGACGACCTGAGTCATGAAATGAGGAAAGACAGTTTAATGTGGAAAGCTGGAAAGGAAGAAAAAGTCAGGGAGTTCGTTTCCTGATTACCTGCTTTCCACATTAATTCTGCCGATTGATTCGGCTGCTTTCTAAATCGAGTAGTCGAAGACATACGGCTGGTCGCGTTCGAGGAAGCCGCGGACGATCGCGTAGAGTTCCTCGGATTCCAAGAGGAAGGAGTCGTGACCGAGGTCGGTGCTGAGCTCGGCGTAGCTGGCGCGTTTGCCGGCGCGCAGGAGCGCGAGGGCGAGCTGGCGGTTCTGCTCGGGCGGAAACAGCCAGTCGCTGGTGAAGCCGACGACGAGGGTGTCGGCCTCGACGGGGGCGAAGGCGCCCTCGAGGGAGCCGTAGGCGTGCGCGAGGTCGAACTGATCGAGCGCGCGCGTGATGTAGAGATACGAGTTGGCGTCGAAGCGGTTGATGAAGCTCTGGCCCTGATGGCGCAGGTAGCCCTCGACCTCGAACTGCACGTCGAACGTGTAGGCGTCGCGGTTGGCCGTCTCCTTTTTGCGGCGGCCGAACTTCCGGTCCATGCTCGCATCGGAGACGTAGGTGATGTGCGCCATCATGCGCGCGATCGCGAGGCCCACGCGCGGCCCGCCTTCCTTCGGGTAGTCGCCATGGTTCCAGGCTGGATCCTGCATGATCGCCTGCCGGCCGACTTCGTTGAACGCGATCGCCTGCGCACTTTCCCGGCCGGTCGTCGCCATGGCCAGCACCCGCCGGACAAAGCGCGGATACTCGATCGCAAAAAGCATGGCC
>CAZENI010000026.1:0-33599 GCA_964513055.1 uncultured Opitutus sp.
CGCCGAGATGAGCGACCCGCGCGACGCCGTGCGGCATCGCGCGCTCGGCTGGTTTCACGCGATCCAGGGCTGGCTCATGGCCAACCCGACCGTGCGCTGCTTCAACCGCCACGCCACCGCCGCCTCGAACTACAAGCCGTCTGAACTCGCCCACGCCCGCGCCGCCGGCCTGCGCATCCCCGCGACGCGCGTGACGAACGAGCAAACGGGCTTCGCCGTCGCGCCGCTCACTGCCGGCATCGCCAAGCCGGTGGCCGGCGGCGACTACTGCCGCCTGCTCACCGAGGCGCGCGACCAGACGGAATTCCGCACCGGCCGCGCCTCGACCCCGGCCATCGTCCAGCCGCGGCTCGTCTCGCCCGAGGTGAGGATCTTCGCCGTCGGCCGCCGCTGCTTCGCGTTCGAGATGCAGAGCCCGTCGCTCGACTACCGCGTGTGGCAGGATGTGAACGTCGTTCCGCGCGACCCGCCCGCCGCCGAGGCCGCCGGCCTCCTCCGGCTGCTCGAGCGCTTCCAGATGGATTTCGGCGCCGCGGATTTCAAGACCGACCCCGACACCGGCTGCCTCGTGTTCCTCGAGTTGAACTCGTCACCGATGTTCGCTGCGTTCGACGACGTCCTCGGCGGTGCGTTGGCGGACGCGATGGTGGAGGAACTCACGGGACCGGCACCGGCATGACGCGATCGATCCCCGGGCCGAGCGAAAGCCGGGCAAGCGGAACGCGCCCGTCGCAGGCGCACTTTCATCGCTTTTCCCCTCGGGGCGTTGGGTGACCGTGAGCCCCGAAGGGGCGGAAACTGGAAAGCCTAGGGCAACGCCCTGGGAACTGTGCCCGCGAAATGCCAAGCCCTGATAAGGCGAGCCCCTCGTTGGTTGCCGAAAACCGCGAGGAACCCGCGAAGTCTTCCGCAAGAAGCGCGCAGCAAAACAGGTCGACGGCGCCGCCGCCGCGCCGGACGATGCCGGCCACCGCCCGTCGTCATGCCCGCCCGTCTCCTCGCCCCGTCGCAGCTCGTGGTCCTGCTCGTCGCGTGGCTGTCCGTCCTGTCCGGACGGGCGGCCGACACCCCCGCCCCCGCCGACGCCGCCCTCCCGCTCCCGCCGGGGGAGCATCCGCGCCTGTATCTGCGCCAGCAGCACGTGGCCGATCTCGCCCGGCGCCTCCGGGACCCCGTGTTGCAGCCCGTCGTCGCGCGCCTCGAGAAGATGGCCGCCGCCTCCGCGCAGGCCCGCGTCGAGTGGCAGGCCCTGAACCATCTCGCCGCACCCGATCCCGTCCGCGGCCGCGCCATCGTCGCGGAGACGCTCCGTCTGCTGCAGGCGTCCGTGCTGCCCGACCGCCAGGACGCCTGCCGCGTCACCGGCCGGATGATGGTCACCGGCGCCATCGTCTACGACTGGCTGTATCCGCTGATCACCGACGAGCAGAAGCGGGACTTCGTCGCCGAGTTCGTGCGCCTGGCGCAGACGCAGGAGTGCGGCTACCCGCCGGTGCGCGGCGGCTCCGTCACCGGCCACGCCTCCGAGGCGATGATCATGCGCGACATGCTGTCGGCGGGCATCGCGATCTACGACGAGCTGCCGGAGATGTATCGGCACGCCGCCGGCCGCTTCTTCCGTGAACACCGGCCGGCCCGCAACTGGCTCTACGCCGGCCACGCCTACCACCAGGGCGACTCCTACGGCCCGCACCGTTTCAGTTGGGACACGTTTCCTCTCTTCATCTTCGACCGGCTTGGCGCCGGCAACGTCTATCACCCTGACCAGCGCCACGTGCCCTACCTCTGGGTTTACACCACGCGGCCCGACGGCCAGCGGCTGCGCGCGGGCGATACGTTCATGGACAGCCGGGCGCGCAGCACGCCGTGGAGCGAGTTCGTCGGCACGCTCTTCACCGCCAGCTACTATGGCGACGGCGTGCTGCTCAGCCAGTTCCTCCAGCAGGGCGGCTCGAGCAACGACGACGCGATCTTCGAGTTTCTCTGGCGCGACCCGAAGCTCGCACCCCGGCCGATCACCGCGCTGCCGACCTCGCGCTACTTCGGCCCGCCCTTCGGCTGGATGGTGGCGCGCACCGGCTGGGGCGAGGACGCCGTCGTCGTGGAAATGAAGATCAACGAATACAACTTCGTGAACCACCAGCACCTCGATGCCGGCGCGTTCCAGCTCTACCACCGCGGCGCGCTCGCGATCGACTCGGGCATCTACCAGGGCGGCTCGGACGGCGGCTACGGCAGTCCTCACACGCAGAACTATTCGTGGCGCAGCATCGCGCACAACACCCTGCTCGTGCACGACCCCGCGGAGAAATTCCACGACAACCCCGCCTTCGGCAACGACGGCGGCCAGCGTTTCCCCAACCGCCGCTCCGAGCCGCGCAACCTCGAGATGCTGCTCGACCCGCAGCGCGGCTACCGCACGGGCCGCGTGCTCGCGCACGGCTTCGGCCCCGACGCCACCTCTCCCGACTACACGCTGCTGCAGGGCGACATCACCTCCGCCTACGGGAAAAAGATCCAGGCCGCCACGCGCTCGTTCGTGTTCCTCAATCTCCGGAATCCGCGCGTGCCCGCCGCGCTCCTCGTGCTCGATCGCGTGGTCAGCACAGACCCCGCCTTCCGCAAGTTCTGGCTGCTGCACACCATCGAGGAGCCGCGCGTCACCGGCGCCACCGCGCAGATCGATCGCCGCGCGCACGGCGGCCGGGGCCGCCTGAACCTCGACGTCCTGCTGCCGGCCGGCGCCCACGCCACCCTCGGCAAAGTCGGCGGGCCGGGCCGCGAGTTCTGGGTGTTTGGAAAAAACTACGCCAACGATTTGCCGGCCGGCGCCCTCGATCGCACCTCCAAGGAGCCCGGCGCCTGGCGACTCGAACTGTCTCCGACCGTCGCCGCGGCCGAGGATCATTTCCTCACCGTGATGCAGACGACCGATCTTCGCTCACCCGAACGCTGGCCGGTCCGGCGCCTCGAGACGGCCGGACGCGTGGGCTGCGTGCTCGACGGGCCCGACGCCACCTGGGTCGTGCTGCTGCGCCGGGACAACCAGCGTTCCGCCGAGCGCATCGAAGTTCCGGCGACGGACGCGAAACCGGCGCCGGTGCGTTTCCTCATCACGGATCTCACCGCCGGCCGCTGGCGCGCCACGCGCCATGGTTCCACGGATACACGGAGCCTCACCGTCACCGCGGAGGCCGGCGCCGGGTGGTTCGAAGGCCCCGCCGGCGCGTGGACGCTGCAGCCCGAGGGGGCGCCGTAGCGGCGGCACTCCCCGCTCAAATCCGCCGGAAGCCCAGGGCGTCGAGCTCGCTCAGGTGGAACGGCGCCGACGCGATCACTTCCTCGAGTTTCGCCAGCGCCTCGGCGAGCGTCGCCACGTCGCACCGCGCCGCGTCGTCGTCGCGATCGTGCAAATGGACCGCCCAGCCGCCCGCCACCGGATCGGCGCTGAGCTGCAACACCGAGCCATGCAGATAATTGCCCGGCAGGCCGGGACTCGCCCCGGCGCCCGGCACCAGAAAAAGCGTGTGCACCGGATCCGCCGCGACCACGCCGCCGTGCTTGCGATGATGACCCGGCGGCGTCGCGACCACGGTCCGGTGCGACTCGGCCTTCGCGCGCACCGCCGCCGGCAGCGCCGCCACATAGCGGTCGAAGATGCTCGCGTTCGACTCGAGCTCCGGCGCATCGATCGCGCCCTCCTGCAGCGCCGCAAGATTACGCGCGCTGAACGCCGGCCGCGTCGCCAGCGAACGCACCGTCACGAATCCGTCCGCATGATCCGCATCGGGATAGACCTGGTGCGAGGCGCGCAGCCGGCCGAGGGCGTCCTGGTACGACGGGGTCCGCGGCACCGCCCCGACCGGGCTGTGCTCGATCATTTCAAGGACGCTGTGATCGAAGGCCGCGTGCGGGTCGAGGGGCATGGCGCCACTTAGCGACGGCGCGCGGTGAAACACGAGGGCATTCCCGCCCATCGGCCGGATTCCCGGCGGGACGGCGGTCGGGAAAGAATTCCGAGCAAGCGGCTGGCGCTTGGCGTGCCACCCGCTTTTCTTCCGCGTCTCGCATGCCCGGCCGCCCTTCGCCCAACTCCCACCGCCCCCGCGCACACGCGCGCGCGGCGTTTGATCCCTGGCGGGACGCGGGCTCGGCGCTGGTGGTGATCGACGAGGCGCCGCTGAAGCGCGCGGCCTGGGCCGAACTGCACACTGTGCGCAAGCGCCAGGAGAAGGCCGCGCGCGATCTCCACCGCCACGAGGAGGTCGACCAGCCCGCCTACGAGACCTGGCTGCATCGCACGTTTCCGACCTTCATCACCCGGCTGCGTGAGCTGCACCAGGAGGTCTTCGCGAAGGGTCAGCGCGTCGAAGCTGTGCAGGCCGAGGCGTTCTTCTCGGGCCGGTCCGCGCGAAAAATCTGGCGCGAACAACAGGCCGCCGCCGCCAAGCCCACCGCCGACGACCCCGGCCACGACCGCGAATCCCGAGAGGACCGCGCGCATCGCGGCCCGCCCGATAACGACTACGGCGACGATGACTTTTTCAACGACGAGGCCGAGACCGGACGCGGCTCGCAACGCCGAAGCGCACGGGAACGCGACGAGTGGTCCGGCCCGCGCCCCGGCACGGAAGCGCGCGATCTTTATCGCCGCCTCGTGCAGCGCATCCACCCGGATCGCGGCGGCGCGTGGACGCCGGCGCGCCAGCGCCTCTGGCACGAGGTGCAGCAGGCGTGGGCCGCAGGCGATGCGGATTGGCTCGCGCGCCTGGAGGTCGAGTGGGAGGCGGTCCACGATGTCCTCACGCCCACCTCCCCGCTCAGCCGGCTGCGCAGCGCGATCGCGGAATTTCACGCCGCCCGCCGCGATCTCGAGCGCAAGCTTCGCGCCTACCGTGGCTCGCCGCCCTGGCGTTTCACGCTGACGGAAAGGAAACGCGCCGAACTCCACCACCGCACCGCGCGGAACTTCGAGCACGACCTCGCGTTTCTCCAGCGCCAGCTCGACCACCTCGACGCGGTCATCGCCAGTTGGGAGGAGGCGCCCCGCCCGCGGCGGCGCGCGCGTTCCCACGCGCCGGATTTCCGATTCTTCGAGTAAGCGCCCGCCCCGTTTCCCGCCTCGACTCATGCCTCCCCTCGCCCGCGAAGTCCGCCCCGGCCATCAGCCGCGCCAAGTTCTCAACGAACGCGGCGCGCTCGAAACCGTGCCCGCCGACTGGGCGCTGCTGCCGCCGGGCGACGCCGCGCTCAGCCGCCGGATCAAGCAGGACGGCCCGACCCTGACGGTAGTCGAGGTGAAGGGACGCAAGCGCTTCTCCCGCGGCATCTGGGCGCCGGCGGCGCGCATCGAGGCGTTGCGCGCCGCTCTGGCGCTCGAGCGCGAGGATCCGTCGTATCAGCGCAAGCTCGACGCCGGCCGGAAGCGTCGCGCTCTTGAGCAGGAGGTGTATGAAGTCGATTTCAAGGACGCCGTCTTCCGCTTCCTGAACTTCCATCCTACGCTGCGCAACGAGGCGGAGACCCTGGCCAATCTCATCGCCGAGCACGCGACGCCCGTCGGGAGCGGCACCGTGGCCCGCACCGAACGCATCCCGATCGAACAGCGCGCCGAGGCCGCCACGATCGCGTGGCTGCGCCACCAGACGACCGGCTACGACACGATGATCATCCCGCGCGAGAAGGGCCGCCGCCGCGAAGTGCGCCGCATGCTGGCGCAGCGCTCCGTGCAGTTGCTGGCGAAATACCGCTCCGGCCTGCTGATCGATCGCGCGCAATGCCCGCTGCACCGGGCGCTGCACGCCCATCTCCCCACGCGGACCATCGGGTGACCGCCGGCGGCAGCCGGAACCGGGCTACTTCACCGCCACGAACACCGCGCACACCGGCGCCGGCACGTCGAGCGATTGCCCGGTCGGGGTGAGCCGGCCCGTCTTCGGATCGATCCGGAACACGACGACCGTGTCGGAGCCCTGATTCTCCGCCAGCAGCCACGCGCCCGTTGGATCCACGGCAAAGTGGCGCGGGGTCTTCCCCTGCGTCGAGTGGTGCCCGACCAGCGTCAGCCTGCCCGTCGCCGCCTCGACCGCGTAGACCACGATCGTGTTGTGCCCGCGATTGGAGCCGAAGAGGAATTTCCCGCTGGGATGCGCGACCACCTCGGCCGTGCTCTGCCCGCGTTGCACGGTTTCACCGGGCGGCAGCGTTGAAACGCTCTGCACGGCGCTGAGGGCGCCGCGCCGGGCGTCGTAGGCGAACACCGACATCGTGCAGGTCAGCTCGTTGATCACATAGGCGAACTTGCCGCTGGGATGAAACGCCAGATGCCGCGGCCCTGAGCCCGGCGGCAGCGCGGCGAACGCGGGATCGTTGGGCGTGAGCGCAGCCTTCGCCGCGTCGAGCTGGTAGATCATGACCTTGTCCATTCCGAGATCGGGCACGAGGGCGAAGCGGTTGTCGGGCGAGACCTCGATCGCGTGCGCGTGCGGCTCCTTCTGGCGCGCCGCATTCACGCTCGAGCCCCGGTGTTGAATGGTGGTCGTTGCCGGTGCGAGCCGTCCGTCCGCGCCGACCGGCAGCGCGGCAACACTGCCGCCGCCGTAGTTCGCGACGAGGACACACTTGCCGGTGGCGTCGACCGACAGGTGGCACGGCCCCGAACCGCCGACGCCCTGCTGGTTCAGCAGCGTCAGCGCGCCCGTTTTCGCCTCAAGCGTGTAGGCGCTGACTCCGCGCCCGGGTGTCTTCGCCGGATCGGTGCGCTCGTCGATCGCGTAGAGAAATTTCCCGTTCGGATGCAGCGCCAGAAACGCCGGATCGGTGCACTCCGCGGCGACCTCGGCCGTCGACAGTTTTCCCGACGCGACGTCGAGCCGCGCGCGGTAGATGCCCTTGCTTTTCGCGTTGTTCGTGTAGGTGCCGAAGTAGACGAAATACTCCTGCGGCGCCGCCGCCGCCAGGGCGGACGCGGCGAGGGCAAAGGCGAGGATCGGCGTGGCGAGGGCGCGCGGGAGCGGGGTCATGCGCCGATCCAAGGCACAACCGGGCCGCAGCTCAAGCGAGGTGTGGCCCCGCCGCAGTCACCGCGCCGCCATGCTCACCGTGACCGGCGTCGCCGCGCCGGGCGCCGGGAAACGGATCGTGTGCGTCTTTCCACCCACGGTCACTTCGACCGCACTGCCGTTCGCATCATCGACGCGCCGCGCCGCCCACGCCGGCGCCGCGCCGCCGCGATGCGGCATCAGCACCGTCGCGACGCCGAGCGCCGCGCGCTTTTCCGTCGTGCCGGCCTCGACATGCCAGTGATTCGGAAACTCCCGCGACGGCGCCGGCACGAACCCATCCGTCTGCCTGAACGCCAGCGGCACCGGCGAGAGATAGCGCACCTCGAGGCCGGCCTTCGGCTGCGCGAGCTCCAACCGCCCTGCCGCCTCGTCGATCGTGAAGGGCGCGAGCCCGTGCAGCATGAACTGAAACGTCGCCGGCGCCGGCGCCACCAGCTCGTCGTAAAGCACGATGAACGGCTGTGCTCCCTTCACGAATACGGCGTGCCGCCACGCCTTCTGCAGCCGGCCGGCGTAGGCGGGCGCCGCGTCGCCGGCGACATAGTCGTAGGCCGGCGTCAGCTGCTCGCGCACGATCGCGCCCTTCGCGGCGACGGAATGCGGCGTCTGGCCCTCGCCGTTCACCAGCACGGCGTTCTGCGCCCGCGTCGTGTGCACCCACTGGTAGTGGAACTTGCTGCCGTGCAGGTCGCGGTAGCCGTTGGCCACGAGCAACGCCTCGCCATAGGCGTTCAGGAAAAAGGAATTCTGCGGATTGTGCCCGTGGCTCTGCGAGCCGAACGGACTCGCCTTGAGCGCGAAGTGCACGTCGTCGCGGCTGTCGAGCAGCGTGGTGTGCAGGCTCGCGACGCCGATCCCGTGAAACACCTTCGACACCGGCAGGTTCGTCGGCGGCTGGGCCGCCGGCATCGGCGGCAGGTTCGCGCGATACAGGAAGCCGAGCACGCCGCCATTCGCCGGCATCGCCTTTGCCTGCGTCCACCAGCGCCACGCGGCCGCGTTGCCGCCGTCGCCGCTCGTGGAGCGGGCGCGCAGGTGGTATTCGAGAAAGCTCGGGGCGTTGACGGGCCGGGACGAAAGATCGCCGAAGCCGGCGTTGGGCGAATTCGGCGGCGCGATATAGAGCGGATAATCCCCGACCTTCGCAAAAAACGGCTTCTTCATCCCATCGATCGCCAGCGCCGACTGCGCGACCTGCAGCCACCAGACCGCCTTGCTCTGGTAGCCGCTCCAATAGCTCACGCCCTCGTGCCAGCCGCCGTCGTCGTCCGACCACACGGGATAGCACGAGAAGAACTTGTTCACCGCGTAGTCGAGCCACTGCGGCGCCTCGGGGATCTCGTCGAGGAACGCGATGCCCGCCTCGGCGAGCTTGTGCCACACGCGGTTGGCGTGGCTGCCGTAGGGCTTCTGCAGGTGGCCGGTCCCGCGCGCCACCTCGCTGCTGTTCCACGCTTCGAGCACCCGCTCGCGGAACACCGCCTGGATCTTTGCGCGCTCCTCCGCCGTGAACCGGTCCCACGCCCAGTCGTAGGCGCGTGCCGGCCGGAACAGCAGCGGCTTCCCCGCCTCGCAGTTCAGCGTGAAGTTCGTGTTGCCCTTCGGGTCCCACGACGCGAGGTGCAGCACCCAGCGCCGCGCCTGCTCCCCGTAGGCCTTGTCACCGGTCAGCAGATACACGAACGCGATCGTCTCCGCCTCGAGGCACGCCTTCTCCGTCTGCTCGCGGTTCGGCCACCAGTATTTCACCAACTCGGGATTGTCCTTCTCGCGCGCCGAGCCCCGGTGCGCCGGCTCCGGCGTGGGCCCGGCCAGGATGTAGGCGTCCGCGGATTTTTTCAGCGCGGCGAACGCCGCCGCCTCGCGCCCGCGCGCCAGCTCGCGCAGCCGCGGCACGTCCTCCGGCCGCATGAACAGCCGCGGATGCCCCGCCGGCACCCTGGCCTTCTGCTGCGCCCGCGTCGGCATCGGCAGCGTCGCGGCGCTCGCGGGCACCATCACCCGCCGCGCGACACTCCACTCCGAGACGGCGCCGCTCTTGTCCGCCATCCGATAGCGCCAGAAATACGTGCCCGGCGGCAGCGCCTGGTCATGCGTGTAGGTCGGCCAGACCACGCCCTCCACCGTCGTCGTCGCACCCGCCGGAAACGCGCGATCCGCCGACCACTGCACCGCATAGGTGACAGCCGCCGCCGGCGCCACCCACGTGAACGACGGCGGGTTGATCGGCACGGACGCGCCATCGGCCGGCCGGTAGCCCCACTCGTCCGGCTTTGCGGGCCGCTGATCGAGCGGCGACGCCGCATGACTGGAGAGGACGAGGAGGGCGCAGCCCGCGGCCGCGAAGAGTCGGGAGGGTTTCATGGCGACAGGTGACGTTGACGCTGATGCCAGCGCGGCGTTGCGCCGGGAGCGACACCCGTTTGCGCCCGGGCCGGTTTTCGCGTCGCGCTTCTGGCGGCCATTAGCGGCCGCCCGCAGGGCCCGCCGCGCGCTCCGTCCGCGGGCGCCTACGGCTTCGGTTCCGTTGGCAGCCGCAGCAGTGCGAACTCGATCAGCGATTCGATCTGCGCGTCCGAAAGCGGCCCCTCGTGTTTCCGGGCAAACGCCGGCATCAGCGTGCCCGCCTTGCCCTCGCCGATCCACTTCCGCCAGTAGGCCGCGTCGCGCGGTTCGCGTGCGACGAGCAGATCCGGCACCATGCTCGCGCGCGGGCTCGCGATGTGACAGATGGCGCACGCGGTTTGAAAAAGCTCCGCGCCCATCCGGTCCTGCGCGGGTGTGACGTGGCACGACCTGCAATCGCCCCGAAACACCGCCTGCCGGTCGAGCGTCGCCAACTGGCGGTTGCGCTCCCGGGCCGCCTCCGGTGTGTCCGGAATCTTCACGGTCACCCGGAGGGTCTGCAGGCCCGCCGTCGAGTGCACGCCGATTGTCTTGGAAAACTCGCCGTGTTTCCCGCGGAAATCCACCGTCGCCTCGAACGTCCCCGCCACCCCCGGTGCCAGCACCCACGGCTTGGCGGGGAGCTGCACCACCGTGCAGCCGCACGAGGGGCTGATCTCGGTGATGCTGACGGCCGCGGCGGATCGGTTGGTGACGGAAAACGTGAACGCCGCGACCGTGGTCCCCGGCTCGGGCTCGAGGCTCTTTTCCATGGCGTCCCAGGCCAGCGGATGCGGCGCCGTCGTTTCCGCCGCACCCACCGCCAGCCCTGCCGCGAAGAGCGACACCAGAAGCGCCATGAATCTGCCGGAGTGCATCAGGGAGGAAAAGCGGGCCCGCCGAAGGGCGCATCCAACGACGCGAGCGGCAGGCGAGGTGGCCGCGAGCGTGGACGCTGGCCGGGAGGAACTCAACGCCGCGGTGGCACGATGCGGGCGGGCAGGTTGTTCACGCTCACCCGCGGCTCGCCCGGCCGGCTCCACTGCGGGATGAGTTCCCGCTCAAAGGCCGGGCCGCCAGGCCCGATCACTTCCCTTCCTTTGCCCAGCGTTTCATCACCGCGATGTTCTTCTCGGTCACGCTCTCGCCCGCGCCCTTTCGATTCCGGCCACCGATGTAGACGTCCATGTCGCTGTCATACATCGCATCCGATTCCGGCCCCTTGTCCTTCGTCTCCACGATCCACCGATCCAGCCACGCGCGCATCTTTTCCAGCGTCGCCTTATGCGCCGGCTCGGCGGCGAGATTCTTCACCTGCCAGCGATCCGTCGTCCATTCGTAGAGTTCCTCCGGCGGACGCGTCGGGCTGAAGAGCAGCTTCTCCTGCAACGGATCGAGTTTCCCCGCCTCGTGCAGCGCCCGCAGCGTCTGCACGATCGACTTGCCGTCCTTGTAGGCGTTCGGCTGCAGGTGCGGCCGCAGCGGATAGAAATTGCGGATGTAGAGATACCGGTCGCTGCGCACGCTGCGGATCCGCTCGACCGTCTCGTCGCAGCGATCGCGCGCGGCAAACGCGAACTCCCGCGGCGCGTAGTCCTTCGCGAACACGTTCTTCGCCTGCATCACCGCCGGCACCGGCAGCCCCGCCGCCGCCAGCGAAGTCGGCGTGATATCGATCAACTCAACCAGATCATTGCGCACCTGTCCCTTCGGGATGCCCGGACCGCGCACAATGAAGGGCACGTGCGCGCCCTCGTCGTAGAGAAACTGCTTCCCGCGCGCGTGGCTGATGCCGTGATCGGTCACGAAGATGATCACCGTCTGCTCGAGGATGCCCTCCTTCTCCAGCCGCGCGAGCACGTCGCCGACGTGCTTGTCCGTGAACCGCACCGCGTCGAGATACGCCGCCCAGTCGCGCAGCAGCACCGGGTCGCGCGGATAATACGGCGGCAGCACCACCTTCTCCGGGTCGGTCGCCGCGCCGAACTGCGCCTTCGCCCGCTCGCTCAGCGCCTTTGCGCTGGCATCGGTGCCGCCGCGCAGTTTTCCGCCCGCGAGCTGCACCTGCATGAAGAATGGCTGGCCCGCCTTCCGCCCCGCCCAGTCGTTGGCGTCGTAAATCTTGGGGTCCCAATTGAAATTATAGTCCGTCTTGCCGAGCCCCCGCGACGCGCCTTCCGCGTCGTCGGCCGCCGCCGCCTTCTTCTTCGCGTTCTTCGCTTTCCCATTGCGCGCCACGTCGGGCAGGCCGGTGCCGATGCACGTGAAATAGCCCGCGCGCTGGAAGATCGCCGGCACCGGCTCGACGCCGGCGGGCAGAACGATCTTCTCCACGCCGCGACCACTCCGGTGCTGGTGCGCGCCGATCGTCGTCTGATACATCCCGTTGATGAAGCCCGACCGGCACGGCGAGCACACCGGCGCCGTCGTGAACGCCCGGCTGAACCGCGTGCCTTCGCGCGCCAGCCGATCGATGTTCGGGGTCTGGATCAGTTTCTCCCCGTAGCTCGAGAGATTGGCCGACATGTCGTCGACCACGAACCAGAGGACATTCGGACGCGGCTCGGCGGCGCGCGCCGCGACCAATCCGAACACGATCGCCATCCACAGCAGCCAGCGGGGTTTCATGCCGTCTCTTTTCCGGAGGCGCGGACAGAAGGCAACGAAGGAAACGAAGCCGCCGCCGCCTGCGTCGTTCAATTCGTTGCCTGCGGTTTCCCGCGACACTCTGCATCGCCCGGTGGACAACCCGGCTCCAGCCGCTCAACGTCTCGCCTCGCGTCGCGCCCACATGCCCATGTCCCTTCCCCGTCTCCGCCGCCTTTCCGTCGTCGCGCTCCTGTCCGCGCTCGGCGCCTCCGGCCCCTTCCTGATCGCCGCCGAACCGAAGGCGGCCCCCAAGGCGCCCAAGGCCAAGCGCGCCGCGCCCGCGGCCGCGGCGTCGCCCCTCGCCGCCTGGGTCGAGCCCGATTTCCCGTTCTTCTCCTCCGTCCTCGACGCCCGCAAGGCCGGCGCCGATTTCCCCGCCACCAACCTCACGCCGCGCGGCCTCATCCTCAACCTCGGTCGCGATTGCTGGGCCTGCTTCGATCCCGATCTGCTCCGCGTCTCCGCCGTCTGGCGTGGCCGGGGCGTCTCCGCCACCGCGCTCGCCCCCGGCTCCTATCACGACCTCGGCCGCAAGACCCCCGGTGGCCAGACCAACCTCCCCCAGCCCGAGGGCAAGCTCTGGCTCGCCAGCGGCATCTATCCCGGCTGGCACGCCGGTGACACCTTCTCGCTCGATGATCCGCGCGAACCCGCGCCGAGCCCCGAGGAAGTCGGCCGCGGCCCGATCCCCGAGGCCCTCGGACGCCTCCAGGCGCTGCGCCTCGTCCGCGACGGCGTCGTCCTCGACTACACCGCCGGCGGCGCGAGTATCCGCGAATGGACGACGACGTCCGAGCAGAACGGCCAGCCCGTGATCGAGCGGCACCTGAACGTCGGCCCCGCGACGAAGCCGCTCCGCCTCGTCCTCGGCCGGAAATCCGCCGCGACCGCCCTCACCCTCGGCCTCGCTCCCGGCAGTGCCCGCTCCGCCTCCCTCGCCGAGGAAAACGGCGTCTGGACCGTGCGCATCGCCGCGGGCACGCAGCCGCTCGCATTCGCCCTCGCGCTCACCCCCGGCGGCACGCCGACGACGATCGCGCCGCGCCCGCTGCCCTCCGCCGCCCCCGCGCCCCGCTGGCCGCAGGAAATCACGACGTCGCTCACACTCTCCGCCGCGCCCGACGCCTACGTGGTGGACGACCTCGCGCTGCCTACGGACAACCCCTGGCGCCGCGGCGTCCGCCCCGCGGACATCCAGTTCCTCCGCGACGGCACCGGCGTCGTCATCACACTCGACGGCGACGTGTGGCTCGTCCGCGGCCTCGGCGATCCCGCCGGCAAACCGCGCTGGCGCCGCTTCGCCTCCGGCCTGCACGAGCCGATGACGATCGCGATCCGCGACGAAGAGATCTACGCCTTCGACAAGAACGGCATCTGGCGCCTCCGCGACACCAACGCCGACGGCGAGGCCGACGTGCACGAGCTGTTCTCCAACGCCTTCGCGCAGACCGCCGACATGCGCGAGTTCCCCTCGCAGATCCGCCCCGCCCCCGGCGGCGAGTTCGTGATCGCCAAGGGCGGCCAGCAGGACACCACGCTCGGCAAGCACAATGGCAGCGTGCTGCGCATCTCGGCCGACGGCCGCACGTCCACGGTCCTCGGATACGGCTTCCGCCAGCCCAACATCGGCGTGCATCCGC
Organism: uncultured Opitutus sp.; assembly: GCA_964513055.1. GTDB lineage: Bacteria > Verrucomicrobiota > Verrucomicrobiia > Opitutales > Opitutaceae > ER46. The sequence goes on from CAZENI010000026.1 coordinate 13,739, forward strand.
GCACCGGCCTCGTCACCTCCAGCGACCAGCAGGGCCAATACATCCCCTCGACGCCGCTCCACATCGTGCGCGACCGCCAGTTCTACGGCTTCCTCGCGCGGTTCCAGCCGAAGGAGATCTACCCTTCGCCGCCGGCCGAGCCGCTCACCTGGATTCCGCATCCGGTGAACTCCTCCGCGATTTCCCAGACCTGGCTCCTCGGCGCCAGGATGGGCCCGCTCAATGACGCGCTCGTCCACATCGGCTTCAACAAGCCCGAGCTCTTCCGCGTGCTGCTGAACGAGCGCACGCCCCGCCTGCAGGCCGCCGTCACGAGCATCACGCGCGCGTTTTCGTTTCCGCCCCTCAACGGCTCCGTCAACCCCGCCGACGGCCAGCTCTACCTCGCCGGCTTCCAGGTGCTCGGCTGGGGCAACGTGATCGACACCGGCGCCGGCCTGGGCCGCGTGCGCTACACCGGCGCCCCCGTCACGATCCCGCGCGAGGTCGTGCCGATGGAGCAGGGCGTGCTCCTGCGTTTCGATGTCGCCCTCGATCCGGCGAAGGCGAAGGACCCGGCCAGCTACTCGCTCCAGTCCTGGGGCTACCAGCGCACCGCCAAGTATGGCTCGCCCCAATACAAGGCCGACGGCACGCCCGGCCAGGACGCGCTCATTCCCAGCAGCGCCTATCTCTCGGCCGACGGCCGCAGCGTCTTCATCGGCGTTCCCGGCCTGAAGCCGGTGCAGCAGCTCCGCGTCGGCTGGTCGCTCGCGACCGCGGCGGGCAAGACCTTCGAGGAGAACGCCTACACCACGCCCTACGCGCTCGCGAAATTCGATCCCCGGGCCGAGGGCTTCGGCGATCTCACCGTCGACCTCACCCCGCGCACCGCGGCCGTCGCGCAGACGACGGGCCCCGTCACGCTCGACGAGGGCAAGCGGCTCGCCCAGCTCTTCGCCTGCGTCGCCTGCCACGCCGACGAACACAATCCCATCATCGCGAAATCCGGCCCCGCCTGGAAAGGCCTCTACGGCGGCGAGCGCGCGGTCTTCGTGGCCGGCAAGACGATCAAGGTCGCGGCCGACGAGTCCTACCTCCGCGAATCGATCCTCGATCCCGCCGCCAAGATCGCCTCGGGCTACGAGAAGACCGAATACGCCATGCCCAGCTTCGCCGGCATCCTGAACGAATCGCAGATCGAGTCGCTCATCCTCTACATCAAAAGCCTGAAGTGAAACGCTGGGACGTAGATTCGCCCTGCCCTCAAATCAAAAACCAGTGACCATAAGACTACGAAGCAAACGAAGAATACCTTCTTCTTCGTTGCCTTCGCTATCTTCTGTTCAAACCAGATCGCCGCTCACTTCGCCTCGATCCACTGCACCGCGTCGATCACCACGAAGCCCTCCGTGCCCGCGTTGGATATCTCCACGTAGCCGGCGGCGCCCTTTTCAAAGCGAAACGTGCCCACCGGCTGCAACAACTCGCGCACCGCGGGTTTCTTCTTCTGGTCGAGCGTGACCTTCGTCTCGCCGTCGGCGTGCTTGATCGTCACCGGCACCCTGGCGGCGCGGTTCGCGTTCCACGGATAGGCAATCAGCACCTGATACCGGCCGGCCTTCGGCAGCTCCGGCACGAAACGCGCCGTCTGGCTGCCCTTGCCGTCGTTGTTGTCGTGGTGGTAACCGGACTCCACATACACCGAGTGCGCCGCGCTGCTCCGGTCGAAGCCGATCCGCTTCGCGTCCAGGTCGTCGACCACGACGCCCTCGAGCTTCGCCTTCGCCAGCACCACCCGCGGCGTGATCGCCGCGCTCTCGAAGTCCAGCACCTGGCCGTCCTTTAGCAGGCGCTCCTGCAGCCGCTTCGGATCGATCTGCTGGATCTCGACGCCCTGCTCGATCGCCTGGACCGCCGCCGTCGCCGAACTCTGGCCGAGCACCATGAACACCGGCTCCATGCGGATGCTGCCAAACGCGATGTGCGAGGAACTGAGGCAGGTCGGCGACAGCAGATTGGTGCACTCGGCCGCCTTGGGCCGGAGGCTGCGGAAACTGATCGGATAGGGCCGCACGCGCACCTGCACGTCGCCCTCGTTGCGCACGAAGCCCTCCTTGGTGATGTAGCGCTGGATGTTGTGTGAATCCATGTTGTAGGCGCCCATGCCCACGCTGTCGGTCACGACCTCCGCGCGGATGCAGTTCTTCTCCGTCATCACGTAGTCGCTGATCATCCGGCGCGCCTCGCGCACATAGAGCTGGCGCGGCCAGTTGTCGTTGTCCTGGAACTCGTCCTTCGCCAGCCCGATGCGCTGGAACTCGGCGCGCACCTTCTCCGGCACGCGCGGATGGTTCGCGAGCGTCCACATCAGGCCTTTCTGCCAGTCCTCGTGCGCCCGCCAGATCTTCGCGCGCGTGGCGTAGTCCGCCTCCGGGTAGTCCCAGTTCTGGCCGATGAAGTCGGTGCTGATCGCGTAGTTGTTGTTCGTATCCGTTTTCCGGTTCGGCATCCACACCGGGTTCCACGGCACGCGGTGGTCGCCCGCCTCGAAATTGCGCAGCAGCAGCTCGAACCACTTCGGATCATAGTTCGCCGGCTTCTCCCACGCCCGGCGGTTCTCCGGCACATCCGTCGTGCACATCCGGAAATTGTAGGCCTGCACCTTGCGGTCGCCGGAGAACTCCACGCCCGGGCCGCCAACCTCGATGCCGGGGAGCACGCCGCTCTTCGGATCGCCCGGCTTCACGTAGGGATCGACCTGCTTCGTGAACTGGTGGCTCACCGCGTGCGCCGCCTGCACGCCGTTGATCGTCTCGCCGTAAACGGCGTTGGCCTCGCGCCCCACGTGATACTTCACGCCCGCCTTCGCGAGCAGATCGCCCTCGTAGGTCGCATCGATGAACATCTTCCCCTCGAACGCGCGGCCGCTCTCCATCACGATCCGCACGATGCGCGCGCCCTGCTTCACGACGCCCTTGGCGAGATCGAGCCGCTCGCCTTTCACGACCGTGACCTTGTCGCGCACGTCGCGCAGCATGTCGTCGAAGACCTTCGTCGCCACGTGCGGCTCGAAGGTCCACATGGTCTTCTCGGCCGCGTCGTTCACGCCGCCGCGACGGTTCACATACTCCTCGCGCTTCTGCCGCGTCCAGCTCGCGGGATTCTGGTAGTGCTCCCAGATCTTCCCGTAAAACTCCCGCGAGATGCCGCCGATCGCGCGCTTGTTGCCGATGTCCGTCGCGCCGAGGCCGCCGGTCGTGAGCCCGCCGAGGAACTGCGTCGGCTCGATCAGCACCGCCGTCCTCCCCATCCGCGCCGCCTGGATGGCCGACGCCACTCCGCCGGACGTGCCGCCGTAAATCACGAGATCGTAGGAAGCGGTCGCGGCACGGGAGAGCGCGACGAACGCCAGAAACACGGGGAGGAGGAGCAAGCGCATAAGACCCCGACCCTGACAAAAACCCCCGCCCCGACCAGCCTGATCACGCGCGGCGGCTGCGAGGTGGCGCGGCTTGACCCCAAGCCGCTGGTTCCCGGACTGTAGCGGAACGCGTGAGCGTTTCGCCCGGCAGCCTCGGGGCCTTCGCTCCTTAGGCCCGCCCCACCGCCCGCACGCTCCGCCTACGGCAGCTCGTAAACCTCGACCAGCGCCACGCCCGTCGCACCGCCGATACCCGACACCTGCGCCGAATACGTGCCCGCCTGGAGCGTCACGAGCAGCGCGGCATCCCAACTCCCTGCCGGCAGCGCAAACGCCCCCACCCGCCCGAAGGCCGTGGTCAGACCCGCCGTGCCGCCCCAGTCGTCGTTGCTGCCGATCAACGTGCTGCCCTGGTAAAGCCGCAGTTCAGGATCCGTCAGCACCCCGGACACGCCGAACTGCGCCAGCCCGGGCCCGATGGCGCGAATCAACACCGTCTTGCTCCCCGTGCCGCTCACGACGAAACCCGCGATCAACGTGTCCGCGCCGCTCCCCGCCTGCGCTCGCGCCGAGATGTTCACCAGCCGCGGCGTCGACGCCGTGACGGCGCTGCCCGCGGTCAGATCATAGATCTCCGCCAGCGCGACGCCGGCCCCGGCGGCACCGCCCGAAATCTGCGCGCTGTAAAGCCCGCCGCCGAGCGTCGGCATCAGCGCCGCGTCGCGACTCGCCGCCGCCAGCGCAAACGCGCCCGCCTGGCTGAACGCGTTCGCCGCCGCCGCGCTCCCGCCCCAGTCGTTGTTGCTCGTGATCATCGTGGCGCCGCTGAAGAGCTGCAGTTGCGGATCCACCAGCGCGCCGGTGACGCCAAACTGCCCGAGCGACGGCCCGATGCCGCGGACCAGCAGAGGCTTGGTGCCGCCCGTGCCCGCGCCGCCCACGACAAAGCCGACGATCAACGTCTGCGCGCCCGTGCCGGCGTTCGTGCGGATCGAGAGATTCACCAGGCGCGCCGGGCCCGCGCTCGCAGGCGGCGTCGGGGTCGGTGTGATCGGATTTGGCGGCGGAGCGGGAGGTGGCGGGGTCGGTGGCGCGACCGTCACCGTCAGCGTCGCCGCCGCGCTCGTCACGGAACCCGACGAGTTGCTCACCACCACGGTGTAGGTGCCCGCATCGCCGGTGGTCGCCGCGCCGATCGAGAATGTGGCGCCGGTCGCACCCGGGATGGCCGTGCCGTTCTTGCGCCACTGATACGTCGGCGTCGTGCCGCTGGCCGCCACGGTGAAGCTCACCGCGCCGCCGGCCGTGACGCTCCGGCCCTGCGGCTGCGTCGTGATCGCCGGCGCCACGACGGCCGGCGGCGGCGGCGGGGTCGGCGTGCCCGTCGCGCCCCCGGACCACCATTCGATCGTGTAGGTGACGGCTTTCTGGATCGTGTTGCTGTTTCGAAACGCGAGCAGGTAGCTGCCGGGCGCCAGGTTCACGTGAAAACCGCCGGGCTGGTTCGAGCTCTGGGCCGGGCCGTAGTCCGAGAAATAGCGAAACGTCCGCCCCGCCCGGAAATTATCCAGCTCGTCCGCCGGCAGCAGATAGAACTCGAGCCCGAGATTCGCGCCGTCGATCCACACGTAGTGGCCCGACCCGATCGTGAACGGCTGCCAGAGCCGCCCGCCGTTGGCGCCGACATACTCGGCGCGCGTCTGCGAATCGAGCCGGCGTTCGCCGGGGCGCGTGAAGTCGTAGTCGAGTTCGTAGCGAAAATTGTTCGCCGTGCTCGCCCGGCTGCGCACCGCGACCACGTAGCTGCCGGCCGCGAGCGTCACGCTGCTGGTGCCATACGTGTTGTTGAACAGCGCCCAGCCCGTGGTGGCCTGGCCGTTGGAAAACGCCGCGAAGCCGCTCGGCGTGAAGATGCCCGCATCGATCCCGTAGTCGGCCACGACCCGCAGCACCAGCGTGCGTGTGCTCCCGAGCGTGAACGTGCTCGACGCCACCGCGCCCGAGCGCGGCAGCACGCCCGTGTCCTCCGCGAAGAGCGTGCTCTGCGCGCGGGCCACGCCGCCCGCGGCGAGTCCCGCCGCCGCCAGCAGCAGCAGCACCGCTCCCCGCCACCCTCGCGCGCGCACTGCCACGTGCGGAGTGGAATCCGGGGAGCGCGCAGCCGGCGCCAGCCTGCACCCATGATGTTGCCTCACCTCGGCTACCCCCAACGAGAGGCCGCAGGCCCCCGGCGCGACACGCGCGCTCCCCGGAAAAAAGTCGACGGCGCCACGGCGGGCACCCGCCTGACGGAAGAAACAGGATACGAACCGCGCAGCGAAAGAGATCATGGTGGGAGGGGATTGAGCGGGGTTTCGCAACCACCGGAACGCCGCCATTCGGCGCGATCTTTCACAATCTGTCCGCGGCCGACCACTCGGCGGCACCACTCGCTCCACGCCAAAGCCACTATTTCACGACAATCGGCGCCGCCCTCGACCCGGCGCTGTTGCGCTCGCGCAGCGCCTTGGGCATCGCGTCCATCAACTGCAGGATTCGTTCCGGATGCGTCGGGTGCGTCGATAGCATCGCCGGCTGCGTCGGCTGTCTGGCAGACTCGTGCTCGAGCGCCTCGATCACCTTCACCGCCTCCTGCGGGTCGTAGCCGGCGCGCGCCATATACATCAGCCCGATCAGGTCCGCCTCCTTCTCCTTCGCCCGATCGAACGCCAGCGCCCCGATGCCGGTCGTCAGCCCGTAGGCCTGGCTGAGGGCCGCCGTCGTCAGGCCGCCCACCCCGCCAACGCCCATCCCGATCGCGCCCACCGTGCCGACCGTGTCGACGGCCAGCTCCTGCGAGAGTTTCTCGTGCACGTGCTTCGCGGTGACGTGCGCGATCTCGTGCGCGATCACCGCGGCGAGCTGGTCCTCCGTCTTCGCGATCTTGAAGAGCCCGCTGAACACCCCGACCTTCCCGCCCGCCATCGCGAAAGCGTTGATCTGCGGCGACTCGAACACCAGGAACTCCCAGTCCGCATCCGGCATGTCCCAGAACACCACCTTCGCCAGCCGCTCGCCCACCCGTGCAAGCTGCTCCTGCCGCGCGCGGTCGCGCGACGGCCGGTGCCGCCGCTTCATCTCGTCGAACATCGTGAGGCTCAGCTTCGTGACCTCCTTCTCGTCGACGAGGTTCATCGCGCGACGGCCCGTGACCGGCACCTGATAACAGCCGGCCACCAGCGCCGCGAGCAGCACGTCCGCCGTGAGGCGGCCCAGCCAGGCGTAGGGCAATTTCGGATTCATGGCGGCCCGGAAGGCGTGCGGCGGCTGGGCGCGCGGCCTACTTCGTGGCGGCGTCCGTCCGCGGCGGCGCGAGCTGCGCCAGCTTCGGTGTGACGTCCACCAGCAGCTTCATCGCCGCGCTCTGCGCATAGTCGTCGAGCGTCGGCCGCCCCGAGTCGTCCGGCACGAACTTGTAGCCGGTGTCGTCGAACACGACGCGCGTCTTCTCCTTCACCTGGCGGAATTCCTCGAGCGTGCAGAGGCCGGAGGCGATGATGCGCCCGTCGGCCAGCCGCTTCAGCGTCGTGCGAAAGAGGTAGCCGCTCGCCAGCTTGCTGTCCGGCACCATCAGCACCTCGACGACCCAGTCGGTGTGCTGCTTGAGCGCCTTCACGTTGGCGTTGAGGTCCGACACGTTCCGGCTCTCCCACCACCACGTCTCGCGGCGATCGGCTGCCTGCATGATGAGCGCGGCGTCGACGAGGCTCACGCCGGCGGCGGCGAACGGTTTCGCAAAACCCTCCTCGAAGACCCACTGGACGTTTTCCGTCGAGAAGCCGGGGCGCTCCGCCGCGCTGGCCGGCAGCGTGAGACCGTGGCTCTTGTCCATCGACCAGGAGCTGATCTTGTTCGCAAAGGTCTGGTTGTAGAGGATCGCGATGCGCGGCGCGCCGGCCGCCTGGTAGGCCTGCGTGAACTCGCGCAGCAGCGCGGCCGGATTCGGCGGCGGCGGCGCTTCGGGCATCGGCGGCCGGGCCGCGAACGCCGGGTGCATCGGCGCCGCCGGCGGATCGAAGGCCGTCGCGGACGCGGGCCGGCTGGCGTTCACCGCGCCGGGCCGCACGTCCTGCTCCATCGGCCGCGTGCTCTGCGCACTCACGGCCGCGGCAGCGAGCCCGCCGCACAGCGCGAGCCAGGGTAAAGCGGAGAGGAGCTTCATGTCAGCGGCCCTCCCGCACTTCGACATAGTAGAACGCGACGCTCCCCGCGGCCTTTGAGCTGCCCTTGAAGGACTCGACGCCGAGCGGCGGCAGCATCACGCGTTGCCACGCCGAGGCGCCCTCGACGGGCTCCTCCTGCGCGCCGAAAAACTGCGTGCGGCACTCGAGCTGCAACGGATGGTCCGTGCGGTTGCGAAACGTCGCGTAGACCTCGAGCGCGCCCGTGGGCCCGCGCGTCGCGCCGTGGCGCTCGACGGTGATCTTGCCGGCGCGCCGCGTGGTCGTGCCGGGGATGTCCTGCAGGTCGCGGTCGAGGACCACGACCTGGTTGAGATGAATCTTCGCGTTGGGCGCGTGCGGACTCTCGATCCGCTGCGCGACCATCGCGCCTTCGTAGGAGGTGGACTGGCAGCCCGCCAATGCGAGCAGCAGGGCGACGCCGCCCGCGAGCAAGGCCGCGCGGCGCAGGGGGGTGGAACGGGGAGGATGAAGCGTGGACATGGGAATGGATTAGGAATTCTTGAACCAGAGCAGCGTGTCGGCGTCCTGCGGGACCTGCTCCTTGCTCGCGAGGACATTGCCCTCGGCGTCGAGGAACGCCGCGGAGACGGCGGTGCCGCGGACCGCCTTCGGCAGGAAGGCGACGTGGATCGTGTCGGGGAGGTTGGGCCAGGCGCGCGTGTCGGCGCGCGGCTTGGCGTTTTGCGCGATGAGGGCGGAGGCGATGCCGAGCACCGCGAGGCCGCCGGCGGCCGCCTGCGCGCCGCCCGAGTTGCCGAGCAGCGGCGCGGACACCATCACCTCCGACGAGAGCGAGGTGAGCGAGGTGCCGATGTTCTCCGCCTGCTTCTTGAACGCGACCTTGCCCTCAAGGATCGCGTCGATCGGGCGGCTGCCGCGCGTCATCGCCTGGAAGGCGACGTCCTCGGCCGGATACGCCCGCCACTTCCCCTCGCCCGCCCCGAACTGCGCGGCGACATCCTTGAAGCCCTTGCCGCGGAAAATCTTCATCTGAAAGTGCCCGACGCCGTCGGCCAGTTTCCGCGGGCCCTTGCCGGTCTCGGCCACCGCCAGCACCGAGTTGTCCCAGTCCGGCGGCGGGAAGTCCGGCCGGAAGCGGAGGAAGTCCGCGAAGTTCTCATCGCGCGCCGCGCGGTCGTTCTGCAGGTGCGCGGCGTAGGCGGCCAGCAGATACAGCACGGCGAAGTCGCACCGGTTCTGCTGCTCCTCGGCGAACGAATCCTGGAGGATCGCGGCGTTGAAGCAGGCGCGGGCGTTGTCGGCGTCGCGATCGCGGAGGTAGATCAGCCCGCGATAGTAATACGCCATCGCGCGCTCGTAGGGCTCCCCCTTGAAGTCCTTCGTGCCTTCCTCATACCAGAGGCTGCGCGCCTGGCGCGCCTGCTCGGTGCCGCCGTGCGTGATCTCGATCAGGTGCAGCGCGCTGTCGAAGGCGTGCCGCGCGATGTCGAGCTCGCCGAGCGCGAGGGCCGCGACGCCGAGCTCCATTTCGTTCACGACGCGGTCCTTGTTCTGCGCCTTCGTCACCTTGTCCACCAGCGGCCGCAGGTTCGCGGGCACGGGCGGGCGGGGCGCGTCGGTCACGGCGGCGGTCTGCGCCAGCGCCACCGCGGGTATCAGGATGGTCACGACGGCCGTCCGCCAGCGGTGCGCCGCCGCCCCGGCCGGCTTAGCGGTAGATGATGTCATCTTGGGCCGCCTTCGCGTAGTCGTAGATGTTGCTCCACACGATCGTGCCGAACTCGAGATCGATGAGCTCGAAGGTGATCTGCGTGAAGCGCTGCGTGAGCCCGGACTTGGGATCGATCGCGTCGCTCGTCGCGATCCGGCCGGTGAGCCGGAAGTCCGCGCCGGCCGTGGCCTGCGTGTTGCGGATCGAGCCCTGGTCGGTCACGCCCTCGCGCTTGAGCCGCCGTTCGGTCTCGACCGCCGCGACGAACTCGCGGCCGACGAAGAGCAGGCGCCCCTGGGACGCGCGGTTCAGATCCACGCGCAGGCGATCCGTGATCAGGTTTTTGTTCACGCGCGACGAGCCCTCGTTCCGGAAATATTCCGAGTCGACGATGATGCGCGGCGGCGTCGGGCGGGAGACGAGCGACGGCTGGCCGAGAAGGTCTCGGGCCATCTTGTCGGACATCGAGATGATGTCCTGCGACTCCATGCCGATGCCCTGCACGCGGCCCGGCGAGTCGGCCGTGACGTAGGCGGTGGGCCGGCCCGGCGAGTTGTTGATGGTGGGCGCGGTGGTGTTGCAGCCCGACCAGAGGGCGGTGAGCGCAAGCGGAACCAGGGGGAGGATTTTCATGAGGTGCAGGCGGAGGGAGGGAGCGACGCGACGGGGCGGCTCAGCTCTTGCGGTCGGCCTCGGTGCGGCCGGCGCCCTTCTGCGCGGCGATCTGGATCGCGGGGGCGTAGCGCTCGACGAGTTCGGGATAGATGCCCTGCGTCGCCGCGAGCACGTCCTTGTAGTGCTCGTTGCTGGAGTATTTGGCATACATCCACACGGCGAGATCGTCGACCGAGTTGAAGGAGAGATCGGACCCCGCCTTGATCGCCTCCCAGCCGCCGGAGGATTTCACGGCGATCTCGCGGCCGATGGCCTTGCCGGCCTTCTCGCCGATGAAGCCGCCGACGAACGGAATCTGCTCGAGCGCCTTCTGGCCGGCATAGGCGCCGACATTGGCGCCAATCGCCGCGCCCATCTTCGCCTTCACCGCCTTGTCGACCCACTCGGCGACGACGCCGTCGGAGGTGTAGGGCGCCATGAATTTGCCGGAATTGTTCTGGATCGGCGTGGGCGCCGCCACTTGGGCCGGCGTGGGGAACGAGGCCGTGGCACAGCCGCTGAGGAAGGCGACGGCGAGGGTGAGCGCGAGGAACGACAGATGTTTTTTCATGGGAACGGAGGTTGAGCGGGATGAAGCGAAAGCCGGACTGGCTTGCAGGAGTGGAACGCCCCCCTGCGCCGGCATCTTTCAATTTTCACCCCGCCCGCGCATTTTCCCGTGCATCCGCAAATTGGATGCGCCGTGCGCCGCCACTTCGCGCGCGTCCGTCGGTAGCACGCGCCAGCGTGTTCGTAGTTCCGCCTTCAGGCGGATTCCGCGGAATCCCGGCGAGCCCCGCCTTCAGGCGGAAGGCCGGCCCGCACGCGTCGCCCGATCACGACGCCGCCGGCGTCGAGGCGCCACCGCCCTCGGCCGCCCGCAGCGCCGGCTCGATTTCCTCCACCACGCGGCGCGCGAGCGGATGATCGCTGCCCGCGCCCCGGGCGAAACCGAGGAGTTCCTCCGCGCGCTGCCGGCGTCCCATCCGCAGCGCCGCCTTCGCGAGATACGCGTTTGCGATCGCGCGATCGTGCGCCGCGTCCGTCCCGGCCAGGCACTGGTTCAGGAGTTTCACCCCGGCCACGGTCTCATCGAGTTCGATCAGCAGGGAGCCGAGCGTCCCGGCCAAGGTCGGCTGCGCGTCCGTCCGCAACGCCTCCTCGACCAGCGGCCGCAGCCGCGCCAGGTCCTCGCGCCGCCCGCGGTGCAAGGCCAGCGTCGCCGCCGCGTCGACCGCCTGCACGCGCTGCCGCGATCCTGGGGCCGAGCGCTGAATCGCCTCGTGGTGCGCGAGCATGGCGCGATCCCACTCCTGCGCTCCGGCGTGCAGCGATGCCAGGATCGTGCGCCACTCCGTGTTGCCGGGATCCGCCGCGAGCATGCGTTCGAGCACGCTCGCCGCCTCGGCGTAGCGCCCTGACGCGGCGAGCGCATTGACCTCGTCGCCCCACCGGATCGTCTGCCACGTCTGCTCCTCCTTGCCGCGATTGGCCCACGCCCGCTGGATGAGCAGCGCGTCGTTGGGAGTCTCGCGCCCTTCGATCGCCACCAACCGGGGCCAGAGGCTCGCGCAGATTCCGAAACCGCCCGAAACCCACGCGAACCGGCACAGGCGATCGAACACTTCCTCCAGCGGACCCGGTCCCCACGCCGAAGCCGGAAAATAGTAGAGCGCGCCCAGGAAGATGATCTCCGCCACCACGCCGCCCGCCAGGAAGACAAACTGCTTTCCGAACCGCATGTTCTCCCGCGCGGGAATCTCGCGCACGTAGCCCCACCGCAGCCACGGCCCGAAGGCAAAGCGGACTCCCCGCCACGCGAACTCCAGGCGCTCCGAGCCCGTTCCCACGGCGAACTCACTGAGGCGGATCCCCACGAGCCGGCCGAAAAACCAATGTCCGCCCTCGTGCACCAGGATCGTGAGGAAGACCGCCGTGTAGGCGGTGCCGACGACTTCGAAAAACGCCGTCAACGGCAGCAGCGGAACGTGCTCAAAGCGAACTTCCATCGGCACGAACGCGTAGCACCACGGAAACATTACTAACGCCAGCAGCCCGGCGGCGCCCAACGCGCGTCCCCATCGAATCTCTCGTGCCGGACTCAAATCCACGGCGTCATCACACTCATCGCGCCCACGGCGGCAAGCGGAACGACCACGCGCACTCCGGCCGCAGGCATCGCCCCGACTCCTCCCGCGCCCCCTCCACCCGTTGAATGCCTTTGCCTTCACCGCCCGCGCCGTTACCCCTCCCCTCCCATGCAGGCCCAGAGTTTCCTGGTTTTCGCGCTCGCGCTGAGCATCGCCGTCGCCACGCCCGGGCCGGGCATCTTTGCCGTCACCTCCTGCGCGATCGGCCGTGGTTTTCGCGAGGCCGTCGCGCTCACCTGCGGGATCGTCGTCGGCGATTTGATTTTCTTCCTGCTCGCCGTGCTCGGCATGACCGCGCTGGCGCACGCGATGGGTGAGCTCTTTCTCTTCGTGAAACTCGCTGGCGCCGCGTATCTGATCTGGCTCGGCGTCAAACTCTGGCGCGCCCATGTCGAGACCGCCCCTGACGGCACGCCCGTCGCCGTCCCGCCGCGCGGCTTCGGCCGCAACGCCCTCGCGGGCGTCGCGCTGACACTCGGCAACCCGAAGACGATCGCGTTCTACGCCGGCCTGCTCCCGACCTTCATCGATCTCGAAAAACTCACCGCCGGCGACGCCGCGCTGATGATGCTGATCATGCTGCCGGTCGTCGGCGGAATCCCCACCGCGTATGCGTTTGCCGCCGCCCGCGCCCGGCGTTTTCTCACCAGCCCGCGCCGCGTGCGGCTCATGAACCGCACGGCCGGCACGATGATGATCGGCTCGGGCGTGGCGGTGGCGGTGCCGTGACGCCGGCGCGTGGCCCGGCCGGATCGCGACTCCACGTTTACAGCGCACACTGCACACCGGGGCGGACGGGACGCTCCGGCTGGCGCTCCTTCGGCGCGATTTGCCACGCGAGACCAGACAGCAGCGGCGGCGGACCTTCGGGCTGCATCGCGCCGAGCAACAACGCAAAATGCGCCTCGGCCGCGCGCTGATCGCTTCCAAAGATCAGGAAGGACCGACCCGCCGCCGGCTTCACCGCAAAGTCGGCCGGCGGCGTCACGATCCACGCCTGACAGCGCTCGTGCACGTCCTCGAGCATCGTGAGGCGGCTCACGATCTCGTGAAACAACGGCCCGGGTCCGCACCCGCGCGGACCGACGGGTTTCTCGAAGTTCAACGCCGCGCACAGGTGCCGCCGGGCCTCCGCTGCATCGTGTCGCGCCGTCGCCAGCCGCGCGAGCCCCAGGTGGGCCTCCGGATAAAATCCGGCGGTGAGCGCCTGCTCGAAGAGCCGCGCGGCCGTGTCGTCCCGCCGCGCGCTCTCGAACGCCTCCGCCACACGCAACTGCCGCACGGGCGCGGGATCCGCCCGCCGCAGGGTCTCGCTCCATTGCAGCGCCTCCTCGTGCTCGCGCCGCAGGAGATGCCAGCGCACGTTCATCATCGCGATCTCGGGATCGGTCGCAGCGATCGACGCCATCGTGCCGAGCTGCCCGCCCGCCTCGCGCAAACGCCCTGCGTCGAGCAGCACCCGCGCGAGCAGCTTGACCTGCTCCGGCTCGCCCGGCGCGAGTGCGAGCGCCCGCCGCGCGTTCATCTCCGCGCTGTGAAGTTTGCCGCGCTCCGCCTGCGCAAAGGCCAGCAGCGTCAGGAACGTCGGCTCTTCCGGCTCCTGCTCCTGCACCTGCCACAGGAGCGCCTCCGCGGCATTCCAGTCCCCCAGCAGCAGGAGTCCCCACGCCGCCCCCCAGCGCGTCGCCTGCGTGCCGAGCGCCGTCTGCTGCATCACGAAACGGATCAGATCGCCGAACGCGTCGCCGTTGCCGAGCGCGCCGTTCGCCACGGCGAGGATCAGCGCCGCCTCGACCGACTTGCGCTCGACATCCAGCGCCAGGCGCGCCGCCACGTGCGCGCGCAGGTAGTCGCACTGCGCGATCGCGGCGTCGGCCACATCGAGGAGCACGGCCAGTTTCCGGCGGCGCTTCTTTTCCCCGCCGACGAGTGTCCCCAGCTCCGCCTCGATCGCCTGTTCGCGCTCGGAGAGATCCGCGGGACGTTCCGCCTCCCACGCTCGCTTGATCTGGCCGAAGCGAGGCACGGGCAGCCGCCGCCGATCGCGGTAACGCCCCAGCCGCCACGCCCACACGCCGCCGCCGATCACGGCCGCCGCGATCGCATGCGCCCAATGCAGGTCTCCCGCCAGGCCGATGATCGACACGAACACGCCCCCGATCACGAGCACGATGCCCGGCACCTGCTGCCACCGGATGTGCGAGGTGCGCTGGGTCTTCCGCGCCCAGCGTCCGAGCGACTTCGTGTCCTTCTGCTCCTGCGCCGCGATCACGCGCTGGATTTCGCGCATCAACTCGCGGGCCGCTCGATCCGGATCCGCCAGCAGACCGATCCCCGGCGCGTCCTCCCGCGGCCGGCCGTCATCCGGAGGCAGCGCAGCGATGCGATCGGCCAGCGACGGATGCGTCGAATACGGATCTGCCGCCTGGCCCGCGTCCGCCGGCGCCTCCTCCCGCGGCGGCAACTTGAGTTCCTCCACGAGCCAGGCACTGAAACTCCCCTCGAGTTCGAGCTGGGCCACGCGCTCCCGCCAGGGCATGCGCCCGAGTTTCTCCTGCATCGCCTCGAGCCGCTGCAGCGCCGTCCGCAGCGGCCCCGCCCCGCAGAGTTCCGCCGCGCCGCGATCCGCCTCGAATTCATCCTGCCGGGAATAGGCGGCCACCAGGCGCGCAGCCATCGCCGTGAGCCGCTCGGACACCCGCAGGAACGCCGTGGTGAGCGTGGAACTGCGCTTCGCCTGGCGGAACGCCTCGTGGCGTTCCGCCAGTTGTCCCGTGAGCACCGCCGAGCGGCCCACGCCTTTGTTGAGCCAGCTCTTGAGCCCGCGGTGCACGAGCTTCGCGTGCGCCATCTCGTGCGCGATCACCGCCTCCACCTCCGCCTGCGACAGGCCCGCGAGCAAATCGTAGCCGAGGCCCAGCGTCGTGCGGCCCGCCCCGCGGCGATAGCCCTCCAGCCGCACCCAGCCGCCGGCGCTCATCTCGATCGCGACTTCGTGCGGCACCGCGATCCCGAGCCGCGTCGCGAGTTGATCGAGGATGCCGAACAACCGCGGCGCGTCGGGGCGCTGCAGCAGGATGCGGTAATCCGTTCCGCTCCCCAGCCAGAAGCTGCGGCAAAACAAGCCGAGCAACGGCACGTGCCGCTTCATCACGTCGGCCATGAAGCTCGCGAGCCCGAAGCGCGCGCCGGCCACCAGGAGAATCAACTCCACGCCGAGCAGCGCCAGCAGCAGGATGATCGAGACACCCGAAAACAGGTAGCACAGCAGGATCGTGGCCGACGCGGTGACGATCAGCCCGGCCTTGGCCGGCCGGCTCAGGGGACGCTCACCGGCGGGGGAAGTCGGTCGGCTCATCTGCGACCGCTTGAATGGACGCATGCGCCAGTTTCGGTCCAGTCCAAAGGGGACGCCGCTGCGTCCTCCGGGCCGCGCCAGCCTGGACCCAACCCGTCTCGCTCACTTCACCGCGCACTCCGGATCGATCGGCACCGCCTCGCCCACCTGCTCCACTGGGTGCGTGAACAGATAACGCCACACCGCCTCGTGCGAGAATTTCCCGTCCGGCCCCTTCGCCGCGGCGTTGCCCGGCGTGACCGAGCTGTGCGCCCTCTTCGCATCGCCCTTCACGTCGAACTTCGTCGTGAGCCGCCGGGTGTTCCCATATGGCGGCTGGTTCGCGTCCACGTCGACGATCGGCCCGTAGCGGTGCAGCCCGAGCATCTGCCACGAACGGCAGTAGTGGTCGCCCGTCCAGCCGCCATCGAGCACATGGCTGAATCCAAAAATCCGATTCGCCGGCGTCGCCGACGGAAACCCGTGCCAGCTCTCCAGTTGATCCCGCGGCCCGCAGAACGCCACGACCCGGTCCACGCGCTGGTGCACCGCGAAACGCGTCGCCGTCGTCGCGCCGTGCGAGCTGCCCGACATGATGACCCGGTCCCAGCGCAGCCCCTGGCCATCGGCCCCGAGAAACTGCTCCCACCTCCCCTGCGGATGCTCGCGCGCCAGCCATTTCACGAACTGGTGCGCCCGCTCCTTCATGCCGTCCGCCGGCGCGATTTCGGCCAGCGTGGTGTGATCCTCGCCGGTCGCAGCCTCGAGCCGCATCTTCCCGAGGCTGGTGCCGTCATCGCGCGCCTTCGTCGGGATAATCCCGAACCACCTGTTCGCATAGTGCACCTGGATCGCGTGCAGCCCGTAGTCGCCGAGCCGCTCGAAGAGGGGCGCGTTGTAGCCCATCAGCCAGATCACGAGCCGCCCGCGCGGCGCCACGCGCGTATCCACGACGGCATGCTGGAGGTCCTGCGCCTTGCCCGCCTTGTCCTGGAAGACGAAGTCGATCGCCGGATACGCGCGGGCCCGCGGATCGATCTCGCTCGCCCGCTTGGTCAGGTGATGGCGCTGCGGTGACGGGTCGGCATACGCCGGCGGCGCGGGTTCCGCCGCCCGCGCGACGCAGGCCAGCACAAGGAGGATCAGGACGATGCGACGATGCATGGGGGAAAGCGTGCGTGAGGACGAGTCGCCCCGGCCGGAGCGAACTCTCCCTCAGCTTCGCGCGCAGCCCGAGGCCGGCAACCCTTCTCCTCCCGAAACTGCGGCACCTCCCCGGCGGGTCCAAAAATGCGGTGTCATCCCGGCCGACTTTCTGCCAAGCCCATGGGCGTGCATCCCCCGCTTCGCGCACGCAGGCCGTCCGGCTTTTCGCCTCCGTGAAGCACGGCATACTTCACCCGCCGATGCCTTTTTCTCACTTTCCAGCTTTCCACATTCCCTTTCTGCCTTTTCCGAACATCAACCCCAACTCGCCATGACCTCTCCCCGCCTCCTGTTCGCCCTCGCGCTCGGGCTCTTTTCCCTCGCGGCCTCCCACGCCCAGATCCCCGGCGTCACCCTGCCGCCGAACGACGGCAAGCTCCGCATCATCGCCTTCGGCGCCCATCCCGATGATTGCGAGATTCAGACCGGCGGCGTCAGCGCGCTCTGGGCGAAGCAGGGCCACCATGTGCTGCTCGTCTCCGTCACCAACGGCGACATCGGCCACTGGCGCGAGGCCGGCGGCCCGCTCGCCCAGCGCCGTAAGGCCGAGGTCGACGCCGCGCACAAGATCCTCGGCGTGCAAGGCGTCGTCCTCGACAACCACGACGGCGAACTCGAGCCGACACTCGAGAACCGCCGCACGCTCACGCGCCTCATCCGCCTCTGGAACGCCGACCTCGTCCTCGGCCCACGCACGAACGACTACCACCCCGACCACCGCTACACCGGCGTCCTCGTGCAGGACGCCGCGTTCATGGTCACCGTGCCGTTCTTCTGCCCCGACGTGCCCGCCATGAAGAAGAACCCGGTCTTCATGTATTACACCGACCGCTTCCAAAAGCCGGCGCCCTCCAAGCCCGACATCGTCGTCAACATCGATCCGGTCATCGAAAAGAAACTCGACGCGCTCGGCGTCATGATCTCGCAGTTCGCCGAGGGCGGCGCCAACGGCAACGCCTCGCTCTACCCCGCCGACCCCGCCGGCCAGGCCCAGCGCCAGCGGCAGGTCCGCGACAACTTCTCCCGCCGCTTCGTCGGCATCGCCGCACGCTTCAACCAGGAACTCGCCCGCTGGTATCCCGGCGACGCCGCCGCCAAGGTGAAACACGCCGAGGCGTTCGAGGTTTGTGAATACGGCTCCCAGCCCGACCGGAACGAACTGAAGCGGCTCTTCCCATTTTTCCCGTAAATCCAACCCCTGAAAAATACTGCGGCGAACGCACTGTTTGGTCCGGAACGACAGTTTCTCTTTTTTGGACAGGATTTACAGGACTCAAACCAAGGATTTTCAGGAGAAGCGATCAAACCTCCCGAAGCAGATCAACCTCTCGTCCCACGACGCTACCTTCTGTCAGTCCTGGTTCGAAATCCTGTCAATCCTGTCTAAATCAGAAACCTTCCGTGGTCGGCTGGTAAGCGACTCGCGAATCCTTCCGTCATTCAGTCCATTCTGTCCAAATCCGGACCCCGTCCTACTTCTTCTTCGGCGCCGCCTTCTTCTTCCCCGCCTCCGGTGACACCTCGATCACCTGGACTTTGTTCTTCTCCAGAAACTCGACCATGATCGGGTCGCCGATCTTCACCTCGGGCTTGAACTTCTCGGTCGCCTTGATCGACACCGGCTTGTCCGTCTCGCGCCCGATGTGCGGCCCCGCCAGCGCGAGCATCGTCGGCAGCGTCTGATCGAGCGCCAGTCCGCGCGACGGACAACTGATCTTCGTCGTCCAGAGCAGCACCTTCTCATTTCGCGTCGCCGCATGGTAGTCGTAGGCCGAGATCGCCGCGACGTAGAGATCGTCCGTCGCGAGATCCATGATCATCTCCGAATCCGCGTCCCGAAACAGCGTGCCCGGCATCAGCAGATCCTGCTGAAACGCCGTCGGCTCCTTGGAGACCAGGCCGAGTTTGTAGGCCCCGAGAAAACGCAGCATTTGCGTGCGGTTGATCTGCGGCCCTTCCTCGCCATCCGCCGTCGGCATCCGGTCGGTGTTCAGCGTGCCCCACGTCCAAATCAGAATGAGCGACGGCGGATGCTCGTTCGAGCCGGGCAGATAGCCCTGTTTCGCCAGCACCTTCGCGATCGTCTTCATCACCTCCTCCTTCGGCGGAATCTTGTCACCGGCGACGATGCCGCCGAAATCCCGGAAGCCCGCACTCACGGCCTGGTAGTAGGCGGGATTCTCCGGCGTCACCTTGCGGCGCAGCGCGCCCGCCGGCGTCGTATCCGTCACCGTGATGGCCTGCACGTCGTGCTTCGGAAAAATCCACTCGAGAATGCCGCCAGCGGAGGCCGGCGCCGCGAAGACGAGCGTGCTCACGATCACGGCGAGTCCAGCGGCCGGACGCGGTCCCATTCCAAGGCATCCACGCAGCGAGAGGGTCTTCACGGTTTCACCTCCATGACGCCGTTCATGATTACCCAGTGACCGGGAAACGTGCACACATACGGATACTCCCCCGGGGTCTGCGGCGCCTTGAAGCGCAGGATCGCCGTCGCCTGGGGATCGACCAACTTCGTCGCGTGCAGGACCAAATCGGACTTCGGCACGAAGTCCTTCTTAATCCCTTCCGGGTCCCTGGCCATCTCATTTCCCGCCGTGCCCACCGCCTCGAGCGCGCCCGGCTTCACGATCACGAGATTGTGCTGCATCAGATCGGGGTTCGAGAAGACCAGTTTCACCGGCTGCCCGGGCCGGGCGGAAAACCGCTTCACATCGAACAGCATCCGCTCCGGCACGCTCGCAATGCGCACCGTCAGCAGATCGGGCAACTGGTCGAACGGCGGCGCGGCCGGCGCCTTGTTCACCGGGCCGGCTTTCTTCCGCGCCACGGTCGCCGCCTCCTCGCGCCGCTGAAACGCCGCGATCTGCGGATAGCTCGGCGCCGCCGCCGCGTCCCCCTTCCAGAACCGCGCCAGCGCCTCCGAGTCGAGCGACGTGCGGATCGCATACGCGAGGTGCGCATCGGCCGGTTTCTCCAACGCGCCGAGCACCGCCTCCAGCGCCGCGCGGGTGCCGAGGTAGCTCGCCGCGATCACGGCCTCCATCCGCACGAGCCCGCTCTCGTCGTTCGCGCGCGCCCGCAGCAATTCGATCGCGTCAGCCAGACCCGCGGACGGCTGGCGCAGCCAGCGCGTCGCCGCCGCGCGCGCCTGCGGCTCCTCACATTCGAGCACGTCGCGCAGCAGCGCCGCGTTCTCCGCCCGGATCGTCCGAT
>CAZENI010000027.1:0-23850 GCA_964513055.1 uncultured Opitutus sp.
GGCGGGTTTCGGCCTCAACACCGCGGGCCAGATCACCCCCCCGTCCGGCCTTGGATCGGTTCTCGCCATCGCCTCGTCCGTTCAAGCCAACTTCAACCTCGCGCTGAAAGCCAACGGGACCGTCGCGGCGTGGGGAACGAATTCCAACAATCAGACGAACGTCCCGGCGGGGTTGACGGACGTCGTCGCGGTCGCGATCGCGCAGCATGCGAGTTTCGCGGTCAAGGCGGACGGCAGCGTGGTGTCGTTTGGCCTCGGCACGGGCAGCAGTCTGCCCGCCGGCTTGGCGAATGTGGTTTCCGTCGCCGGCGGTGGGGCCCACGCGATCGCCTTGAAGGCGGACGGCACCGTCGTCGCGTGGGGCCAGAATGACAGCGGTCAGACGAATGTTCCGGCGGGGCTGACCGGGGTCACGGCGATTGCAGCAGGCGCTGCGCACAACCTCGCGCTGAAGGCCGATGGCACCGTCGTCGCTTGGGGATACGGTTGGGACGGGGCGACGACGATCCCCACGGGTCTCAACAACGTGACCGCGATTGCC
This sequence comes from uncultured Opitutus sp., assembly GCA_964513055.1. Lineage (GTDB taxonomy): Bacteria > Verrucomicrobiota > Verrucomicrobiia > Opitutales > Opitutaceae > ER46. The sequence goes on from CAZENI010000027.1 coordinate 542, forward strand.
GCCGGCGGTGCGTTCAGCGTCGCGCTGAAGGCGGATGGCACCGTGGTGGTGTGGGGGAACAATAGCACGGGAGCGAGAAACGTCCCCGTCGGCCTGGCCAGCGTCGTGGCGATCGCGGCGGGCGGTCATCACGTGATGGCGTTGAAGTCAGATCGCAGCGTGGTCGGGTGGGGCTCGAACAGCTCCGGCCAGCTCAACTTCTCCACGAACTTGGGCCAGGCTTACGGTTTTGCGGGAGGAGTGGAGCACACGTGTGTTTTGCGCGAGAGCACCGGGGATGCGGCTCCGACGATCCTGACGCACCCCGCCAGCCGCGCCGTCAACCTCGGGCAGAGCGTCACGGTTTCCGTCAGTGCACATGTTGGGACAACGAGCGCGAGCTACCAGTGGCGCAAGGGTGGCACGGCGATCTCCGGGGCGACGGGAGCGTTGTATACCGTCGAGACCAACTCGGGAACCGCGGGAAGCTATGATGTCGTGGTATCGAATTACTTGGGCAGCGTCACGAGCACCGCCGCGGTGCTCAACGTCAACCTGGCCCCCGTTGTCAATGCCACGAACTACGGCCGCTACCCGCTGGCGCCGGGACAGAATCTTACGCTCACGCTCGATGCGGCGATCAGCGTGTCGGCGACGGTGCAATGGAAGCGCAACGGAGTTTCCCTGGCCGGAGCGACCGGACGATCCTTCGCGATCACGAATGCGAATCGCACGAGCCCGGGCACATATCAGGCCGTGTTCAACGAGGGCGCGGGGGCCGTCTCAAGCGCGCCGATCTTTGTCTTGTTCGCTCCGGCGACGACCCAGTTGATCGGGTGGGGCGACACTTCCCAAGGGCAGCGCAATTTTCCGGCGAGTTCGTCCAACGTCATCGCCATCGCGGCGAACGGGTCTTACAATCTGGCCCTGCAGGCGGACGGGACGGCGGTGTATTGGGGCAATTTTAATTCCTCCACTACGACGACGCTCGGACCAGGTGTCGTCGCCGTGTCGAGCGGCCTTTACCATTTCCTGGCGCTCAGGGCCGACGGCACGGTGGCGCAATGGGGCGACACGTCCAACGGTCAGGGCAGCGTGCCGGTGGGATTGTCCGGCGTCATTGCGATTGACGCCGGCAGTTACCACAGCGTGGCGCTGAAAGCCGACGGAACGGTGGTGGCTTGGGGCAATGCGGCTGAGGGTGCTACCGCGGTGCCGGCGGGATTGAGTGGAGTGATCGGAATTGCGGCGGGGAATTTTTACAATTTGGCCCTGAAAGCGGACGGGACCGTGATCGGCTGGGGTTCGAACTGGGCCGGTCAGAGCACGCCACCGCCCGGAGTGGCCAATGTCGTTGCGATTGCCGCGGGCCACTCCCACGGCCTGGCGCTCAAGAACGACGGCACCGTGCTCGCCTGGGGCAGCAACGGGGATGGTCAGACGACTATTCCCGCGGGTCTGATCGGCGTCATGGCGATCATCGCCGGCAGTTACACCAGCTATGCGGTCAGGTCGAACGGCACCATGGTCAGCTGGGGCAGCAATACCTATGGTCAGGCGAATGTGCCGGCGGGTTTGAATTCCGTCTTTGGGGCTGCTGGTGGGAGTTCGCACTCGGTCGCCCTGCGCGACTCCTCCGCGGATCAGGCGCCCGCCATCACGACCCAGCCGGCGAGCGTGACAGCATTCGCGGGGCAGGATGTGATCCTCTCCGTGGGGGCCACGGGTGGCACCGCGTTGATCAACTATCAGTGGCGGAAAGCTGGCGTGAACATCGCCGGTGCGACGGACGCAAGCCTGACCGTGCGGCGGGTGAAGGCGACCGATGCGGGCAACTACGATGTCGTGGTGAGCAATCAATTCGGTTCGCTGGCGAGCCAGATAGCCGTGCTCACGTTCAACCCCACGCCGGCGGTGGCGACCAATCTCACCGGCCGCCAGGTCGTGAACGCGGGGCAAAACATGACGTTGACGGCGATTCCGGCCGTCGCGCCCCCCGTCGCCTATCAGTGGCGGCGCAATGGTCGCGTGCTGACTGGCGAGACGAGCGCGAACCTGACGATGACCAATGTGACCTGGCGCGACTACGGCGCCTACCAGGTCCTCGCGACGAATGCCACGGGCACGGCTCTCAGCGAACCGGTGTGGGTCATCGTGGCGAAGCCGAGCCAGGTGGTGGGTTTTGGGCTCAATGCCGACACGCAAATCGATGTGCCGGCGGGACTGACCAACGCGGTTGCCGTTGCGGCCGGCGAATTCCACAGCCTCGCGTTGAAAAGCGATGGAACGGTGGCGATCTGGGGCGACTCCGGCTTTGGCCAGCGCCCGGCTCCGTCCGGTCTCAGCGACGTGGTGCAGATCGCCGCAGGGAGATATCACAGCATGGCCCTGCGCAGTGACGGCACCGTGGCGACGTGGGGCCAGCTCAATTTCACGCCGTCCGGTCTCAGCGACGTCATCGCCATTGCGGGCGGCAATTCCTATTCCCTGGCCCTGAAATTCGACGGCAGCGTTGTGGCATGGTCCACGTCCGGAGTAGCGACCGATGTGCCGGCGGGACTTTCGGCCACTGCGGTTGCCGCCAGCGAAACCTTCCGGATGGCGGTGAAAACGGATGGTTCGGTCGTGGTCTGGTCGGGCTATCATCCGCCGGCTGGCCTGGCGAATGTCACCGCGATTTCAGCCGGCTACTCGCATGCGCTGGCCTTGAAAGCAGACGGCACTGTCGTGGCGTGGGGCGACAATGGCTACGGCCAGTCCAGCGTGCCGCCGGGTTTGAACAACGTGGTCGCGATCGCGGCGGGTTACTACACGAGCTACGCGGCCAAGGCTGACGGCACCTTGGTCTATTGGGGCTATGGTGATACCCCGACCGGTGACCTGATGCTGCGCAGCGCGCCCGCGTTTGGTCTCGCCGCGACCCAGCACGTCCTTGTCCTGCGCGATACGGTGGGCGATACGACACCGCTCATCACGGCGCAACCGGTCGGTGGTTCCGTCCCGATCGGTGCATCGAAGACCTTCACGGTCGCAGCGACCGGTGGGGTCCTCTCGTATCAATGGCGACGCAACAGCGCGCCGCTGTCCGCCGCGACGAATGCGAGCTACGTCCTCGGCTCGGCGGAGTTGTCCAACGCCGGCTCTTACGATGTGGTGGTGTCGAACTATCTCGGCTCGGTCACCAGCAGCCCCGCGGTGCTCGCCGTTGGTGACATGCCGTGGTTTTTCACCCACCCGACGAACAAGGGCGTCGGTATCGGCGGCACGGTTTCCCTCACCTACGGAGCCTCGGGCACCGGTCCCATCACTCCGCAATGGCGCAAGGGCGGGAACGCGATTAGCGGGGCCACGAGTCCCACGTTCACGATCACGAACTTCCAGGCGACCGACGCCGGCGACTACACCGTGGCGCTCACCAATCCGGTCGGCACCACGATTTCCAATCCGGCCACGCTCTCCGTCGTGTCGAATCCCCCCGTGATCACCTCGCAACCCGTGGGCGGCAACCTCAGTCCGGGCAACGTCGGCAGCTTCTCGGTCAACTTCTTCAGCGCGTTCACCGCGTCGCTCCAGTGGCGCAAGAACGGCGTGCCGATCGCAGGCGCGACGAATGCCCTTTGCATCGTCGGCGCGGTGCAACTCGCGGACTCCGGCCTTTACGATGTTGTGCTCACCAGCCAGGGCGGCGTCACCATCAGCAACGCCGCCGCGCTGAACGTGATCTCGGCCAGCCTCGCGATCGCGACGCAGCCGGCTTCGCTGGTCGTCGCGCTCAACGCGCCCGCCACGTTTTCGGTCGCGATGGCCGGCACGGCGCCGTTTTCGTATCAGTGGCGGAAGGACGGCGCGTTCCTCGCCGGCGCGACGAACGCCTCCCTGGCGATCGCGAGCGCGGAGGCCGGTGACGCCGGCAGCTACAGCGTGGTCGTTACCAACGGGCTCGGCACCATCACGAGCACCAACGCGACCCTCACCGTCGTGACCAGCCCCGCGGCGATTTCGGCGCATCCGGTTTCCACCACGGTGGCGGCCGGCAACACCGCCAATTTCTCGGTCACCGCCTCGGGTGGCACCCTGACCTATCAGTGGCGCAAGGGAGGGGGCAACCTCACCGGTGCGACGAATGCCGCGCTGACGTTGCCCGGCGTGCAGGCGGCCTCCGCCGGACAATACGACGTGGTCGTGTTCAACCAGTTCGGCTCCATCACCAGCAACGCCGCGACCCTCACGGTCACGCAATTCCCGACTTTCACCACCCAGCCGGTCAGCACGACGGTCAACCTGGGGCAGACCGCGACGTTTTTCGTGGTCAATTCCGGCCTGCCGGCTCCCACCTACCAATGGCGGAAGAACAGCGTGAACCTCACGGGTGCGACCGATGCGACCCTCACGTTGACCAATGTGCAGGTCGCTGACGCGGCCAGTTACATGGTGGTCGCCACCAACAGCCAGGGGAGCAGTTCCAGTAATACCGTCACGCTCACCGTCAACACGCCGCCGGTCATCTCGACCCAGCCGGTCGCCACGTCTGCGAACGCTGGTTTTACGACTTCCCTTTTCGTGGTGGCTGGCGGGAACCCGACGCCGAGCTACCAGTGGCGCAAGAGCGGCGTCAACGTGACGAGTGCGACGAACAGCACGCTGGCCTTCCCCGGCGTCCAGGTCAGCCAGGCCGGCGACTACGACGTCGTGGTCGCGAACGCCGCGGGCACGGTTACGAGCAACACGGTGACGCTCACGGTGGTGCCGCTGCCGCCGTCCATCGTCACCCAACCCGTCGGTGGCACGCTGGGCGTCGGCGGCAGCATCCTGCTTTCGGTCGTCGCCAACGGTAGCCCGCCCTTTACCTACCAGTGGCGGCGCAACGGGCTGACGCTTCCCGGCGTGACCCACGCCAGCCTCCGCATCACCAACGCGCAGACCTACGACAACGGCGACTACGACGTCGTCGTGACGAATCCCTACGGCACCGATACGAGCGCGACCGCCCGGCTCACGGTCGTGCCGCGGCTCATCTCCCTCTCCGCCCGGCTCCGTCTCGCGGCCGAGCCCGCCGTGGCCTCCTTCACGATTGAGGGGCTCGCTCCGAAAACGGTGCTCCTGCGCGCGGTCGGCCCCGGCCTCGCGGCGTTCGGCCTGTCCGGTCTCGTCGCCGATCCCCAGCTCGAGGTCTTCAGCGCTGCCGGCGCCCTGATCGCGTCGAACGACAACTGGGGCACCGCCGCCAATGCCCCGGCCGTCGCCGCCACCACGGCCGCCGTCGGCGCGTTCGCCCTCGTGCCCGACGCCCGCGACAGCGCGCTGCTCCTCACCCTGCCGCCCGGCAGCTACACCGTCCGGGCCGGCCTCGCCGCCGGCGCGGGCGGCCTGGCGTATCTGGAACTCTATGACGCCGAGCTCACGCCCGGCGGCAGCAGCCTGCCGTTCGTCGCCGTGCGCGGCCGCGTCTTCGCCGGCGAGGGCGCGCTGATCGGCGGCCTCGCCGCCAACGGCCGCGGCGTGCGCAGCTTCCTCCTCCGGGCGGTCGGCCCGGCCCTCCGGATCCCCGGCGCCTTCGCCAACCCCTCGCTCCTCGCCGTCCGCGACGGCGCCCTCGTCGGGTTGAACGACAACTGGGACGCCCTCGCGGCCGACGGCCTCGCGGCCACCGCCGCCGGCACGCGCGTCGGGGCGTTTGCGCTGCCCGCCGGCAGTCTCGACGCCGCGCTCGTCCTCACCGGCAACCTCCACGCCGGCGCCCACCTCGCGCAGATCGGCTCGGCCGACGGCACCAGCGGGATCGCGCTCCTCGAATTGCACGACCTCGACGCCACGCGCCCCGCGGCGTTCGCCCCCGTCATCGTTTCTCCGCCGGTCCCGCAGACCGCGCTCGTGGGCGCCGCCGTCACGCTCGCCGCGCGCGTGCACGGCACCGGGCCGCTCGCGTTCCAGTGGCGCAAGGATGGCTTCAACGTCTCCGGCGCCACGACTGACACGCTGGTGCTAGCGGCCGCGAGCCCGGCCCACGGCGGCCACTACACGCTCGCCGTCTCCAACGCCCAGGGCGCCGCGACCAGCCTGCCCGCGCTCCTGACCGTGCAGGGTGGGGCGGGCGACGCGAGCGCCACCCACGCGTCCACGGTCAGCGGATACCTCGCCGGCGGCATCCTCACGATCGCGAACACGCTCACGTTCCCCGGCTCGACCACCGGTCTCGGCTGGGAGGTTACGCTGCCCGCGGGCTGGACGTTCCTCGACGATACGACCACCGGCGCGCAGGCGGTGCCGGTCGCGGGCACGACTGGCCGGCTCGAATGGGCCTGGTCCACCCCGTCGGTGAGCCCGCTGACCTTTAGCTATCGCGTCAACGTGCCCGCCGGCACCACGGGTCCGCAGACCCTCACGGCCTTCGCCCTCCTGCGCAACGGCGCGGACCCCGCACAGACCGTGCACGCCACGCCCAGCCCGCTGATCCTCGCGCCGCTGCCGCCCTTCCACTCGGCCGACACGAATCTCGATCGCGCCCTCAACCTCTTCGAACTCACCCGCGTGATCGAACTCTACAACACCCGCAGCGGCACCCAGCGCACCGGTGCCTACCGGCCGGAGGCCGCCAACCTCGAGGATGGCTTCGCGGGCGAGCCGTCCCGACCGCCCGGCGCGGCCGCGACGCTGATGCGTTATCATTCTGCGGATACGCGCGGCGCCGCCGCCGGCACGCCGCCCGACGGCGCGATCGACCTCTTTGAGCTGACCCGTGTGATCGAACTCTACAACATCCGCGCCGGCACCGTCCGCACCGGCCGCTACCACGTGCAGGCCGGCACCGAGGACGGCTTTGCCGGCGGACCGTGAGCACAATTTTTTAGTTCCAGCTACTCGGCAAACCCAAGGCCAAATCCATGTCCAGCCTGCTTCGTTCCTCCCGCCTCATTCTGATGGCAGTGTTCTTCGTCGTCGTCCCGCGGGCGTTCGCGCAGGCCCCCGTCATCACCGCGATCTCCGCGCCGCGCCAGGTCGTCACCAAGGACCAGAGCCTCACGCTGAGCGTGACCGCGCCAGCCGCGACATCCTATCAATGGAAACGTAACGGACGTCCGATCGCGACGGCGACCGCCGCGAGCTACACCATCAACAGCGCCGCGCCCATCGTGGACAACGGCTGGTATCAGGCGGTCGCGACCAACGGCAGCGGGTCGACCACGAGCGCGACGGTGTTCGTGAATGTCGCGCTGAACCCGGCGCACGTGTATGCGTGGGGCAATAATTTTTCCGGCCAGATTTTGGTTCCATCCGGCCTGACGAATATCACGGCGGTGGCCGGGGGCAACAGTCACAGCCTCGCGCTGCGGAGCGATGGGACGGTGGTGGCGTGGGGACATAATGTGAGCGGTCAGAGCGATGTTCCGGCAGGTTTGAACAATGTCGTCGCCATCAGCGCTTACTCGGGCACGAGTGTCGCGCTCCGGGCCGATGGCACGGTGGTGGCTTGGGGCATGACCCAGGGCGCGCCAGCCGGTGTGGCCGGGATCGTGGCGATCGCCGCCAGCGGCAATGGCGTGTTGTGCCTGAAGGCCGATGGGACGGTTTTGAGGTTCTACACCGGCAGCATCGCGACCGACACGCCCGCCGGCTTGAGCAATGTGGTCAGTATCGGCACCGGAAATTTCCATTTTCTCGCGGTGACGGCGGATGGCGCGTTGGTGGCGTGGGGGCACAATTCATCGGGCCAGACGAATGTGCCCGCGACTCTGTCGGGCGTGGTGGCCGCCACCGGGGGCAGCGGCCATTCACTCGCACTCAAGAGCGACGGCACCGTCGTCGGTTGGGGCTCAATCGGCGCGGTTCCCGCCGGCATCGCCAACATCGTCGCGATCGGCGCCGGTCTCAGCGCGGGTTTTGGCCTGAAGGCGGACGGCACCCTGGTGGCTTGGGGGTCGGGCTCCAGTGGTCAAGTCTCCATCCCGGCCGGGATGTCGAAGGTCGCGGGATTTTCCTCCGGCGACTATCATGTGCTCGCGTTGCGCGATCCGGCCACGGATGTCGTGCCGACGATCACGACGCAGCCCCCGTCTTCTGTATCCGTGTCACAGAGCGGCACCGTGAGTTTCAGCATGGTCGCGTCGGGGAACGGGCCCCTTTTCTATCAGTGGCGGAAGGCGGGGTCACCGATTTTCGCGAGCATCAACCTTCCGACCCTGACTCTTGGCAATGCGCAGACCGCGGATGCGGGAAACTACGACGTGGTGGTCTCGAGTCCCGGGGGCTCCGTCATCTCGACCCCCGTCAGCGTGACGGTCGTCCTGCCGAGCGCGCCGTCGTTCACCAAGCAGCCCGCGTCGGGGAATATCAACGTCGGCAATATCGGCTCATTCTCGGTGACAGCCGCCGGCACCGCGCCGTTCACCTATCAGTGGCGCAAGGGCGGGGTGCCGATCCCGGGGGCTACCAGAGCAGACGGAGTTTACATCATCGGACCGGTGCAACTCGCGGATGTCGGCACCTACGACGTCGTGGTCTCCAACGCCCACGGTTCCGCGATCTCCGACGTCGCCACGCTCGTCGTCAACGCGCTCGCCGCTCCCGCCTTCACCCTCCAGCCCGTCAGCGGCATCCTCAATGTGGGCGACGTCGCGTCGTTTCGCGCGGGCGTCACCGGCGCGGTGCCGCTGACGCTGCAGTGGCGCAAGAACGGCGTGCCAATTTCCGGCGCCAACGGCCCGCTGCTCATCGTCGGCGAGGCGCAGCTCGGTGATGCGGGCGCCTACGACCTCGTCGTTTCGAATCCGCTCGGCATCGCGACGAGCGACGCGGCCACGCTGCTGTTCACCTCGTTGCTCGTGGCGCCCGCGATCACCCTGCAACCGTCTGGCCAGGACGTGGTCATCGGGGCCAACGCGCACTTTTCGGTGGCGGCCACGGGCTCGCCGACGCCGACCTTCCAATGGCGGCGCAATGGCACGTCCATCGCTGGCGCGACCGCTTCGACGTTCCAAATCACACTCGTGCAGGACAGTGATGCGGCGCTCTATGATGTCGTCGTCACGAACGCGAAGGCCACTGTCGTCAGCGGGGCGGCGGCACTCACCGTCCGCGGGCGCCCGGTGCTCTGGTCGGCGCAACTGGCACTGACGGCCGGCGATGTGATCGGCGCGTTCACGGTCGAGGGCACGGCGCCCAAGCGGCTCCTCGCCCGCGCCGTCGGCCCGACTCTGGCCAGTTACGGGATCAGCAATCCACTCGCTGACCCGAAGATTGAAATCTTCGACCGCAGCGGTCAGGTCATCGCCTCGAACGACGATTGGTCGACCCACGGCGACCAAGCTGGCCTGTTCGCGGCGAGCGCGGCGGCCGGCGCCCTGCCGCTGGGGCACGGCAGCAAGGACGCGGTGGTGCTGCTTTCGTATTCGCCCGGCACTTATACAGCGCGCGTGACGGCGGCCAGTCCAGGCGGGCGAATCGTGCAACTCGAACTCTACGATGCGGAGCCCGCGTCCACGACCCGCGTGCCCTATGCCGCCGTCCGCGGCCGTGCGGCGCCCGGGTCCGACATCATCATCAGCGGCCTGGCCGCGCGCGGCACGAGTCAGCGCGTGTTTCTGCTCCGCGCGTCCGGACCGGCGTTGGGCCGGAGCGGCACGCTGGCCAACCCGACCTTCACCTTGCTGCGCGGCGTCGAGGTGCGCGCCAGCAACGACGACTGGCAGTCGGGCCCCGATACTGCCGGCGTCGCGGCTGCGGCCGGGCGCGTCGGCACGTTTCCATTCGCCGACGGTAGCCGCGATTCCGCGCTGTTCGTGGCCGGCAGTGTGCGCGAGACGGAGACCAACACCGCGCAGATCAGTGGTGCGGGCGGCAGCGGTGGCCTCGTGCTCGTCGAAGCGATCGAGGCGGATGAAGCGCGACCAATCGCGCACGCGCCGGCCGTGGTATCCCCGCCGATTTCGCAGACCATCCTGACGGGAACGAACGTCACGCTCGAGGCGCGCGCCATCGGCACGGAGCCGCTCAGCTATCAATGGCGGAAAAACGGCGCCGACCTCATCGGCGCGAATGCGCGCGCCCTGGCGTTGGTGAATGTCGCGCCGGCCCACGCTGGCAGCTACAGGGTCGTTGTCACCAATGGGCACGGCACCGCCACTAGCGCTCCGGCCGTTCTCGTCGCCGATACCACGGGGACCGCGGCGACCGCCGCGCACATGCTGACGTCGTCCGGCTACACCGCCGGCGCCACGCTCACGGTTACCAATACGCTGACCTATTCGGGTGCCGCGACGAGCGTCGCCTGGTCTGCGGTCGTTCCGGCCGGCTGGAGTTATGCGAGCGGCACCGGCGAAGGCGACGTGAAGCCCGCCGTCGGCGCCACCGGCACGCTCGAATGGTCGTGGTCCACGCCCTCGGCGAGCCCGGTGACTTTCACCTACACCTTGAACGTTCCGGCCGCCGAGAGCGGCGTTCGCAGCCTCAGCGCGCTCGCCCTCGTGCGCGCCACCGAATCCGTTCAATCGGTCACCGCGTCCCCGGGCCCGCTCCTGCTGTTTCCGAATTCTCCCTTCCACAGCGCCGATACCGATCAGGATCGCGCCCTCAACCTCTTCGAACTCACCCGCGTGATCGAACTCTACAACACCCGCAGCGGCACCCAGCGCACCGGTGCCTACCGGCCGGAGGCCGCCAACCTCGAGGATGGCTTCGCGGGCGAGCCGTCCCGACCGCCCGGCGCGGCCGCGACGCTGATGCGTTATCATTCTGCGGATACGCGCGGCGCCGCCGCCGGCACGCCGCCCGACGGCGCGATCGACCTCTTTGAGCTGACCCGTGTGATCGAACTCTACAACATCCGCGCCGGCACCGTCCGCACCGGCCGCTACCACGTGCAGGTCGGCACCGAGGACGGCTTTGCCGGCGGGCCGTGATGGCCCCGTTTCGCGCGCTCGGAAAACTGGCTCCCAACGTGATGTCCACCTTGCCCTGTCCTTGCCGCCTGGTGCTGATGATGGTGTTCCTGGCGTGCGCGTCGCCTGCCTTCGCCCAAGCGCCGGTGATCACCGCGATTTCTTCGCCGCGCCAGATAGTGACAAAAGGCCAGAGCCTCACGCTCAGTGTGACGGCTCCGACCGCGACCTCCTTCCAGTGGAAGCGCAGCGGCCGCCCGATCGCGGGCGCGACCGCCGCGAGCTACGTGATCGCAAACGCGTCGCCCCTCACCGACAACGGCTGGTATCAAGCTGTCGCCACCAACGCCAGCGGCGCGACGACGAGCGCGGTGGTGTTTGTGAATGTGCGCCCTGAGGTCAGCCAGGTCGTGAGCTGGGGCGAAGGTGGAGGGATTCAGAACCTTCCCGCCGGCCTGACGGACATCGTGCGCGTGGCGCCCGTCGATTCGGCGGCGGCGGCGTTGCGGGCCGATGGCACCGTGGTGTTGCTGGGCAGCGGGGCCGCCCCGCCGGTGGGATTGAGCGAGGTCGTCGATCTCGATGCCGGGGCGTCTCATTTTCTCGCCCTTCGTTCCGACGGCACCGTGGTGGCGTGGGGCGGCAATGCGCAGGGACAGTCGACCGTGCCGGCGGGCTTGCAAAATGTGGTCGCGGTCGCCGGCGGCTACGATCACAGCCTCGCCCTGCTGGGCAATGGCACGGTGGTGGCCTGGGGTAATGCGGAGCACGGGGCGACTGCGGTGCCGTCAGGACTGGGTCAGATCATCGGAATTGCGGCGGGCAGCGGCTTCAGCCTTGCACTGCGGTCGGATCTTACGGTGGTGGGCTGGGGGCGGAATGCCAGCGGGGAGAGTAGTGTCCCGTCATCTGCGTCCAGCGTGATCGCGATTTCCGCCGGGACTTCGCACAGCCTCGCCCTGCTGGGGAGCGGTGACGTTTTGTCGTGGGGTGCAACCGAAGTAACCGGAAGAACTCCCTCCGGCCTCGCCACGGTGCGGAAGATCAGCGCGGGGTCTTCTGCAGTGGCGGCGTTGAAGTCGGATGGCACGGTGGTGACTTGGGGCGCGAGCGATGCCGGCCAATTGGTGCCGCCTGGCGATTTAAACCAGGTTCTGCAAGTCGAGCTTCCGCTTTTGGCCCGCCAGGCGACCGCACTACGCGAAGCCGCCGGTGACCTTGCGCCGACCATCGTGGCGCAACCAACTCCGCAGAGCGCTTTCGCCGGCCAGAATGTCAGGCTGCAGGTGGGGGTAAGCGCGGGCACCGCCCTGCTGACCTATCAGTGGCGACTGAACGGCATCGCGATCGGAGGTGCCACGAGGTCGACCCTGGACCTGCCGCGCATCTCCGTGAGCCAGGCCGGCGGCTATGATGTCGTGGTCGGCAACTGGCTTGAAACGCGCACGAGCGACCGGGTCGACGTTGCCGTGGATCCGCGCCCGGCCGTGTCCCTGAACCTCGGCGGATCGCAGATCGTGGCCTCCGGCGGCTCACTCACGGTATCCGCTTCCACTCTGCTGAGCGGAAGTGTGGGCTATCAGTGGCGGCGGAGCGGGCGCTTGATCCCCGGCGCCACGCACAGTTCCTATGTTCTGAACAATGCGTCGGCCCGCGATTCGGGCGTGTATCAGGTCGTCGCCACCAATGCGGTGGGGGCGATCGCAAGTCAGCCCCTGTTTGTGGTCGTTGCGGCCTCGACGCAGGTGGTCGCTTGGGGTGAGAATAGTGACGGCCAGGCCGCGGTGCCGGCTGTTGTCTCCGATGCCATTTCGGTGGCGGCGGGATTCTTTCATTCCCTGGCGCTGAAGAGCGACGGATCGGTGGTTGCCTGGGGCAGGAATGTCGTAGGGCAGGCCAATGTTCCCGTGGGGCTCTCGGGGGTCGTGGCGATCTCCGCGAATGGGAATTACTCCCTGGCTTTGCGGGCGGACGGGACGGTGCGCACGTGGGGAAGCATCAACTACACGCCCGGCGAGGTTCGCAACGCCATCGCGATCGCGGCGGGCCCCGAGACGGCGATGGCGTTGAGCGCGGATGGCACGGTGGTGGCCTGGACGGCTGCTTCCGTGCGGAGCGATACGCCGGGTGGCCTGCAAGGCGTGGTTTCCATTGCCGCAGGAGAGAACCATTTCCTTGCTGCGCATGCGGACGGAACCGTGGTGGCTTGGGGCACTGGCTCGAGCGCCGTCGTGCCGGCCGGATTGACAGGCGTGGTGGCAGTGGCGGCCGGCTCCTACCACAGCCTGGCGCTCAAGGCCGACGGAACGGTCGTGCAATGGGGCGAGAGCACGGTGGCCGTTCCGGCCGGTCTCGGTGGTGTTTCCAGCCTCTCGGCGGTCAACCGGACGAGCTACGCCATCAAGGCCGATGGAACGTTGGCGAGTTGGACGTATTCCGGTTCGCCTCCGACGCCGCCGCAGAATCTTGGCTCGCTGCTGCTGGTGGCGGCGGGACCGCTGCATGCGCTCGCGTTGCGCGATCCGTCGGCAGATTCGCCTCCGGTGTTCGCCACGCATCCGTTCAACCAGACCGTGGCGGCGGGTGCCCCCGCCGGCTTTTCCGTCGCAGTGACCGGCAATCCGTCGGCCGTGCTCAATTGGCAGCGGCAAGCAGCGGGGACAACGGGCTTCGTTTCATTGAGCGACGGGAGCAGCTACAGCGGTGTGTCCACACCCAGCTTGTCGCTTGCGGCGGTGTCCCTCGCTCAGAGTGGCGACCAATTCCGTTGTGTCGCGACCAACCCTTTGGGCACGGTGGTCAGCCACGTCGCGACACTCACGGTCACACTCGCGCCCCCCCTTCTCGAGCCTCCACAGTTCACGAGTGCGGACGCGACGACCTTTGCGAGCGGGGTGGCGAACACCTTTACCGTCACGGCCATCGGTCTCCCGGCGCCGACCTTCTCGGTCAGCGCTGGCACGCTGCCCGCCTGGGCCTCGCTGAACGCGACGACGGGTGTGATTTCCGGCACGCCGCCGAGCGCGGCCGGTTCGCCCCATGTGTTCACGCTCCGCGCCAGCAACTCGGCCGGCAGCGCCACGCAGGTGTTTACCCTGACGGTGCCGCCGCCGGCGGTGCCATCCGCCCTGGCGAGTTTCTCGGTCCGCCTGACGGTGCCGCCCGAGGGGGTCTCGTCGACGTTCCGGATCTCCGGTTCGAGCGCCAGGACCGTCCTGATTCGCGGCGTCGGCCCGGCCCTGGCCCTGTTTGGGATCGGTGGGACCATGACCGATCCGCAGTTGGTGCTCACCAACGGCGCGACCGGCGGCGCGGTGGCGGCGAACGACAGCTGGAACGCGAGCGACGCTCCGGTGTTTGCCGAGGTCGGGGCCTTCAACTTTGGCGCCGGCAGCAAGGACGCGGCGATTGTCGCGACGCTGCCGGCTGGCACCTACACGGTCCGCTTGCAGGGTGGCGGCGGCGCGATCGGCGTGGCGTTGCTCGAGATCTTCGACGTCGCCGGCGGCGGAGGCGGGTCGAAGCTCTCCTATCTCTCGTTCACGGGTCCGGTTGGCACGGGCGACAACACCTTGGTCGCGGGCTTTGGCCTCAACGGCACGACCTCCCCCTCGCTGCTCGTCCGCGCGATCGGACCGGGGCTGAACCTGCCCGGCGCCCTCGTCGACCCCGCCCTCACGATCTCCTCAGGCTCGACGGTGGTGGCCGCGAATGACAACTGGCCGTTCAACCTGGCCACGACCTTCGCGCAGGCCGGCGCCCTGGGCTTGGCAATCGGCAGCAAGGACAGCGCCTGGGCTTCGACGCTCCCGCCGGGGCTCTTTACCGCGCAGGTGTCCGGCGTGGGCGGCGCCACTGGAATCGCCCTGCTGGAGATTTTCGACGTCGACGCCAGCTCGCCGTCGACGGCGCCTCATTTCGCGGTGTCGCCCGTCTCCCAGTCCGTCGCGGTGGGATCGACTGTGACGTTCTCCGCCCTCGCGCTCGGGCCGGGCGCACCCACGTATCAGTGGCGGAAGGACGGCGCCGACCTCAGCGGGGCCACCGGAGCCACCCTGATCTTGTCCGGCGTGCAGACGGCGAGCGCCGGCGCCTACGATGTCGTCGCCACGGCTTCCACCGGCACGGCCGTCTCACCACCTGCCACCCTGGCCGTCATCCTGCCCGCGCCACCGTCGATCGTCTCCGCCACCGGCCCGGCGACCCTCGATGTCGGCCAGGGCGCGCTCTTCACGGTCGTTGCCACCGGGACCGGACCGCTGAGCTATCAGTGGCGAAAGGACACGGTGGCGCTCCCGGGCGCGACGAACTCGACCCTGCCGATCAGCAACGCGCAGCTCTCGCATGCCGGCAGCTACGATGTGCTCGTGACGAATCCCGGAGGCTTGGTCACCTCGCCGGCGCTTTTCCTCGCCGTGCTTGCTCATCCGCCCGCGATCGTCACCCCGCCCGTTGGCGGCACGCTCGCGGTCGGTGGCGGCATCCTGCTCTCCGTCGTGGCCAGCGGCAGCCCGACGCTCACCTACCAGTGGCGGCGCAACGGCCTCGCGCTCCCCGGCGCGACCAAGCCCAGTCTCGGCATCCCCAACGCCCAGACCTACGACCACGGCGACTACGTCGTCGTCGTCACCAACCCCTACGGCACCGCGACCAGTGCGGTGGCGCAGCTCACCGTCGTGCCGCGGGCCGTCGCGTTCTCCGCGCGCCTCCGGATTGGCAGCGAGGCCGCGATCGGGGTGTTCACGATCGAGGGGGACGCCCCGAAGCAGATCCTCCTGCGCGCCGTCGGCCCCGGCCTCGCGACCTTCGGCGTCACGGGCCTGCTCGGCGATCCCCAGCTCGAGGTTTACAACGCCGCCGCCGCGTCGATCGCGTCGAACAACGACTGGGGGGCCGCCGCCAACGCCCCGGCCGTCGCCACGGCTACCGCGGCCGTCGGCGGCTTCGCGCTCTCGCCGGGCAGCCGCGACAGCGCGCTGCTCCTCACCCTCGCGCCCGGCAGTTACACCGTGCGGGCGGGCGGGGCCAACGGCACCGGCGGTGTCGCGTATCTGGAACTCTATGACGCCGACCTGCCGTCCGCCGCCGGCTCGCTGCCGTTCGTCGCCGTGCGCGGCCGCGTCTCCGCCGGCGAGGGCGCCCTGATCGGCGGCCTCGCCGCCAACGGCCGCGGCGTGCGCAGCTACCTGCTCCGGGCGATCGGGCCCGCCCTCGGCCTGCCCGGCGTATTCGCCGACCCCTCGCTGCTCGCCGTGCGCGATGGCACCCTGGTGGGGCTGAACGAGGATTGGGACGCCGTCGCCGCCGAGGGCACCGCGACCGCCGCCGCCGCGGCGCGCGTTGCCGCCTTCCCGCTTCCGCCCGGCGCCCGCGACGCCGCGCTTGTGCTGACGGGCAATCTGCATGGCGGTGCGCACACCGCGCAAATCGCCGGCGCGGACGGAACGCCGCAGCTCCTGCTGCTCGAACTGCACGACCTCGACCCCGCGCGTCCCGCCGCGTTTGCCCCCGTGATTGTCTCCCCGCCCGTGCCGCAGACCGCGCTCGTGGGCGCCGGGGCCACCCTCGCCGCCCGGGCGCACGGCACCGCGCCGCTGGCCTATCAGTGGCGCAAGGACGGGCTCAACGTCCCCGGCGCCACCACCTCCACCCTGGCACTGGCCGCGGCGACCCTCTCCGATGGCGGCCTTTATTCCGTCGTCGTGACCAACGCCCACGGCAGCGCCACCAGCCTGCCGGCGTTCCTGACCGTGCAGGGGGGCGACGGCGGCGCGAGTGCGGCGCACGCGTCCACGATTAGCGGATACCATGCGGGCGAAATTCTCACGATCGTCAACACGCTCGCGTTTCCGGATACGACCACCGGCGTCGGCTGGGAAGTCGAGCTGCCCGCCGGCTGGGTCTTCATCGACGACACGACCACGGGCACCCAGGCCGCGCCGGTCGCCGGCACGACCGGCCGGCTCGAATGGGCCTGGTCCACGCCGCCCCCGGGCCCGCTCGCGTTCAGCTACCGTGTCAGCGTGCCCGCCGGCACCACCGGCCCGCAATCGCTCACGGCCACCGCGCACCTCCGCAACGGCACCGACCCGGCGCAGACGCTCCCCGTCGCGCCCAGCCCGCTCACGCTGGCGACCCTCCCGCCGTTCCACGCCGCCGACACCAATCTCGATCGTGCGTTCAGCCTCTTCGAACTGACGCGCGTGATTGAACTCTACAACACCCGCCACGGCACGCAGCGCACCGGCGCCTACCGGCCCGATGCAGACAACCGCGAGGACGGGTTCGCGGGCGAGCCGGCGCGCGCGCCCGGCGCGGCCGTGGTGCTCACTCGTTATCATTCCGCGGATACGCGTGGTGCCGTCACGGGCACGGTGCCTGACGGCGCGATCGATCTCTTCGAGCTGACGCGCGTGATCGAACTCTACAACACCCGCGCCGGCACGGTGCGCACCGGCCGCTACCACGTGCAGGCCGGCACCGAGGACGGCTTCGCGGGCGGACCGTGAGGAGGATGGAATCGACGACACCTGCATGCCGCTCTTGGGAAACATCTCACTCCGCGTTCTCTCGGGGTTCATCGCAGGGGTGGTGCTCTCCGTCACCGGATTTGCCCAGGGCACGTTGCCGCCCGCGACGGTGGGCAGCGCGTATTCCTATCAGGTTTCCACGATTCCTCCCGCGCCGGTCGGAACGATCTACACCGCGACCGGGCTGCCCGCCGGGTTGTCGATCCACGCCAGTTCAGGGCTGATCACCGGCGTCCCCGCCAGCGCCGGAATCGCCACGGGCAGCCTCGCGCTCACGGCGGGCGGGGTGACCAACCGCTTCCCGTATTCCCTCGCGGTCACCTCCGGCAGCGTTCCACAGGTCGTCATCACGTGGCCGGTGGCCGGCGCCACGCTTACGATCGGGACGACACCGGCGCCATCGGTTTCGCTCGCAGCCGCCGCCTACGACAGCGATGGCACGATCACTCAGGTGCAGTTCCTTGTCGACGGCGTCGCGCTTGGCGCCGACACCGCCTTTCCGTATCAGTTCGACTTCACGCCCACCGCTCCGGGCGTCTATGCGTTGACTGCCGCAGCCACGGACAATGTCGGCAACGTCACCCACAGCTCACCGGTGCAACTCACCGTCGAGGTTGCGTTCGCGCCGACGGTCAGCATCACGAGCCCGGCCGCAGGCGAGATGCTCCCGAGCAACGTGACTCGATCCCTCGCCGCCGCGGTGATGCCTTCAGCGGGTCGGGCGGTTTTGTCAGTCACATTCTACGCGAATGGCATCCTGGTCGGCACGGACACTTCGTTTCCGTTCGCGGTCGATTGGACGCCGACTACACCCGGACCGTATTCGCTGACCGCGGTGGCGATGGACAATTTGGCCGTGCCCGGCACTTCGACGAGCGTCGCGGTGACCGTGGGCGCCGGATCACTTCCGACGGTTGCGATCACCAGCCCGCCTCCGGGAGCCACGCTGCCGGCCAATGTGCCTCACCTGCTGACCGCGACGGCGAGCGCGTTCCTGCCTGCTTCGGTGGTGGCCGTGCGTTTTCGGGCCGACGATGTGTTGATCGGAACCGATACGGTCGCGCCCTATGGCGTGCTTTGGACCCCGACGAGCGGAGGGATGCGTCAGCTAACGGTCGAGGTTATCGATAGCTTCGGGTGGACGTCGATTTCATCGCCCATAGTCGTCAATGTCGTCTTGCCGCCCGCCGTGGTGACGTCCTCGGGGCGGCGCGAGGTGGTCGGGTTTCAGCAGAATCTCACGCTGAGCAGCACGGTGACGGGATTTCCGGCGCCGACGCTGCAATGGAAACGCAACGGCCTGCCACTGGCGGGGGCGACGAACGCGCACCATACCATCAGTGCGGCCGATCCCGTCGCGCATGCCGGCTGGTATGAGTTGGTCGCGAGCAACGACAGCGGCGTGGCGACGAGCACCGTGATCTTCGTGAACGTCGCGGTGCCTGCCGATCCGCTCGTGGGCTGGGGGAATCCCGCCTCCAGCCTGAACAGCATTCCCGCCGGACTCACGGAAGTCGCCGGTCTGGCCACGGGAGGTTTCCTCTCGATCGCGGTGAAACGCGACGGCACGGTTGCGACGTGGGGCACCCTCGCTCCGGAGGCGACCACGATTCCGGCGGGACTGACGGGCGTGGTCGCGGTGGCGGCCGGCGAGTCGCACGGGCTGGCGTTGCGGAGCGACGGCACCGTCGTGGCGTGGGGCCTCGACAACCAGGGCCAGCTTGCGGTGCCGGCCGGCCTCGACGACGTCGTGGCGATCGCGGCGGGTGGATTTCACAACCTGGCGCTGAAGCGGGACGGCACGGTGATCGGCTGGGGATTGAATGACGAAGGGCAAACCGCCGTGCCCGCCGGGCTCAACCAGGTGGGCGCGATCGCCGCGGGCTATCAACACAGCCTTGCGCTCAAGATGAACGGCACGGTGGTCGCCTGGGGGTCGGACCGCGCCGGTGAAACTGCATTTGCGCACGGGCGCACGGGTGTGGCGGCGGTCGCCGGCGGGTTTTACGACAGCCTGATTCTGGAGACCGGCGGCACGGTGGTCGCCGGCGGTGACAACAGTTACGGGCAGTCGACTGTGCCGGCTGGTCTGGGCGGAGTCGTCGCGATCGCCGCCGGGTATTTTCATCATCTCGCCAGGAAACAGGACGGCACGCTCGTGACCTGGGGCAGAAACACCGCCGGCGAGACGAGCCTTCCGGCCGGCGTGACGCGCGCAGCGGCGATCGCGGCGGGCCTGCACCATTCGCTCGTGCTGCGGCTTCCGGCTGTGCCGACGGTGTTCACGCCACCACGGGACCTCGCGGTCACCAGCGGCCAGCTGGCGACCTTTTCCGTCGCGGCGGCCGGCGGCGCCACCGCGTTGACGTATCAGTGGCACCGTGACGGCGTGCCGGTGCCGGGCGCGACCGGCGCGAGCCTGACGATTCCAAGCGCCCGCCTGGCGGACGCCGGGGCCTATGGCGTGACGGTGTCGAGCGGCCCGGTGCAGGCCGTCTCGCCGCTGGCCCGGCTCTCCGTGGCCCCGACAACCTATCCGGCCGCGATGGGCCTCGATCCGGCCTTTGCGCCCGTCATCGAGATCGCCGGCGGGATCGTCAACTCGGTGGTCGTGCAATCCGACGGCAAGATCGTCGTGGGCGGAAGTTTCACCGGAATCAACGGCCGCGCGCGGCGGAATCTGGCGCGGCTCCACCCCGACGGCACCGTGGATGCGTTGTTCGATCCGGGCACCGGGCCCAATGAACCGGTCAACGTCGTGGCGCTCCAGGCGGATGGGAGAATCCTGATCGGCGGCGAGTTCACGCAGTATAACCGGACGCCCCGCGGTCGCCTCGCCCGCGTCCATGGCGACGGCTCCCTCGATGTTTCATTCGATTCCGGCACCGGCGCAGACTACGCGTGCGATCGGCTGGCGCTGCAAAGCGACGGGAAGATCGTCGTGGTCGGCAGTTTTTCCACCTACAACGGAATTCCGCGGCATTATGTCGCGCGGGTGAATTCCGACGGGTCGCTCGATGAAACTTTCAATCCGGGCTCCGGCCCGAGCGCGACGGTGCGCGCCGTCCTGGTGCTGCCCGACGGCCGAATCCTGTTGGGCGGGTGGATTTGGAACTATGACGGCGTGGCCCGCGACCGGCTGGTTCGTCTGCACTCCAACGGCACGCTGGACACCACGTTCTTCGCGAGCGGCGCCGCGCACAATGTTTACGCGATGCTTGCGCTGCCGGACGGGAAACTGCTGACCGGGGGTGAATCCCACCTCGCCACGCGCGTGCTCACCCGTCTCAACGCCGACGGCTCGACCGACGCGTCGTTCACACCGGGAATCGGCCCCAACGATGACGTCAAAGTGCTCCTACGGCAGAGCGACGGCAAGGTGCTGGTGGGGGGATTGTTCACCTCCTACAACGGCGCCGCGCGCAGCGGGATTGCGCGGCTCAATGCCGATGGCACCCTCGACACGGATTTCGTGCCGCCCTTCATGCCGAATGTCGAGTTGCGCACCCTCGCGTTGCAGAGTGACGGAAACGTGGTGGCGGCGGGGCGCGATTCGCCGACCGCCACTCCACCGCGAGCGGTGTTTGTCCGGCATCTGCCCAACGGGGCGCATAATGCGCTGCCGGCGGAGTTCCGCAGCGGCGGCACGGTTTACGCCCTCGAACCGCAGCGCGACGGGAAATTCGTCATCGGCGGCAGATTCAACCTGGTCAATGGCGTGAGTCGCAATGGCATCGCGCGGCTGCTGGCCGACGGCGCCCTCGATCCGACCTTTGACCCGGGTGTGGGCGCGGGCGCGGAGGGGAGTGTGCGGGCCCTCGCGCTGCAGCCCGACGGCAAGGTGCTCGCGGGCGGTTATTTCACCGCGATGGGCGGCCTGCCGCGCAACAACCTGGCGCGCTTGAGATCGGATGGCGCGCTCGATGCCGCGTTCAATCCGGGCGGCGGGCCGGACGGAGAGGTCCTGGCGCTGGCCCTGCTGCCCAACGGAAAGGCGATCGTGGGCGGCAATTTCAATCACTTCGCCGGGGTGAGCCGCGACTATCTCGCGCGTATCCACTCTGACGGTTCACTCGATGGGAGCTTCACTTCCGGCGGCGGACCGGACCACATGGTGACGAGCCTTGTCCGGCAGCCGGACGACTTTCTTGTGGTCGGGGGGGCATTCACCTTTTACAACGGGGTCCGCCGGGGCGGAGTGGTGCGCCTGCGGGAAACTGGGAGCGAAGACGCCACCTTCTCTCGCGGCACCGGTTCCGATGGTGCCTGGGGGACTAACGCCATGGCCGTCGAGCCGTCGGGGCGGATCATCGTCGGGGGCTATTTCTCCAGCTTTAGCGGGGCGCCGCGCGATGCATTCGCGCGCGTGAACGCCGATGCGAGCGTCGATCCGACTTATGCGACGGCCGCGGTGCCGGAGATCAACGTGGCTGGCGCGATGTTGCTGCAGGCCGACGGAAAAGTGATCGCAGGTGAAGGTTTCAACGCGAACGACACTATCGGGCTCGTGCGGTTGGGGCTGGCGGGCGCCAGCGACCCGAGCTTCAGCGTGGCGGGGCTCCGCCGCGTCCAACTCGGCCGGATCATGATGTTGGACGACGGGAGCCTGGTCGTGGCCGGGAGACGATTCCACGACGGCGTCACCGATCAGGCGGGAGTTGCGCGGCTGGCCCGGGTGGCGGCGCCGGTGATCTCCACCCCGCCGGGCAATCGCACGCTGGCGGCCGGCGGCGACGTCCGGTTTTCCGTGACGGTGACCGGCGTGCCGGCGCCCGCGTATCAGTGGCTCAAAGACGGTGTCGTCCTCCCGGGCGCCTGCCAGCCGACGCTGGCGCTGCCCGCGGTCCATCCCGGCGCGAGCGGTCTCTATTCCGTGGTGATCACCAATGCCGCAGGGAGTGTGACGAGCCCGGCGGCCCGTCTCGCCGTGATCCCGACGGGCGTGGCTGCGACACACGCAGCGGCCTCCCCGGACTTCCTCCCGGGTGGCACGGTCACGGTCACGAACGCGTTTTCCCACACCGGCGGCACGCCCGGTTTGTCGTGGCAGGTGCTGTTGCCTCCGGGGTGGAGCCTCGCGTCCAGCACGGGTGACGCCGGCAGCACCAAACCGGCCTCGGGCAGCACGTCGCTGCTCACGTGGAACTGGCCGGCGGTCTCGCCAGCGCCGCTGTCCTTCTCCTACACGCTGAATGTTCCCGCCGGGGAGCGGGCCCGTCGCGAGCTGGCGGCGCTGGT
The DNA here is from genome assembly GCA_964513055.1 of uncultured Opitutus sp. Classification (GTDB taxonomy): domain Bacteria; phylum Verrucomicrobiota; class Verrucomicrobiia; order Opitutales; family Opitutaceae; genus ER46. The sequence continues at coordinate 23,163 of CAZENI010000027.1, forward strand.
CACGCTGCGGGCAGGTGGTGCACCGATGGAATTTCTGGCGCTCTCGGACCCGCTGGTGCTTCGGCCGCCGGGCCACAGCGCCGACACCGACCGAGATTTTGCCTTCAGCCTCTTCGAACTCACCCGCGTCATCGAACTCTACAACACGCGCGCGGGCACGCAGCGCACCGGCGCCTACCGGCCGGAGGCGGCCAACCGCGAGGATGGCTTCGCGGGCGAGCCGGCGCGCGCGCCCGGCGCGGCCGTGGCGTTGGAGCGTTATCATTCCGCGGATACGCGCGGCGCCGCCGCCGGCTCGGCGCCCGACGGCGCGATCGATCTCTTCGAGCTGACCCGCGTGATCGAGCTCTACAACACCCGCGCCGGCACGGTCCGCACCGGCCGCTACCGCGTGCAATCCGGCACGGAAGACGGCTTCGCAGGCGGACCGTGAACCGGCGTCACATGACATTGCGGATTTCACAGCTGTTGTTGCTCGTGGGCGCGGTGATCGCGGTGTCCGGCCGGCTGGCCGGACAGACGATCACGGCCCAGCCGCAATCCACCGTGGTGACCAGCGGGCTGCCGGCGGGTTTCACCGTCACCGCGACCGGCGGCGGCCCGCTGTCGTATCAGTGGCGTCGCAACGGCTTCCCGATCGCCGGCGCCACGGCCGCGACGTGCACGTTGTCGACGGTGGCGCGCAGCG
>CAZENI010000027.1:23860-33183 GCA_964513055.1 uncultured Opitutus sp.
CAGCCCTGTCGGCCGACGGTGCGCTGAACCTGCTCAACGCCGTCACCGTGGCGGCCAGCAAGGATGCCATGGGCAAGGGCGTTCTTGTCACGATGAACGACGAAATCCAGAGCGGCCGCGACGTTCACGTTGTCGACGGTGGCGCGCAGCGACGCCGACCATTATGATGTCGTCGTGGGCAATGGAATCACGACGGTGGTTTCAAGCACGGCGCGCCTCGACGTCGCGCCGACGAGCTACCCCTTCGCGGTGGTCCCCGATCCGGCTTGGGATCTCAGACCGGAATCGCGGGGCGGCGGGATCCTGGCGTTGCAGCCGCTGACCGGTGGCGCCTTCCTCGCGGCCGGTGATTTCAGCGGGGGCAGCCCCGTCAGTTCACCGGGGGTGTTCCGGATTAACTCCGATGGGATCGTGGACGGAGATTTTATCGCCCCCGCGAACGATGGCGTCATCCACGCGATGGCAGTGCAGGGTGATGGTAAGGTGCTCGTCGGCGGGAGCTTTTCGCGGCTGGGTGGCGTGGTCGTAAACCGGATCGCGCGGCTCCACGCGGATGGTGCGCTGGATGCGTCGTTTTCGTGTCTGGGCCTCGACGGCCCGGTCCGCTCCATCGCGGTGCAACCCGACGGGCGGATCGTCGTGGGCGGGAATTTCGCGCTGGCTGGTGGCGCGCCCCGGCGGGCGCTGGCGCGCTTCAGTGAGGACGGCTCCCTCGATGCCTCCTTCGATGTCGGCCTCACCATCGACGCGCCGTTGAGTCCTTCCGTGGCCCAGGTCAAGGTGCTCGCCGCGGGCAGGATTCTTTTCTGCGGCCGCTTTGGCGCGATCGGTGGCATGGCGCGAAACGGCGTCGCGATCGTCTCGGTGACGGGCGTGAACGACGCCACGTTCAATCCGGGCACCGGTTTTGCCGCGAGCGTGAACGCCTTCGCCCTCGATGCCTCGAACCGGGTCGTCGCGGTCGGCGGGTTCACGCGTTACAACGGGCAGGTCGCGCATGGCGCGGTGCGTTTCGCGCTGGATGGCGCCCACGACGCCACCTTCGTCGCGAACCAGACGGTGCCCTCGGGCTCGTTGACGGACGTCGTCGCTCTCTCCGGCGGACGGTATCTGGTGGTGGGAAATTTCAGCACCACGATCGATGGGGTCTCTCGCCGCCATGTCGTGCGCCTCCTGGAGAATGGCGCGCTCGACGCGGCCTTCGCGCCCAATGTGCCGGAGCTCGGATTCGACACCGCGTTCGTCCGACCGGATGGGCGCGTCGTCACGGGCGGTCCCGTGAAGGGAACGGGAAGCGGTGGCCTGACGCTGCTTTCGCCCGAGGGCATCGAGCTGGCGCTGCACCAGCCGTCGTTGCGGAAGCCGGAGGTGGTCGCGGCCGCGGCACCGGCGGCGGATGGCCACACGATCGTCGGGGGCGTCTTCAGCAGCCTCCGCGGAGTGGCTGCGCCCAAGCTGGCCCGGCTGGATCGCTCCGGCCACGCCGACTTTTTTTTCAACGAGGGCGGCTTTGGTGCGGCCGGCGGTGGCGAACGCATCAACGCGATCGCAGTGCAACCGGATGGAAAACTCGTCATCGCCGGGAGCTTCTCGACCTACAACAGTGTCGCGCGGGGCAGCATCGCGCGGCTCCAGGCGGACGGGAAACTCGACCCGGCATTCGCCCCCGTGGGCGGCCTGAGCGTGTTTGCCGACGGTGCCAAGGCGCTCGCGGTGCTGCCCGGCGGTCGGATCCTGGTCGCCGGGAATTTTGACCATGTGAACGGTGTCGCCCGGAACCGCCTCGCGGTGCTGCAGGCCGACGGCAGCCTCGACCTGAGTTTCGATCCGGGGACCGGTCCGGATGACCCGGTGCTCGCCGTGGCGGTCCAACCCGATGGCAAGCTGCTGATCGCGGGATCGTTCTTCCGCTACAACCAAACGATCCGTCCGCGGATCGCGCGGCTGAACGCGGACGGCAGCCTCGATGGCAGTTTCAATGCCGGCGACTCGACGAACGGCTCGCAGATTGCCGCGATCGCGGTGCTGGCGAACGGGCACCTCGTGCTCGGAGGGAATTTTGCCGCCCTGGGCGGAGTGGCTCATTCCGGGCTCGCGCGGCTGCGACCCGACGGCTCGCTCGATCCGGCGTTCACGCCGCCGCTCGGTCTCGGCAGCGTCGGAAAACTCGTGGTGCAGGAGGACGGCCGGATCGTCGTGCAGGGTGGCTTCAGCGCCGGCGTGGATCCGACCGGCAGCGGGCTGGCGCGTATCCATGCCGACGGCACGCCCGATCTCACGCTCGTAGCGGGAGGCTTCGACGCCCGCAGCGTCACCGCCGCGACGCTGCTGCTGCGCGACGACGGACAGTTGTTCGGCGGCATCTACGCCACACGCACGGATCCGAAACCGCTCGTGATCCCGAACCACCCACTCCGACAGATCGTGCCGATGGGGCAGAGTGTGACCTTGGCGGTGACCGTGGCGAGCGACTCGGCTGCCACGTATCAGTGGAAGCGCAACGGGCGTCCGATCGCCGGCGCCACGACGGCCACGCATGTAATTGCGAGCGCGGGCGTGCCGGACAGCGGTTGGTATCAGGTCGTCGTGACCAACAGCGCGGCCGCGATCGGCAGCGCGCCGGCTTTCCTGCAGGTGGTGTATCCGTCCACTCATGTCGTCGGCTGGGGCGCCAACGCCGCTGGCCAGATTTCCGTGCCCGCCGGATTGTCCGGCGTCACGGCGGTGGCGGCGGGCGATCATCATAGTCTCGCGCTCAAGTCGGACGGCAGCGTGGTGGCCTGGGGGCAGAACACCCGCGGCCAGGCCACGGTTCCGGCCGGGCTGTCGGAAGTCGTGGCCGTGGCGGCGGGAAGTTTGCACAGCGTGGCGTTGAAGTCCGACGGAACGGTCGTCGCGTGGGGCGACAACACTTCCTACCAGACCGCGGTTCCGCTGGGATTGGGCCGCGTCGTGGCGCTGGCCGCGGGCCGCCATCACACGCTGGCGTTGAAAGCCGACGGCAAGGTGGTGGCCTGGGGCAACAACTCCTATTGGCAGATCAATGTTCCGGCGGGCTTGTCCGACGTCTCCGCGATCGGCGCGGGCGCCTACCACAGCCTGGCGGTGAAGGCGGATGGCACTGTGGTGGGCTGGAGTCATAACAACGGGGGCGAGGTGACGATTCCCGTGGCGCTGAACGGCGTGATGGCGGTGACCGGTGGCTACGCCAGCAGCCTGGCGCTCACGGCCTCCGGAACGGTGGTGGGATGGGGCGCCGGCGATTGGTCGGGCACGGGTATTCCGGCCGGTCTCAGCAACGTGATCGCGTTGTCGTCGCGGGAAGGGGTCAATCTGGCGTTGAGGGCGTCGGGCAGCGTCGTGGCGTTGGGCAGTGTTTCGCCCGAAGCCGTGGCGGTGCCGTCCGATCTTACCGCGGTGGTGGCGATCGCAGCGGGAGCCTCCCACGCGATCGCGTTGCGCAATCGCGCCGGCGACCTGCCGCCGACGATCGTGACGTCGCCTGCGAACCAGCACGTGAATCTCGGCGGGAACGCCGTCTTCTCCGTGACCGCGACCGCCGGCACGGCGGCGATGAGCTATCAGTGGTTCAAGGATGACGTCGCGATTCCCGGGGCGACGTCGTCCTCGTATTCGCCCTCGACCTTCCTGCCCGGCAGCGCCGGGCAATATCACGCCATCGTCACCAGCGGCGCCGGCACGGCCAACATCGGCGCGGCCACGCTGACATTGAATGCAGCTCCGGTGGTCAGCGCCACTGCGGGCGGGCGCTACTTCGTCGCGCCCGGACAGGGGCTCACGTTCACCCTGGCGGCGTCCATCCCCACGGCCGCGACGGTCCAGTGGCGGCGCAACGGCAGCGCGATCGCGGGTGCGACCGCGCGCACCTTCGCGCTGACCGCGGCGACCTTCGCCCAGTCGGGCTACTACCAAGCCATCTACGACGAGGGCGCGGGGCCCGTCGTGAGCGCGACGGTTTTTGTGTCCGTGATGCCGTCGGCCACGCAGGTGGTCGCTTGGGGTCGCAATGACAACGGAGACATCAATGTGCCGGCCGGGCTCGACCGCGCCGTCAGTGTGTCGACGCGAGCGGCCTACAGTCTGGCGGTCTTGAACGACGGCACGCTGGTGGGCTGGGGGGACTCGTCGTCCCATGCGAGCCCGCCCCCGAACCTCGGCAGCGTGGTGGCCGTCGCCGCGGGTGCCGGTTCCGTGAGTCACGTGCTTGCCCTGAAATCCGACGGAAAAGTCGTCGCGTGGGGCAACAGCTTTTATGGCCAGGCGACCGTGCCGTCGAATCTCGCCGGGGTGGTGGCGATTGCGGCGGGACGGGAGCACAACCTGGCGTTGAAGGGCGATGGCACCGTGGCGGCGTGGGGCCGCAACAACTTCGGGGCGACGAGCCTGCCCGCCGGCCTGGCCAACGTCGTCGCGATCGGGGCCGGCATCGATTTCAGCGTGGCGCTGCGCGCGGACGGCAGCGTGGCCGCCTGGGGGAAAAACGATTCCGACCAGAGCACGGTTCCCGCCAACCTGACGGGCGTGGTGGCGATTGCGGTCGGGGTGACGCACAGCCTGGCGTTGAAGAGCGACGGCACCGTCGTCGCGTGGGGCTACAATGGTTACGGCGCGATCAACGTGCCAGCCGGCCTGACCGGCGTCGTGGCGATCGCCGCGGGCGACAACCACAGCGTGGCGCTGAAAAGCGACGGGACGATCATCGGCTGGGGTGATGATCTCTACGGCCAGATTTATCCGCCACCGGGACTGCAGCGGAGCATGGCGCTGGGTGCCGGTTTCGCCCATTCGCTCGTGCTGCGCGACGCCTCGGGCGACACGGCGCCGGTGATCTCCGCGCCGCCGGCCAGCGTGACCGCGTTCGCGCGCCAGCAGGTGACGCTGGGCGTGTCGGCGGGCGCGGGCACGGGCATGCTGGCCTACCAGTGGCGCCGGAACGGCAGCGCCATCGCCGGCGCCACGCAGGCCACGCTCAGTTTCAGGCAGGCCTCGGCGGCGATCGCGGGCAGTTATGAGGTGATCGTGTCGAATCAACTTGGCGTGGTCACGAGCCCGCCCGCGACGCTGACCGTTAACCCCGCCCTCGCGGTCACGACCAACGTCACCGGGCGGCAATCGCTGGCCGCCGGGGAGAACCTGCTGCTCTCCGCGGCCGTTGCTCTGCCGGGCCCCGTAACGTATCAGTGGCGGCATCACGGACGACCGATTGCCGGCGCGACGATCGCCACCTATGCGATCAACCAGGCCACGTGGCTCGCGGGAGGGCTTTATCAAGTCGTCGCGACCAACGCGGTGGGGCCGGCCCTGAGTCCGGCGATTTTTGTCGGCGTCAGGACACCGGCCCAGGTGCGCGCGTGGGGAGAAAATTACGCCGGGCAGACCACGATCCCGGCCGGGCTCACCAATGTCATCGCGGTCTCGGCCGGCGGCGGCCACAGCCTGGCGTTGAAGGGCGATGGCACCGTGGTGGCCTGGGGCGCCAACGAAAACGGCCAGTGCACGGTGCCGGCGGGCGCGGTCGAAGTCGTGAGCATCGCCGCCGGCGCGGGCCACAGCCTGGCGTTGAAGGCCGACGGGACCGTGGTCACGTGGGGGTTGTTCGACTATTCGCCGCCGGGCCTGGCGGACGTGGTGGCGATCGCCACTTGCGCCAGCTACGCGATGGCGTTGCAGAGCGATGGCACGGTCGTGGCGTGGGAGGGCTCCTCCCTTCGGACGGCGCTCGATGTGCACAGTGATTTGACGGACGTCGTCGCGATCGCCGTGGGAGCTTCGAGCCGGCTCGCGTTGAAATCGAATGGCACCGTCGTGCAGTGGGGCATTGGACGCCCCTCCCTCGTCGCGGGACTTTCCGACACCGTGGCAATCGCGGCCGGAAGCGGACATAATCTCGCCCTGAAGGCCGACGGCTCGCTGTGGGGGTGGGGTGGCAGCTACGGGAGTTCGGTTTTCGAGATCGGCGGCACCACCTCCGTGGAGACCGCGGTCATCGCCTCGGCCCCCGATGCGAGCTTTGTCTGGCACCGGGACGGGTCCGTCGCCGCCTGGGGCTCCGGGCCGTTGATCACTGGCGCGCTGACGCTGATACCCGTGGTCGCCATCAGTCCGGGTTTCTTGCATGGGGTCGGGTTGAGCGGCCTCGCCGGCAATCCGGCCCCGGTGATCGCGACGCAACCGACGGCGCTCGCCGTCGTCAGCGGTCAGCCGGCGACGTTTGCGGTCACAGCCTCGGCCTCCGGCCCGCTGTCGTATCAGTGGCGGCGCGACGGTCTGCCGATCACGAGCGCGACCCACGCGAGCTACTCGCTGGCGGCCGCGACGCGGCTGGATGCCGGTTTCTATGATGTGATCGTCTCGCGTGGAACCGCGTCCACGACCTCGGAGGCTGCACGGCTTTCGGTGGCGCCGACGGGCTATGCTGGCATCGTCGGGGCCGATCCTGCGTTCAACGTGAGCGTGGAAGCGGGCGGGGCGTGGCTGCAAAAAATCCTCGTGGCGCCCGACGGCCGGATTCTGGTCGCGGGAAATTTCGTGCGCATGAACGGCATCCCCACCAGCGGCGTCGCGCGCCTGCACGCGGATCGCACGATCGATGCGGGCTTCGTGGCGCCGCTTTTCGAGGGCACGGTGAATGCGATCGCGCTGCAGCCGGACGGAAAGATCATCGCAGTCGGGAGTTTTGCCCGCGTCGCCGGACAGGAAGGATCCTTCGTCACCCGGCTCAACGCCGACGGCAGCCACGACCCGACGTTCAACTTCAACGCGGTGTCGGCGGCCGTTTTCGGGGTCAACGACGTCGCGCTGCAGAGCGATGGGCGGATTCTCCTCGGCACGCAAATGGGCGTGATGCGGCTCAACTCCGACGGCACCCGGGATGCGACCTTCAATGCCGGGCGGGCGGCCGCGGTCTTCTCGCTCGCGCCGATGCCCGACGGAAAAGTCGTCATCGCGGGTTCGTTCACCGCGGTCGGGGGCGTCGATCGCGGCCGGATTGCGCGGCTCAATGCTGACGGCTCGCTCGATCCCGCGTTTGCCCCCGGCAGCGGCGCCGCCGGTGGGATTACCACGATTCTCCCGCTGAGCGATGGGCGCTGGCTGATCGGCGGAGCGTTCACTTCGTTTAATGGCATGGCCCGGCCGGGATATGCGCGGCTCAATGCCGACGGTTCGCTCGACCCGGCGTTCGCAGCGGCGGGAAATCTTTATCCGGGCGCTTCGGTCGCTGCCGTGACCGTGGCCGGCAGCGGGAAGATTTTCGTCGGTGGTCGGGCGGGGTCGAATCCATCCGCGGGGCTGGCGAGGCTCCATGAGGACGGGACCCTCGACACGCTGCTGGCTGCTCCGGGGCGCGAGTTTGCGAGCGGCGCCGCGCCCGGCTCCGTCGCGGCGCTGGCGATGCTCGCGGACGGTTCCGTGCTGGTGGGCGGGGAATTTGTCCGGCTCGGCGGGATCGCGCGGGATACGCTGGCGCGGCTGGAGGCCGACGGCACGCTGGCGGCCCCCGTGACCACCGTGGTCAATCGGCGCGGGGTGGTCTTCGCGGTGGTCCCCGACACCGGCGGTCGCCTGCTGATCGCGGGACTTTTCCGGTCGGTCAACGGCAGCCCCGCGGGTTCGCTCGCGCGGATCGACGCCAACGGCACCGTCGATCCGGCGTTCGTCAGCGGTGCGACCGAGCACACGTGGATCCAAGAAATCGGCCGCCAGGCGGACGGCCGGATTGTGGCGCGGGGTCTCTTTCAAGTGGTGGATGGAGTGCCGCGATTCGCGCTGGCGCGCTTCACCGCCAACGGCGCGCGCGATCCGGGCTTCAACCCGGGGACCGCGCCCTCGGGGATTTCGGCGCTGGCGCTGGCGCCGGGGGGGAAGGTGTATTGTAGCACCACCTACATCGGAGCCGGCGGGCAGCATCACAGCCGGGTCGTGCGGCTGCAGTCCGACGGAGCGGTCGACGTGGCCTTCGCCGGGGGTGTCGGCACGAATGCCGGCGGCTCGCTGCAACGGCTCGCGGCCCAGGCGGACGGAAAAGTCGTGGCAACCGGCTCCTTCGGCACCTATCACGGGGTTGCGCGGGCGAGTGCCGTCCGACTCAACGCCGATGGCACGCTCGATGACTCGTTCGTGCCCGCCGATGAGATCCAGGCGTTTTCGCCACTGCGAACGACTCCCGCGGGCAAGGTCCTCGCGGTGACGCAGCTTCACTATGCCGACGGTGAAGTCAGCGGCGCGCTGGTGCGCCTGCTCGCGGATGGCACGCGCGACCCTGGGTTCGCCCCGCTGCGCAATTTGTTCCGAGGCGGGCTCAACTCGCTCGAAGTTCATGACGACGAGAGGATCCTGGTGTGGCGCTGGGCCGCGACTAACTTTGATCCGGCCGGCACCAACGTCTCCGATCCCGCCATCATCCGTCTGGCGGCGAATGGCGCGATCGACCCGGCCTTCCAGCTCGCCGGCCTGCGGCCGACGGATGGCATCTCCGCCCTGGCGGTCGCGGATGACGGCCGGTTGTTCTATGCGCTCGACAACACCGGGACGATGCACCGGACCGCGCCGGTGGCGGCGCCCGCGATCGTGCTGCCGCCGGCCAATCGGAATGCCACCGTGGGCGGGACGGTCACGCTGGCGGTGACGGTTTCGGGCGTGCCGGCGCCGACGTATCAGTGGCTCAAGGACGGCGTGGTGATCGTCGGCGCGACCGGGGCGACGCTGCGGTTCGTCGACGTGCAGGCGGAGGCCGCGGGCCTTTACGCCGTCGTGGTCACGAATCCCGCGGGGAGTGTCACCAGTGCCGCGGCCCGGCTTGGTGTGCTGCCGGCCGGGGTGACGGCGCGGCACGCGTTGGCCGGGATTGGTTACTTGCCCGGTGAAACGGTCTCGGTCACCAACACCGTGGCTCACCCCGGGGCGCCGGCCGGACTCGGTTGGGAGGTGTTGCTGCCGGCGGGCTGGAGCCTCGCCGCGAGCACCGGCGACGAGGGCGCGAGCCGGCCGGCGGTGGGGAACACCGCGCTGCTGGTCTGGGAGTGGGCGACCGCGCCCGCCAATCCGATCACGTTTTCCTACACCCTCCGCGTGCCGCCGGCCGCGCGCGGCCAGCAGGCGCTGGCGGCGCTCGTCACGTGGCAGACGGGCGGCGCCCCGCGGCAGTTTCTCGCCCAACCGGATCCACTGATCGTCTTGCCGCTGCTTCACTCCGCCGACACCGACCGCGATCTCGCGATCAGCCTCTTCGAACTCACCCGCGTGATCGAACTCTACAACACGCGCCAGGGCACGCAGCGCACCGGCGCCTACCGGCCGGACGC
>CAZENI010000028.1:0-32603 GCA_964513055.1 uncultured Opitutus sp.
CCGCCCGTCTTGCCTTCTCCGACCAGCTTTTTGACCTGCGCCCGCGTCTCGTCGGTGATGACGGCGCGCGAACGACGCTTCTTGCCCGGGCCGCCGCGGCCGCCGGTTTTCGCCTTGAGGGGCTTGGCCCCGCGCCGTTTGCCGCCCGTCGCAGCCTGAACCGCCTTGATAAACTCCGCCGCGGACGCGAAGCCGTATTTTGCCGGCAGACTGGACAGCTCTTTATTGAGCTCGTCTGCGATCGATTGTTCGAGGTTGGCGAGCTTGTTGCGCGCTGCCTCCAATTCTTTGATTTTATCAGTAACCATGGGAGGGTCACGTTGCCGCTCAACCCATGCTATAGCAAGCCGACTTATCATTCGGCCACGGGCGTAGTTTCCGCCCTTTAAATGGTCATCGCGTGATAGCCGCCGTCGACCACGATCTCCGCGCCGGTAATAAAGCCGCCGGCCGCATCGCTCGCCAGCAGCAGCGTGGCGCCGACCAGTTCGCGGGCCTCGCCAAAACGCTTCATCGGGGTGTGACCCATGATTGAACCGACCCGCTCCGGCGACAGGATCTTCTTGTTCTGTTCGGCCGGGAAGAAACCGGGGACAAGTGTATTGACCCGCACGCGCTTCGGCGCCCATTCGCGCGCAAGATTCTTCGAGAGATTATGCACCGCCGCCTTGGTCGCCGAATAGGTGAAAACACGCGAGAGCGGCACGATGCCGGACATCGAACCGAGGTTGATAATCGCGCCGCCCTCCCCGCGCTCGACCAGGTATTTACCGAAGATCTGGCAGCCCAGGAACACGCCCTTCAGGTTGATCTTAACGATGCGCTCAAACTCGTCCTCGGCTATCTCGAGGAAGGGCGTCGCCGAATTGACGCCGGCGCCGTTGACCACGATGTCGACGCGCCCCGAGCGCTGCAGCACCGTCGCGAGCAACTGCTCGAGCGGAGCCTTCTCGCTGGCCTCGGCCGAGACGAAATAGCCCTTGCCGCCCGCCGCCGCGATCCGCGCGAGCCGGGGCTTCGCCTTCTCTTCATTGCGACCGACCAGCACGACCTCGGCCCCCGCGCCGGCCAGGCCCTCGGCCATGGCGCCGCAGAGTTCACCGGTGCCGCCGATGACGACCGCGACCTTGCCGGCCAGTGAATACAACGACGCGAGATAGTCCGAGGAAGTGCTCATGGAGTCGGAGAGCAAAGGCAGTTGCGGGCGCCGCTGGCAACGGGAAATCGTATCCTCCGACTTAGCCCGAGATCAGGATCATGTTCGCGTATTGCACCGTGTCGCCGGTCCGGATCAGCCCGATGGCGGCCGGCACGCGCCGTTTGAAATCCACGTGCGGCTCGTGCGTCACCTTCGCCCCGCGCAGTCCGGCCGCAAAGGCGCGGCGCGTCGCCGGCGAATTCGCGGTCAGGAACTCCGCCGCCATGCAGGCCTCGGCCACGACGAAATTCCTCCGCACCGCCGCCAGCACCTGCAGCACCGTCGGCACGCCGTCCACCAGCGAAATGTCCACCGTCTCCAGCTCCGGCCAGTAGGGAAAGCCGCGATCCGCGATCACCAGTGCATTCGTGTGCCGCACGCGCGCCAGCAGCGACAGCAACTGCGGGTTGAGGAGGCCGGAGACGAGCATGACGGCCCCGCACGCTAGGAACCGAGCGGCGGAAAACGAGCCCATTCTCCCCGGCATCCAGCTTGCCGCTCCGCGGCGGTCGCGTTTATTCGCCCCCATGGCCCGCATCCCCCTCGAAGATAATTTCAACGACGTCATCAACAAGGCTCAGCGCGGCCTGGGCATCTCTGACGACGATCTCGCCCGGCGCGCCGCGGTCCCCCTCGCGGAACTTGCCGCCGTCAAGGCGGGCCAGCCCAACGACGACGTGATCCGCCGCGTCGCCCGCCACCTCAAGCTTTCGCCGAACGCCCTCGAGGCGCTGGCGCACAAGCGCTGGTATCCACAGCTCCCCGACTTTCCCAAGGGCTTCGCCGTGTTCAACACGCCGCACGAGGACATGACAGTGAACAGCTACCTCATCTGGGATCCGCGCGCGCGCATCGCCGCCGCCTTCGACACCGGCGCGACCTGCGAAGGGATGCTCGATCTGATCCATGCCGAGGGCCTGACGCTGCGCTATGTGTTCCTCACCCACACGCACGAGGACCACGTCGCCGATCTCGCCCGCCTCGCCGGCGAGACCAAGGCCGAGGTCTGGGCGAGCGAACTGGAGCCCGCCCCCTACGCCGGCGCCAAGACCTTCAAGGAAAACGCCCACTTCCACGTCGGCTCGCTCGCGGTCAAGACCCTCTTCACCTTCGGCCACTCGCCGGGCATGACGACGTTCTTCGTCACCGGGCTGAGCTGGCCGCTCGCGGTGGTCGGCGACTCGATCTTTGCCAGTTCCATGGGTGGCAGCGCCACGCGTTTCGCCGATCAATACCGCAACAACCGCGAGAAAATCTTCACGCTCCCGCGCGACACCGTCCTCGCCTGCGGCCACGGGCCGCTCACGACGCTCGCGCAGGAAAAACAGCACAACCCGTTCTATGCGCAGTGATCCGCGCGTCGCCGTCGATTGAATAGCCCTGCGGCGCACGCCGTCCCAAGCCGCCGGATGCCAGCCGCACCGTCCTGACCCGTCCAGCCTGCGCCGGCTCCGCCTTCGACTTCTCCCTCCCGCCATGCACTTCACCCTCGCCCGTTTCGTCCGCTTCGCCGCCGCCGGGCTCGCTCTGCTGGCCTTCGCCGGCTCCATCGTCGCCCAATCGCCCGGGCAGCCCCTGAGTCCGGATCGTGTCACGTTCTTCACCGAACCCAATTTCAAGGGCGAGGCCCTGACGGTCGAGGCCGGCGCCTCGGTGGAGAACCTCGAGCGCATGCAGCGCGCCGGCAACAGGCCGTGGACCCTCGCGATCTCCTCGGTGCGGATCGAGGGCGCGGCCAAGGCCACGGTGTTCAGTGCGGCGGGCTTCAGCGGCGATCGTTTCGAGATTACCCGGAGCATTCCCGATCTCTACGCGGAGCCGCGCGGCCGCGACGGCGGCGCCACCTGGGATCGCTCGATCGCCTCGGTGTCGGTCACCGGCCCGCAACGTGTCGTCGTCGCTCCCACCGCGCCGAATCGTCCGCCTCCGGGCCCGCCGCCGACGGTCGTCGTCGTGCCCGGCCCGGCGCCGCGCCCTCCCGTGGTGGTGCACGAAGTCCGGCCGCGCCTCGATCGGCGCGAGGCGGAGATGATCGTCCAGCGCGCCTTTCGCAATGTGCTGGATCGGCCCGCCGACCCCGAGGGCCTGCGCACCTACCGCGACCGGCTGATGCACGAAGGCTGGACCGAGCGCCGGATCGTCGAGCAATTGCAGCGCAGCGGCGAGGCCCGGGCAATCAAGGCCGACGACGCTATCGCCAAGGCCTATCACGACATCCTCGGACGCGAACCCGATCCCAATGGACTCGCCCACTATCGCGCCAAGTGGCGCGACGGCTGGACTCAAGGGCAGATCCGCGACGACCTGCGCCGCAGTGGGGAGGGGCGCGACAGCTATATCCGCAATGCCATTACCCGTGCCTACCGCGAGGTGCTCGGCCGCGACCCGGATGCGGGCGGCTACGCGACCTACGAAAAAGCGATGCGCGAACGCGGCTACACCGAGCGCGACGTGCGCGCGGCGCTCATGAGCGGCGACGAGTATCGGCAGCGGATGCGGAAGAAGTAGCGCCGCCGGTGGCTGACGGGGACCACCGCCCGCCTCCTCAATCCTCCGCGACGCCGCGCTGCTGTTCCTCGACCTGCCACTTCGCGCGGTGCTCGGCGGAGGCGCTGCCGCCGCCGCGGCTGCCGCGGGTCTCGTCCTTCACCTTGCCGACGAGATCGAAATAGATCGGGCAGCCCTTGAGATCGAACTCCTCGACCACACCCGCCTCGAGGTAGCGGCGATATTGCTCGGTGAGCTTCTCCTCGCGGTTGCAAAACAGCTTGATCCGGAACGGCCGCGTGCCGGTCTGCGTCGCGTAGTAAACCCGGAAGCGTTTGCCGCCGATCGCCGGCGGCGGATTGCGTTCGGCGAGGAAGCCCAGGATCTGGTTCAGCTTCGCCGTCGGCAGCTTCTTATCGAGCGTGCGGTTCAGCTTCACCGCTGAATTCAGCATGCGGTCGATTTCGAAACCGCTCATCGCCGAGACGAAGATCACTGGCGAACCGGGCGTGAAGAACAGCCGCTCGAAGAGCGCCTTCTCGTATTTCTCGCGGTAGTCGCGCTCGCTCTTGTAGGGATGGAAGCCGCCCGCCTTCTTGAACGCGGCCTGCACGAGATCCCATTTGTTGATGACGATGATGATGGGCTTCCCCTCCTTGATCGCCTCGCCCGCGATCGCCTTGTCCTGCTGCGTCACGCCCTCCAGGGCGTCGAGCACGAGGAAAACCACGTCCGTGTTCTTGATCGCATCGAGTGAGCGCAGCCGCGAAAAATACTCCACGGGCGACGCCAGCTTGGTCGCGGCTTTGATGCCGGCGGTGTCGATCAGCTTGAACGGATAGATCTTCCCGTCGCGCCCTTTGAAGTCGAACGGCAGCTCGATCGCATCGCGCGTCGTGCCGGGCACGTCGCTCACAATCAGGCGATCGCTCTTCAACAGCCGGTTGCTCAGCGAGGACTTGCCGACATTCGGCCGCCCGATGAAGCAGATGCAAAGCGGCGAATCCGCCGTCCGGGGTGCGTCCGCCGCCGCCTCCGGCGCGGGTCCGAGCGCCTCGGCGATGGCCGCGCGCAGGTCCTCCTCGCCGTTGCCGTGCTCGGCCGAGACGCGCAGCGGCTCGCCCAGCCCGAGGCGATACGCCTCGTCCAGCGCGACCTTGGAATCGTCGAAATCCGCCTTGTTGATCACGAGCCGCACTTTCTTGCGGCTCTTGCGCAGCATCGTGGCGATCTTCTCGTCGAGCCCGCTCAGCCCGCTGAGGCCGTCGACCACGAAGAGGATCAGCGACGCCGCCGTGATCGCAAAGTCCACCTGCTGCTCCGAGGCCTTCGTCAGGGCCGCCGGCGTATCCACGCCCTTGTAACCGAGGCCGCCGGTGTCGAGCAGCGTGTAGCCGCCCTCGGCGATCTCCGCCGAGATCACGTCACGCGTGATGCCCGGCTGATCGTGCACGATCGAGATGCGCTTCCGCGCGAGACGGTTGAAGAGACGGCTCTTCCCGACGTTCGGACGACCGACGATGGCGACGATGCGGGACATGGATTCAGTTGAAACCGCTAATGGACGCTGATCGACGCTAATGTCCGATCCGAATCAGCGACGCTTGGCGCCAATTAGCGGTTTAGCGTTTGTTGCCTTGCACGAACCGCTCCACGCGGTCGCAGGCCTCGATGATTTGATCGTAGGCGGTGGCGAAACAGGCGCGGACGTGGCCCGTGCCGTTGGCGCCGAACGCCGTGCCGGGCACGACGGCGACCTTTTCCTTTTGGAGCAGGCCGACGGCGAATTCCTTCTCGGTCAGGCCCGAAGGCCGGACATCCGGAAACGCGTAGAAACTCCCGCGCGGGAGATGGCATTTCAGGCCGATTTCGTTGAAGCGGCGCACGATCAGGTCGCGGCGGCGGTGATACTGCTCGCGCATCTTCACCACCTGATCCCAGCCGTTCTTGAGCGCCTCGAGCGCGCCTTCCTGCGCGATGATCGACGCGCACATCATCGCATACTGGTGCACCTTCATCATCGCATCGATCAGCACCGCCGGCCCGCAGGCGTAGCCGATGCGCCAGCCGGTCATGGCAAACGCCTTCGAGAAACCGTGCAGGAAGATCGTCCGCTCGAACATCCCGGGCAGGCTCGCGATGCTCGTGTGCATGCCCTCGAAGGTCAGCTCCGAGTAGATTTCGTCGCTCAGCACCAGCAGATCCTTCTCGCGGCAGAACTCCGCGATTTTCTCCAGTTGCTCGCGGCTGCACGTGCCCCCGGTCGGGTTGCACGGCAGGTTGAGCATGAGGATCTTCGCGCCGGGCTGCCACGCGGCGCGGAGCGCCTCGGCGGTCAGCGCGAAGTTGTCCTTCGCGTAGGTCGGGACCGCGATCCCCTCGCCGTGCACGAGCGTGATGCTCGGGTGATAACTCACGTAGCACGGCTGGTGGAACATCACCTTGTCCCCCGGATTGCAGAAGGCGCGGAAGCAGAGGTCGAGCGCCTCGCTCACGCCGACCGTCACGATCACCTGGTCATCCGGCCGGTAGCTCACGCCGAAATGCGTCTCGACGTAGGTCGAGATCTCGCGCCGCAGCTCGATCAGGCCGAGATTCGACGTGTAGTAGGTCTTGCCGCGCTCCAGCGCGTAGATGGCGGCTTCGCGAATGTGCCAGGGCGTGACGAAATCGGGTTCGCCGACGCCGAGGGAGATGACGTCCTGTCCCTTCATCTTCGCGACCAGTTCGAAAAAATCGCGGATGCCGCTCTTCGGCAGCGTGGACACGTGTCCCGCCACCCATCGTTGAGGATCGGTGCTCATGGCTGCGTGGGCTCCGGCGTTACGGCGCGACGTTCAGCCGCGTGGTTTGCGCCTCGCCGCCATCGAGCAGGAAGCCCTGCTCCTTGTAGCAACGCAGCATGAAATGGGTGGAGGTCGAGAGCACGCCCTCGATCGACGACAGCTTCTCCGACACGAAGGCCGCGACCTTCTGCAGCGACGCGCCTTTCACGAAGACGAGGAGGTCGTAGCTGCCGGACATCAGGTAGCACGACTCGACCTCGTCGAACCGCGCGATCCGCTCGGCAAAGCGATTGAACCCGCCCCCGCGCTCGGGCGTGACCTTCACCTCAATCACCGCGCGCACGGCGGCGGCGGCGGCGGCCTCGCGGGACAGATCGAGCACCGGACGCCAGCCGAGGAAGATTTGGTCCTTCTTCAACTGCTCCAGGTGCTGATTAACCTCCGCTTCGGTCAGGCCTGCGACCGTGGCCATCTGGCCGGTCGTGAGGCTGCCGCCGTCGATCAAGAGCTTGAGCACTGGGTTCATGAGGAGCCGCGGTTATCCGGGAAGCCCCGGCGTTTGACGAGGACGAATTTCGCCCGTGCCGCCGCCGGCCACGGCTCCCGGCGGGAGCGCACGGCTCGCCAAGCTGTTTCTTCAGTCCCGCTGGAATGCGCCGATAGATCGGTGACTCTCCTCGTCCACACCATGAAGATCCTTGTCGTCGAAGACGAACCCGTGTCGCGCACGGCCCTGACCAAAATCCTCGCCGGTCAGCCCGAGCACCAGACGACCGTGGCCGAGAACGGCGCGGCCGCCTGGGAATTCCTCGACGATCCCGGCCGCAGTTTCGACGTCGTGTTCCTCGACCTCGGGCTGCCGAAACTCGATGGCTTCGAACTGATGCGCCGCATCCGCCAATCGCCCCTGCTCCGCTCGCTCGAGGTCGTCCTCTGCACCGCGTCCAACGACCGCGCCACCGTCGTGAAGGCCGCCCAGCTCGGCGTGCGGCACTATCTCGTCAAGCCCTGCCAGGCCGAGGTCGTCCTCGCGAAGCTGCGGCAGTTGCAGCCGGCCACCGGTTCGAGCGCCGAGCGCACGCTGGCCGGGTTCTGAGGCGGGGCCGGTCCGAGCTGGCGCGGCTTGACCTCGAGCCGCGGGCCGCGCCGCGTTCACCGCATGCCGGGGGTTGCTTCCCGGCAAGAACTGCTTCAACGGTGGGGCTCCCATGTTCGAATCCCTCACCGAAAAACTCGGCAACGCCCTGCGCAACCTGCGCGGCGTCGGCAAGCTTTCCGAAGAAAACATGGCGGAGGCCCTCCAGGAGGTGCGCACCGCCCTCCTCTCCGCCGACGTCCATTTCAAGGTCGCGCGCGATTTCGTCGAGCGCGTGCAGACGCAATGCGTCGGCCAGGAAGTCCTCAAGGGCGTCGCGCCCGGCCAGCAGGTCGTCAAAATCATCCACGACGAGCTCGTGCGCCTCCTCGGCGAGGGCTCGACCGATCTCACCGCCGCCCGGCCGCTGAAGATCCTCATGGTCGGCCTGCACGGCTCCGGCAAGACCACCTCCACCGCCAAGCTCGGCAAGCTGCTCAAGAAACGCGGCTACCGGCCCTTCGTCGTCGCCTGCGACGTCCAGCGTCCCGCCGCCATCGACCAGCTCGAGATCCTCGCGAAGCAGGAGGAACTCGGCTTCCACGGCGATCGCGTTTCCAAGGACGTCCCCGCCATCGGCGCCGCCGGTCTGAAAGCCGGCCTCGCGGCGACCGCGGACGCCATCATCTTCGACAGCGCCGGCCGCCTGCAGATCGACGCCGACCTGATCGAGGAGGTGAAGAAACTGCGCGCCCGCATCCAGCCCGACGAGGTGCTCCTCGTCGCGGACGGCGCGCTCGGCCAGGAGGCGGTGAACGTCGCCAAGACCTTTCACGAGGCCCTCCAACTCACGGGCCTGATTCTCACGAAGCTCGACGGCGACACCCGCGGTGGCGCGGCGCTCTCGATCAAGAGCGTCACGGGCGTCCCGATCAAATTCATCGGCGTCGGTGAAAAGACCGGCGACTTCGAGACGTTTCACCCGGATCGGCTCGCCTCGCGCATCCTCGGGATGGGCGACGTCGTTTCCCTCGTCGAGCGCGCGCAGGAGACCATCGACCAGAAAGAGGCCGAGAAGATGGCCGAGAAGATGCGCAAGGCGGAGTTCGATTTGGAGGACTTCCTCGCGCAGATGCAGCAGGTGAAGAAAATGGGCTCGATGCAGAGCATCATGGGCATGATGCCCGGCATGAGCGGCATGCAGCTCCCGGCCGGCGCGGACCAACAGATGGCGCGCACCGAGGCGATCATCAAGTCGATGACCAAGCAGGAGCGAAAGAAGCCCGACATCCTCAACGGCAACCGCCGCAAGCGCATCGCCGACGGCGCCGGCGTGAAAATCGTCGAGGTGAACCAGCTCCTGAAGAGCTTCCAGCAGATGCAGCAGATGATGAAGATGATGAAGGGCGGTGGCGGGAAAAAACTGATGCGTCAGATGGAAGCGATGAAGGGCAAGGGCGGCTTCCCGGGAATGTAGTTTTCGCGTCGCGCCGTCCCTGCGGCCCGGTTCTTTCCAACCGTTGCACCCACCTCGCGTTGCGTCGGCCGGCGCCGGACCGCGAGCGTGGGCGGAGGCAGCCGCGACGAGCCTTCCGTGCCTTCTCCGGAGCCGCTCGGACGCGAAGTCTATGATTATAGCGCGACGCCGCTCGCCGCCCGCCCTTTCCTTTCCTTTCCTGAATTACCGTCCGACTTGCGCAACCCCGCCAAATTCCGAAACGTCAATCGGTGCCGTTGACCTGCCGGCACCGCGGTCCCCCACTCTCCCCAACTCCCCCAAGGCCTGATGACCCCGTGGAAATTCCTCGCCGGCGCCCCGCTGCTGGCCGCTCCGCTTTTCGCCGCCGCACCCGTCGACTACCTGCGCGACGTGAAGCCGCTGCTCACCCAGCACTGCGTGCGCTGCCATGGCGACGGCAAGGAGGAGGCCGGCCTGCGCGTCGACACCGCCGAGTTGCTCCGCCTCGGGGGCGACAGCGGCTCGCTCGTGAAGCGGCGCGCCAACGGCGACAGCCTCCTCCTCCAGGTCCTCGACGGCACGCACGAAGACGTGCCGCGAATGCCCTACAAGAAACCGCCGCTGGACGCCGCGCAGATCGCCATCTTCCGCGAGTGGGTGAAACAGGGCGCGCCGTCGCCGGAGAATGAGACGCCGGGGAGATTCCAGCACTGGGCCTATGTCGCACCGGTGCGCCACCCCGCGCCCGCAGTGAAGAACTCCCGCTGGCCGCGCAACCCGATCGACGCCTTCGTCCTCGCGCGCCTTGAGCAGGAAAAAATCGCCCCCGCACCCGAGGCGGATCGCATCACGTTGCTCCGGCGCGCCGCCCTCGACCTCGTCGGGCTGCCGCCGTCTCCCGCCGACGTCGATGCGTTCCTCCAGGATCGCCAGCCCGACGCCTACGAGCGCGCCGTCGATCGCCTCCTGGCTTCGCCGCACTTCGGCGAGCGCTGGGCCCGCCCGTGGCTCGACGTCGCCCGCTACGCCGATTCCAACGGCTACAGCATCGACGCCCCGCGCCAGATCTGGAAATACCGCGACTGGGTCGTCGCCGCGCTGAACCGCGATCTGCCCTTCGATCAGTTCGTGATCGATCAACTCGCCGGCGACCTGCTGCCGAGCCCGACCCTCGACCAGAAGATCGCGACCGGCTTCAATCGCAACACGCAGATCAACCAGGAGGGCGGCATCGACCCCGAGCAGTTCCGGATCGAGGCGGTCATGGATCGCGTCAACACCATCGGCTCGGCGTTTCTCGGCCTGACGATCGGCTGCGCGCAGTGTCACGACCACAAGTTCGATCAGATCAAACAGAAGGAATACTATTCGCTGTTCGCGTTCTTCAACAGCACGGTCGAGGACGGCCACGGCAAGACCACGCCAGGCGGCACCCTGGAGTTCATGGACGGCGTCGAGTCCAAGGGCAACGTGCAGCGCGACCTCGAGGAGGCGCGCGAGGATCTCGAGGCCTACCTGAAGTCCCAAGTCGGCGCCATCAACGCCTGGATCACCGGCCTTACCGACGAGGCGCGCGCCAAGCTGCGGCCCAGCATCCGCGGCGCGATCCAGCTCTCATGGGAGCTGCAGTCGTTCACGCAGAAGCGCGCGATCTACCGCGCGTTCCGCACCGACGACGAGGAGTTCAAGTCGCGCGACACCAAGCTCACCGCGCTCGAGCGGGCCCGCAAACCGGACCACACGCTCGTGATGCAGGAGCTGCCGACGCCGCGCGAAACGCATCTCTTCATCAACGGCGACTTCACCCGCAAGGCCGACAAGGTCGCGCCCGGCACCCTCGCCGTGCTGCCGCCCCTGCGCCCCGCCAATCCCGCGCTGCCCAACCGGCTCGACCTCGCCCGCTGGATCGTCGACCCCGCGAATCCCCTCACCGCCCGCGTCATGGTGAACCGGATCTGGCAGCAGTATTTCGGCCGCGGCCTCGTCGAGACGGAAAACGATTTCGGCACGCAGGGCATCCCGCCCTCGCATCCGGAGTTGCTCGACTGGCTCGCGACCGAGCTCGTCGCGCGGCAATGGAGCCTCAAGGCGATTCACCGCCTCATCGTCACCTCCGCGACCTATCGCCAGTCCTCGAAGGCGCGCCCCGATCTCGAGATCTCCGACCCGTTGAACAAGCTCCTCGCGCGGCAGTCGCGCCTGCGCCTTGAAGCGGAACTCGTGCGCGACGTCGCCCTCGCCGCCAGCGGCCTGCTCGCCCCGCAGCTCGGCGGCCCACCCGTGTTTCCGCCGCAGCCCGACGGCGTGATGAACCTCGGCCAGGTCAAGCGCGCCTGGGTGCCGAGCAAGGGCCCCGACCGTCACCGCCGCGGACTCTACACGCATTTCTGGCGCGCGACGCCGCACCCGGCGCTGGCGGTCTTCGATGCGGCCGATGGCTTCAGCGCCTGCACGCGCCGCCTCCGCTCCAACACGCCGCTGCAGGCCCTCACGCTGCTGAACGACCAGCAGTTCTTCGAGTTCGCCGGCGCACTGGCCAAACGCGTGCAGGCGGAAGGCGGCGCCGATGTGGCCGCGCAGGTGGACTACGCGTTCCGGCTCTGCGTCGCGCGACCGCCTACGCCGAAGGAACGCGACCGCCTCGTGGCGCTGTTCCACGAACAGCTCGCCGCTGCTGAGGCAGCCGACGACGCGGGGAAGAAAACCGAAGCCTGGACCACGGTCGCTCGCGTTCTCCTCAACCTCGACGAAACCATCACGCGCGAATAGCACACCCTTCTTGTAGCCCCCCTCGTGAGAGGCGGGACCTCACCAACGTCCCGTCGCTCACGCGCCGGGCTACACTCATCCATCGCATGCCCCCCTCTCCCCACGACCACCTCTGCCAGCTCACGCGGCGGCATTTCTTCAGCCGCTGCACGATGGGGCTCGGCGGGATCGCGCTCGCGTCGATGCTCGACCGGCAGAAACTTTTCGGCGCCAGCTCCCCCGCCGGCGCCATCCCGAATCAGAGTCTCCCGCCCGGCAAAATCCTCCATCACGCGCCGCGCGCGAAGAACGTCATCTTCCTCTTCATGGCCGGCGGCCCGAGCCAGCTCGAGCTCTTCGATTACAAGCCGAAGCTGATCGAACTCAACGGCCAGCCCGTCCCGCCCTCGCTCGTCGAGGGCAAGCGTTTCGCGTTCATGGACAGCTCGCACGGCACGAAGCTGCTCGGTTCGCGCCGCGAGTTCCAGCAGCACGGGAAGAGCGGCATGTGGGTCTCCGATCTTTTCCCGCACACCGCGAAGATCGTCGACGACATCACGATGGTGAAGTCCTGCCAGGCCACGCTCTTCAATCACGCGCCGGCGAAACTCTTCATGAACACCGGCTCGGGCCAGTTCGGCCGGCCAAGCATGGGCTCATGGGTGAATTACGGCCTCGGCAGCGAATCGCAGGACCTGCCCGGCTTCGTCGTGCTCCAATCCGGCCCGCGCGGCCCGCGCGGCGGCGCGGTCAACTGGGGCACCGGCTTCCTGCCGACCACGTATCAGGGCGTCCCCTTCCGCGGCACCGGCGAGCCCATCCTCGACCTCACGAACCCCGCCGGCGTCAGCGCCACGAAGCAGCGCCAGACGATCGATGCCATCCGCGATCTCAACCTGCAGCGCGCCGTCGAGACGGGCGACGCCGAGATCAACACGCGCATCGCCGCCTACGAGATGGCCGCGCGCATGCAGTCGAGCGCGCCCGAACTCATCGACCTGAGCAAGGAGTCCGAGGCGGACCTGAAGCTCTACGGAGTCGAGCCCGGCAAACCCTCCTTCGGCCGCAACTGCCTCCTCGCCCGCCGCCTCGTCGAGCGCGGCGTGCGCTTCGTGCAGTTGTATCACACCAACTGGGACAGCCATGGCGGCCCGGGCGAGAATCTCCAGTCCGACTTCGAGAAGGTCTGCCGCGAGGTCGACCAGGGCCAGTCCGCCCTCGTGCAGGACCTGAAGGCGCGAGGCCTGCTCAAGGACACGCTCGTCGTCTGGGGCGGCGAGTTCGGCCGCACCCCAATGGGCGAGAACCGCGACACCACCGGCCGCAACCACCACATCGACGCGTTCACGATGTGGTTTGCCGGCGGCGGCGTGAAGGCGGGCCACGTGCTCGGCGAGACCGACGAACTCGGCTTCAACGCCGTCGCGGACAAGGCGCACGTGCACGACATCCACGCCACCATCATGCACCTTCTCGGCATTGATCACACGAAGCTGACCTTCCGCTTCCAGGGCCGCGATTTCCGCCTCACCGACGTCCACGGCAACGTCCTCACCAAGCTGCTCGCGTAGTTCACCGTCGCGGCGGACGCTCCGCCGTTTTTCCTGTAGCCCTGCGCGCGAGCGCAGGGATAGCTTCCCCGACCATCCCCATGAAACTCCGCCTCGCCTTCCTCCTTTGCCTCGTCGTGACCGCCGCGTTTGCCGCCTCGCCCGCGCCCGTGCGCGCGCTGCTCGTCACCGGCGGCTGCTGCCACGACTACGACATCCAGGCCAAGGCCCTGACCGAGGGCGCGAAGAAGTTCGGCGCGTTCACGTGGACCGTCCTGAACGAGGGCGGCAAGTCGAAGAACCACAAGAGCCCGCTCTACGACAATCCCGCCTGGGCCAAGCCCTACGACGTCGTGATCCACAACGAGTGCTTCGCCGATCTGAACGACATCGCCTACGTGCGCAAAATCACCGCGGCGCACAAGGCCGGCAAGCCCGCCGTCGTCATCCACTGCGCGATGCACACCTACCGCGTCCTCGCGGAGGATGACTGGCGCGAGTTCCTCGGCGTCACCAGCAAGCGGCACGATCACCAGAGCCAGTATCCGGTGAAGGTGCTCGTCGCGAATCACCCGGCGCTGCGCGAGTTTCCCGCCAACTGGACGACGCCGATGGACGAGCTCTACGTGATCGACAAGCTCTGGCCGAAGGCCCGCGCGCTCGCCACCTCGAAGAGCGAGAAGGACGGCAACGACTACCCGGTGATCTGGACCAACGACTACCACGGCACGCGCGTCTTCGGCACGACCTACGGCCACGGCAACGTCACCTGGCACGACCCCGTCTTCATCGCGCTCGTCTCGCGCGGGATCCTCTGGGCCGCCGGGAAGTGAGCGGCACTTTGGGTCGCCGCGTCGGCCATGGCCGACCCCATTTTATTCCGAAGGCGATTAGTCGAAGGGCTCCCCCAAGTTTCGCCGATTGGCGAAACCCATCAGCGGTCCACTCCGCCCGGCCCGCGCCCGCGACGCGTGCGGCGCCACGCGCTCACTTTTCCTTCATCACATAAACGCCGTCCCAGTTCTCCGGCGGCGGCGCGGCGAGATATTCCTGCGTGATGTCGAGATAGACGAGCGAGGGATTGCTCTTCACGCCCGGCGTCTTTCCCGGCTGGTTGGCCTCCAGTTCCGCGCTCCGCCGGAAGCCGGCCAACGCGCCATGCCAGTCGCGCTGATAGTATTTCGCGAGCGCCCCCTCGAAGAGTCCGAGGCCGTCGCGCGCTTCGTCGGTGAGGGTCTCCTTCAGCCCGGCGATCTCGAAGATGGGCACGGTCTGGGAACGCCCCATCACCACGATCCGCCCGAGCGGCCGAAAAACCACGCGATCACCCCCGTGCTGTTCGCAGGCCAGCTTCGTCGCGTCCGTGCACATCGAATACACGCCCCAGCGCTTCGCGCCGGATTCCATCCGGGCCGCCAGGTTCACGTTGTCGCCCATCATCGTGTAGTTGAAGCGGCTGCGGCTGCCGATGTTGCCGATGATGCACGGGCCGGAGTTGAGGCCGATGCGCGACTGCATCTTCGCGACAATCGCCGGCCACGCGTCGCCCTCCGCCTGCCATTTCCGCCGCAGTTCGCCGAGTTGCTGGTGCACGCGCTGCGTCGCGACGCACGCGCGATACGCGTGATCCGGCAGCGCGATCGGCGCGCCAAACATCGCGACCACGGCGTCGCCGATGTATTTGTCCAGTGTGCCGCCCTCCTCCTGCACGATGTCGGTGCAGGCCGTGAGGTATTCGTTCATCAGCGCGACGAGCCGGTCCGGCGGCAGCTTTTCGGAGAACGACGAGAACCCCTGGATGTCGCTGAAATACGCCGTGATGTTCTCCTCGTGTCCGCCCAGCCGCGGCTCCTGCCCGGAATCAATCATGCGTTTCACCAGCGCCGGCGAAAGGTAGGTCCCGAACATCCCCGTGATCTTCGCCCGGGCCCGCTGCTCCACGATCAACCGGCGGCTGATCATGAACACCTGCACCGCGCCGAAACCCAGCAGCGGCCACACCAGCGGCAGCCAGAGATTGTGCGCCGTCCAGGCATAGACCGCTCCGGCGAGGTAAAGCGCCGGCACGCCCAGCGCGAAGGCGCCCTGCACCGGCAGCCGCTGCTTCGAGAAGGCCGCGAGTCCGCCGATGCTCAGCAGCACCCCGGCCAGCGCCACCCAGGGCGTCGGCGCGCGCCGCGCAAAATCGCCGCGCAGGATGTTGTCGATGATGTTCGCGTGCACCAGCACCAGCGGCGTGTGGCCGGAGAACGGCGTCGGCCCGTTGTCGGAGAGCGCTTCGGCAATTTGCCCCACCAGCGCGACCTCGCCCTGCACCGAGGGAAACTCCCCGCCGGCACCGGGCGCCGCCGCCGCCTTCTTCCACTGCTCCAGCAGCCACCAGTATCCGGCCACGCGCGCGCCGGTGAGGCCGAAGCGGTAGTTGACGAGGTAGCCGCCCGTCTCATCGATGGGGATACGCCGCTCGCCCTCCGCTGTGCGGATGTAGATCGCGTCGCCCAGCCGCACCCGCACGTCCCCGGCCTTGGCCTTCCAGAGCTGCAGGACCGCCTGCAGCGCAAAGCTGAAGTAAACGCGATCGCTCACGCGCACGAGCAGCGGCACGACCCGGCGCGTGCCATCGGGGGCCGGCGGCGTATCCACCGAGCCGAAGTGCGCCGCCTCCTGCAGTTCTACCAGCGGCGGCAGCAGATACTTCCCGGAGTAGAGCCGTCCGGGATCGCCCTCCACGCGCTCGACCGGCTGGGTCAGCGGCAGCAACGCCTCGATTCCCGGCCGCGTCTCCGGCGTGATGTCGTCGAAGGAAACCGCGCCGAAAACCACCGCCGTGCCCCGCTCCCGCGCGGCCACCGCGCCGGCGACCAGCGCCGCGTCATTCGCCGGCGTGATCGTGTCCGGCTCCGTGAACAGGATGTCCCACGCGACGACCGAGGCCTGCGCGCGGGCGGCGAACTGCATCAGCTCACCATGCGTCGCCCGGGGCCACGGCCAACGTCCCAGCTTCTCGATGCTGAGATCGTCGATCGCGATCACCAGCGGCCGCGGCACGAAGCCCGGCTGCAGCTTCGCCCGCAGCGTCGTGCGCCGGTCGAGCGTGACGTTTTCGAAGCGCCGCACGAACTCGAGCTGCGCGATCGCCAGCGCGATCGCGAAAGCGAGCAGCACCGGACCGCACTGATCGCGGAGAAACGCGAGGCTGGGCTTCATGCGTGGCGGCCAGCTTGCCGCGCCGCCCGCGCGGACCAAGGCGATTCTGTGCCCGCGGCTACCGCGCGTCCGCCAAGATCTGCGGCCGCGGCCGGTCGAACTCCGTCGCGAGATTCACCGCCCGCTGCGCGTAGGAATGCGCCGCACGCGGCGCCTTGCCCGCAAGCACCGCACCCAGCCCGCCATTCCACGCCAGCGCGATATTGTAGGGAGTGGCAGGCCTACCTCCCGCGACCAGCCGCGCCTTCAGCCATTCGTAGTGCTGCACCGCGATGATGTCCGACGTCCTTCGATCCAGCGCGTGATGGAACGGGATCGTCGTGTGCATCCGCCAAGTGGTGACGCGAAACTGATAGGCGCCCAGTTCGCCGCGCGTTCCCGGGCGCGTCAGATTCCGCGGATTCTCCAGCTGATGGATCGCCTCCAGCGTCGCCCAGCGGCTGGCCGCTGGCGCGGCGCTGACACTGACAAAGAGCACAAACAAGCTCGCGCCTAAGGAGCGCACAGCGGGTGGAATCGGGCAGGTGGAGGTTCTCACGGCGCGCCGACGACCGCACGATCCGTGCAGAAGTGGCATCGGGATCCGAAGATTTCCCGGTGCCCCGGTCGGATCCCGCACGCTACGCCTAGGTCGCGTGCGACTTACGGCGTCGGCAAAAAGTTATTCACAATCTCGCTGTTGCAGTCCCTTTGCCGCTGGCCGGCCCCGTGGCGGCAGAAATTGCCGGGCGCGGCGCGGCGTTTGGGGAAATGGCCCCACGCGCCGGACGCCCGGTTCGGCCCCTCGACGGCCGCCTGGCCCCGGCTCACAACAGCCGCCGCAGCGCCGGCAGGTCCGCATCGCTCACCACCACGTAGTGGTTCCGCGCATCCGACCACGCGCCCGCGACCAGCTTGCCGTGCGTGCGGAAACGCGGCGCCAAATCCTCGGCCGTATCCGGAATAACCTCACGCCGCGTGACGAACACGTGAAACTCCCGTCCGCCGCGCTCGAAGCACACCAGCGACACGTCGCGCCCGCGGAAGTCCAGCGTCCGGCAGCCCAGCGCCCGCAGCGCCGCGAACTCCGCCGGCAGCGCCGCCGGCAGCGGTCCGCGCTTCTCCGCCAGCCAGGCCTTCAGCTCCGCGACGTCCGCGCTGTGCTTCTGCAACCGGAAGCCGCGCTCGACGAAGTTCACGGCAAAGGCCTCGAACGAGGCGCCCCCCACCGGGGCGAAGCGCCACCAGCCCGCCACACTCAGCAGCACCGCGAGCGCCGCGGCCGCGGCCAGCCAGACCGGACGCCGCCACCCCCGGCGGACGGGCACCGCCGTCGCCGCCCCGGCCCGCGCCCCCGCCAGGATCGCCTCGCGCAATCCCGCCGGCGGCGCGATCGTGCGGAGCCGGGCCGCCACCGTCGCCGCATGCGCCTGCTCGCGCTCGAACCACGCCGCCAGCGCCGGATCGCGCCGCGCCTGCTCCAGCGCCGCCGCCATCGCCGGATCGCCGGCATCGCCGCCGCCCGGCCGGTAGGCGCTGAGCACGAATTTTGCCTCGTCGTTCTTCATGATTTTCCTCCTTTCGCCGCCGCGAACGCGACGACCTTGGCCCCCGCCCCCCGCTCCTCCGCCGCCAGCGCCGCGCGCAACTGCGCCTTCCCGCGCGAGAGCCGCGACATCACCGTGCCGATGGGCACCGCCAGCGTGTCCGCAATTTCCAGATACGAAAGATCCTCGAGGTAGAACAGCGTGAGCGGCGCGCGGAACACCTCGTCGACCGCCTGCAGCGCCGCCATCACCGCCCCCGCGTCGAGCCGCGCCACCCGGTCGATCTCCTCGGCTGCGATGTCCTGCTCGCCCGGCGGGAGGTCCTCGATCGACATCGCCCGCGCGTCGCGCCGCCGGCCGCGCAGAAACTCGCGGTAAAGCGTGGTGAAGAGCCACGACTTCGCCTTCCCCGCCTCGCGCAGGCTTTCTCCCTTCGTCGCCCAGATGAAGAACGTCTGCTGCACGAGGTCGCCGGCATCCGCGCCATTGCGCGCCAGGCTGAGGGCAAAGCGATAGAGCGCCGCATAGTGCGCATCGACCAGTTGCGTGAAGGCCTCGTTCGACATCGTTCGGATTCTGAGTTCTCTCGCGTTCCCTTTATTCCCGGAATCACTCCGTTTCTGCAAACATGCTCCGACTCCACCTGCCGCCCAACCTCGTCGCCGCCCTCATGCGCGACGCCGTGCCGTTGCGCGTGGAGCTCAATCTTGCCGTCGCCCCCGCGCCCGAACTGCTCCCGGTGCTCGCGCTCCTGCAGCGCTGGTGCGGCCCGCAACCGCCGGCCTTCCTTCAGCTCACCCGCGCCCAGCTCCGCGATCTCGCCGCCGCTGTCGGCCCGCAACGCCTGTTCGTCGAAAACGGGCAACTCACCACGTGGCAGCACGCTGATCTCGTCGCCCCGCCGCGGCCGCTCATCTCCGACTCGCCGGTCGCCGCCTTCGGCCACCGCCCCTCGCCAGGCGGTAGTCGAAAATCCAGCACCGCCACCCCGCTCGCGGTCGACGGCAGCGAGCATTTCCTCTCCCTCACGTTGCCATCGCGCGAACACCCGCGCTACGCCGACGCCCTCGCGCTCGTGAAGGAGAACGGTTTCACGCTCGAACCCTCCAACCGCAAGTGGTGGCTGCGCGATCGCCACAAGACGCTCAACTTCCTCGCCGCGCACGGCGCGCGGCTGCGCACCGCCTTCGACGCCGACTTCACACCCAACTTCGAGCGCAACACCGCCCACCTCCGGCCGGCCGAGATCGCCACGGAAGTGGCCGAGACCGGTGACAGTTTCACCGTCACCCTCGGGCTCCGCGCCGGCAATGCCGACGAGGCCACCGTCCGTTCCGCCGTCGCCACCAATCGCGGTTACCTCGAAGCCGGCGGCAACATCTACCTGTTCGATCAGGAGAAACTCGCAAAGCTCACCGCCGCGCAGCGCGCCCTCTCCGGCGACGCCACCGCCGGCCTCTCGCCCCGCCGCACGCAGAAAATCTCCGCCGCCCGCGCCGCCGAGGCCGAGGAAATTCTCGAGGAGCTGTCGCCCGGTTTCCAGCCGCCCGAGTCCTGGAAAACCCGCAGCGCCGCCCTCCGCAATCTCACCGCCCTCGCGCCCGCGCCAACTCCCGAAGCGCTGAACACCCAGCTCCGTCCCTACCAGCGCCTCGGCGCCGCCTGGCTCTGGCACCTCTACCGGCACGAACTCGGCGGCATCCTCGCCGACGAGATGGGCCTCGGCAAAACACTTCAGGCGCTGGCCCTGCTCTCGGCGCTCAACGCTTCCTCGTCGGCCCGCCCGGTGCGGCGAACCTCCCTCGTCGTCTGCCCCGCTTCCCTCCTCGAGAACTGGCGGCGCGAGGCCGCGCGTTTCGCCCCGCAGCTCCGCGTCTTCGTGCATCACGCCGACCGCCGCCTCGCCACCGCCGCGGATTTCGCCGCGCACGATCTCGTCATCACCAGCTACGGCACGCTTGCGCGCGATCAGGCGTTGTTCGTCGCCGTCGAGTTCACCGTCGTCGTCGCCGACGAGGCCCAGCACATCAAGAACCGCCGCTCGCAGAATGCCGCCGCGCTCCGCGCCCTCCGCGCCCGCGCGCGCTTCCTCCTCACCGGCACGCCGCTCGAAAACTCCCTCGACGATCTGCGCTCGCTCTTCGAGTTCCTCCTGCCGGGCTATCTCCAGAAAGTCCCCGCCGGCCTCCGCGGCGACGAACGCGCCTGGTTCGACGACCGCCTGAAGGCCCAGACCGCGCCCTACATCCTCCGCCGCACCAAGCAGGCCGTCGCGCCCGAGCTTCCCGCCAAGCTCGAACACGTCATCTGGTGCGAGCTCGGCGCCGCCCAGGCGAAGCTCTACCGCGACACGCAGGAACGTTCCGAGCGCGAACTCTTCGACCTCGAGGCCGGCGGCGCGAGCGAGAGCCGGCTCCAGTTCGCCGCCCTTACCCAGCTCCTCCGGCTCCGCCAGATCTGCTGCGATCCGCGGCTCGTCGCCGCCGACGCGCCGGCGGAGCACTCCACCAAGCTCGACAGCTTCAACGAACTCCTCGCCGAGGCCGTCGACGACGGCCATCGCGTGCTCGTGTTCTCGCAGTTCACCTCGCTGCTCGCCCTGCTCCGCGCCGAGCTCGACGCGCAATCCCTCGCCTACTGCTACCTCGACGGCTCGATGCCCGCCCGCGCCCGCCAGGCCGAGGTCGATCGCTTCCAGGCCTCGTCCGACATCCCGCTCTTCCTGCTCTCGCTCAAGGCCGGCGGCACCGGCCTCAACCTCACCGGCGCCGACACCGTCGTGCACTACGACCCCTGGTGGAATCCCGCCGCCGAGGCGCAGGCGACCGATCGCGCGCACCGCATCGGCCAGAGCCGCGTCGTCACCAGCTACAAGCTGATCGCCGCCGGCACCGTCGAAGAGAAAGTCCTCGCGCTGCAGGCCGAGAAGCGCGCCCTGCTCGCCGGCGTGTTCGAAGCCAGCGACGCCGCCGCCGCGAAGCTCTCGCTCGCCGATCTGAAGTCGCTGCTCAAGTCTTAGACCAGCAAAACAATTTACAGGAAGTCACCGACCGCGCAGAGCTTCCCCCCGCCCTTCGTCCCGCCTTCCCCTCCCTTCCCCTATCTCCGTCACTCATGCGACTCTCCGGCAAGACCGTCCTCATCACCGGCGCCTCCAAGGGCATCGGCCGCGCCCTCGCGCTCGGCTGCGCCCGCGAAGGTGCCGATGTCATCCTCAACTATAACTCCGACCGCGCCGGCGCCGAATCCGCCGCCGCCGAGATCCGTGCGCTCGGCCGCCAGACGCTCGTCGTCGGCGCCGACCTCGCGAAGGTGAAGCAGATCGACCGGATGTTCGCGCAGGCCAGGAAAAAATTCGCCCGCCTCGACGTGCTGATCAACAACGCCGGCCTCACCGGCTGGGCCAGCTTCTTCGACACCACCGAGGCGAAATGGGATGTCGTCCTCGACACCAATCTGAAGGGCACCTTCTTCTGCTCCCTCGCCGCCGCCCGCTGGATGCGCGAGACCAAAACCGCCGGCAGCATCGTCAACGTCTCCACCCAGTGCGCCCAGCTCGCCGTCGCCAACCTCGTCGCCTACGGCACGAGCAAGGCCGGCATCCACGGCCTCACCAAGCAGCTCGCGATCGAACTCGCCCCGCTCGGCATCCGCGTGAACACCTTCGCCCCCGGCCCGGTCAACGTCGACCGCAACCTCCGGGACGATCCCGACTACCGCGATGTCTGGGGCGCCATGATTCCCCTCGGCCGCACGGCCGAGACCGAGGAGATGGTCGGCCCGGCGCTGTTCCTCGCGTCACAGGATTCCAGTTACGTCACCGGCCAGACCTTCTACGTCGACGGCGGCTGGACCGTCCAGGGCATGGTCCCCGCCAGCAATGTCCAGAAGGCCGCCCGCAAAAACAAATAGCCGCCATGCTCCGCCTCTACTCCACCGCCACCGGCCTCGTGCTCGAGAACGCCGGCCGCCACCTCGTTCCGGCGTCGCTGACCCTCGACGCGCTCTTTCAGGCCGCCGACCCGTCCGCCCTGCTGCAGGCCGCGCTCGCCACGGCGAGCCCCTGTGCCTGCCCGGCGGACCTGCGCGCTCCGATCCAGTCACAGGAAGTCTGGGCTGCGGGCGTCACCTATCTCCGCAGCAAGTCGGCCCGCATGGCCGAGTCGAAGGATGCCGGCGGCGGCACCTTCTACGACAAGGTCTACGACGCGGACCGCCCCGAGATCTTCTTCAAGGCCACGCCCCATCGCGTCGCCGGACCCGGCACGCCGGTCCGCATCCGCGCCGACAGCAAGTGGAATGTCCCCGAGCCCGAGCTGACCCTCGCGATCAACTCCGCCGGCCGGATCTTCGGCTACACCATCGGCAACGACATGAGCTCGCGCGACATCGAGGGCGAGAATCCCCTCTACCTCCCGCAGGCCAAGGTCTACGACCGCAGCGCCGCGCTCGGACCGTGTCTGGTCGTCACGGATACGCTGCCCGCCACCACCACCGTGATCGCGATCGAGATCCGCCGCGCCGGCGCCGCCGTGTTCCAGGGCGAGACCACGGTCGGCCAGATCAAGCGGCCGCTTCCTTCGCTCGCCGGCTGGCTCTACCGGGAAAACGCCTTCCCCCACGGCGCCTTCCTCATGACCGGCACCGGCGTCGTGCCGCCCGATGCGTTCACGCTGTGCTCCGGGGATGAGATCCGCATCACCCTCGAACCTGTCGGCACGCTCATCAACTCCGTCGCCTGACCACAATCACATGACTCTCCACGGCAAAAGCCTCATCGCCGGCGCGCCCGGCCAGGCGGGCGGCAAAACCTTTCGCGCGGTCAACCCCGCCACTCATTCGCCGCTCGATCCCGAGTTCCACGAGGTCAACGCCGCCGAACTCGAGCACGCCATGGCCGCCGCCGCCGCGGCCTTCGCCGACTACCGCGCGCGATCCGGCGCCGATCGCGCGCAATTCCTCGAAACGATCGCCAAGGAAATCGAGGCATTGGGCGACGCCCTGCTCCAGCGCGCCGTCGCCGAGACCGGCCTGCCGCTCGCGCGCATCACCGGCGAGCGCGGCCGCACCTGCGGCCAGCTCCGGCTCTTCGCGCAGCTCGTGCGCGAGGGTTCGTGGGTCGATGCGCGGATCGATCCGGCACTGCCCGATCGCCAGCCGCTGCCGCGTCCCGACTTGCGACGCATGCTCATTCCCGTCGGTCCCGTCGTGGTCTTCGGCTCCAGCAATTTCCCCCTCGCGTTCTCCGTCGCCGGCGGTGACACCGCCTCGGCTCTCGCCGCCGGTTGTCCCGTCGTCGTGAAAGCGCACCGCGCCCATCCCGGCACCTCCGAACTGGTCGGCGGAGCAATTGCTCGCGCCGCCGCCGCGTGCGGCCTGCCCGCGGGCGTCTTCTCGCTGATTCACGGCGGCGGCGCGACGGTCGGCATCGCGATGGTGAAACATCCCGCGACCGCAGCCGTCGGCTTCACCGGCTCGCACGCCGCCGGTCGCGCGCTCTTCGACGCCGCCGCCGCGCGCCCGCATCCGATCCCCGTCTTCGCCGAGATGAGCAGCATCAATCCGGTGTTCCTGCTTCCCGGCGCCGTGCGCGAACGCGCCGCGGCGCTCGCGCAGGGGCTGCTCGGCTCGTTCACCCTCGGCGTCGGCCAGTTCTGCACGAAGCCGGGCCTCGTCTTCCTGCAACGCTCCCCCGACACCGACACGTTTATCTCGAAGCTCGCCGACGCCGTCCTGGCCGCGCCCTGCGGCACGATGCTCACCGCCGGCATCCGCGAGGCGTTTCTGGAGAACCGCGGCAAGATCACCGCCGTCGCGGGCGTCGCCGTTCTCGCCCCCGGTGCGGCGGGCGACCCGGCTCGCACCGAGGCGCAGCCCGCTCTCGCCACGACCACCGCGAGAAACTTCCTCGCGCATCCCGCGCTCGCGACCGAGGCCTTCGGACCGTTCACGCTGGTGATCGTCGCCGACACCGCCGCCGAGATTGCCGCCTGCGCCGCCGCCCTCGAGGGCCAGCTCACCGCCACGCTGCACGGCACCGCCGCCGATCTCACCTCAGCCCGCGATCTCATCGCGGTGCTCGAGCAAAAGGCCGGCCGCATCGTCGTGAACGGCTTTCCGACCGGCGTCGAAGTCTGCCCCGCGATGAACCACGGCGGCCCGTATCCGGCCACCACGGACGTGCGCTTCACCTCCGTTGGCACCGCCGCCATCGCCCGCTTCGTGCGTCCGGTCTGCTATCAGGGTCTCGCCGACGAACTGCTCCCGCCGGCGCTCCAGAACGCCAATCCGCTCGGCCTGCTCCGCCTCGTCAACGGCACGCCCACCCGCGACGCGCTCCCCGCATGAACGATTCCATCCTCGAATCCGCCGGCGACGCCATCTACGCGCTGCGCACGACCGCCGCCGGCCCGGCCGGCAGCCTGCCGCTCGAGGCGAACCAGCTCCGCCACATGAGCAGCGGCGATCTGTTCGGGCTCACCCAGAACGCCGGCATGGGCTGGAATCCCGCGCTCCTCCGCGGAAAGCAGTTTCTCATCCTCAGCACGCAGGGCGGCATCCGCGCGCCCGACGGCTCGCCGATCGCGCTCGGCTATCACACCGGCCACTGGGAGGTGGGGCTGCTGATGGAAGAGGCCGCGCGCACATTCAGCGGCGCGGGCGCGATCCCGTTTGCCGGCTACGTCAGCGATCCCTGCGACGGCCGCACCAACGGCACCGCCGGCATGCTCGACAGCCTCGCGTATCGGAACGACGCCGCGATCGTCCTGCGCCGCCTCATCCGCTCGCTGCCCACGCGCAAGGGTGTGCTCGGCATCGCCACCTGCGACAAGGGTCTCCCCGCGATGCTCATGGCGCTCGCCGGCACGCTCGATCTGCCGACCGTGCTCGTGCCCGGCGGCGTCACGCTCCTCGCCGAGGAAGCCGAGGACACCGGGAAGGTGCAGACGCTCGCCACGCGTTTCGCCCGCGAGGAAGTCACGCTCGACTACGCCGCTGAGATGGGCTGCAAGGCCTGCGGCTCGCCCGGCGGCGGCTGCCAGTTCATGGGGACCGCCGCGACCAGCCAGGTCGTGGCCGAAGGCCTCGGGCTCGCGCTCCCGCACGGTGCGCTCAATCCGTCCGGCGCCGAGATCTGGCGCGATCTCGCCCGCCGCTCCGCCCGCGCGCTCCTCGCACTCGACGAGAAAAACCTCACCACGCGCGACCTCCTCACGGACGACGCGATTCACAACGCCATGGTCGTCCACGCGGCCTTCGGCGGCTCGACCAACCTGATCCTCCACGTGCCCGCCATTGCGCACGCCGCCGGACTGCGCCGGCCGACGGTCGACGACTGGACCCGGATCAACCGCGCCGTGCCCCGACTGGTCGACGTGCTGCCCAACGGCCCCAAGCACTACGCCACGGTGCAGGTGTTCCTCGCGGGCGGTGTCCCCGAAGTCATGTTACACCTGCGCGACGCCGGCCTGCTCAAGCTCGGAGCCCGCACCGTCACCGGCCGCACGCTCGGCGAGAACCTCGCGTGGTGGGAACAGTCCGAACGCCGCCGCCGGCTGCGCGAGAAACTGCACACGCTCGACGGGATCGATCCGGATCTCGTGATCATGAGTCCCGCGCGGGCGAAGGAACGCGGCCTCACCAGCACGATCACGTTTCTCCGCGGCAACCTCGCGCCCGAGGGCGCGCTCGTGAAGAGCACAGCCATCTCGCCCGCGTTGATCGGCCCCGATGGCGTCTATCGGCATGAAGGCCCGGCGCGCGTTTTCACGAGCGAGGCGACCGCGATCGCCGCCGTGAAAGCCGCCCGCGTGCAGCCGGGCGATGTCATGGTCTTGATCGGCCTCGGCCCCGGCTGCGGCATGCCCGAGACCTATCAGATCACCTCCGCGCTCAAATACGTGAAGGACGGCCAGCGGATCGCGCTCGTGACCGACGGGCGTTTCTCCGGGGTCTCGACCGGTGCGTGCCTCGGCCACGTGAGCCCCGAAGCCTGGGCCGACGGCCCAATCGCCCGCGTCCGCGATGGCGACCGCATCCGCCTCGTCGTCGACACGCGCGCGCTCGAGGGCACGGTCGACGTGGTCGGAGTGGACGCCGCGACCTTCGCCGCCCGGGAACGTCACCCGAGCCTGCGCCCCGATCCGCGCGTGCCGGTCGACACGCGTCTCTGGGCCGCGCTGCAGAACGCCAGCGGCGGCAGTTGGGGCGGCTGCGTCTACGACGCCGACCGCATCGCGGCGCTCCTCGAACTGGGCCGGCGTGCTGAACAAACCTGATTTGAGCAGGAAGCCAGGGGACCGGGAATCGAACAGAGGCGGAGTTGATTCAGACGCCAGAAATCTGAAGTGGATTGGTTCATGGCTTTCCGGCTTCTGAATCAATCCTCCTGCCGTCTTCCTGGTTCCCTGGCTTCCTGCTTAAACCTTTCCGGGCCGGCCGGCATCCCACCCAGCGTCCAATGACCCATGTGGCCAGCGTCGCACTTCCCTTTTCCCTCGTCGTGACCGACTCCCCCGACGACGAGTCCGACTGGGTGCGGCGGGCGCAGGCGCGCGACATGGCGGCGTTCGAGCGGCTTTATCGGGCGCACATCGGCCGGGTCCACGCGATCTGCCTGCGCATGACCGCCGACGCCCGGCGCGCCGAGGAGATGGCGCAGAAGACCTTTCTCACCGTGTGGCAGAAGCTCCCGGAGTTTCGTGGGCAGAGCGCGTTCACCTCCTGGCTGCACCGCGTCGCGGTCAACACCGTGCTCGCCGATCTGCGCGCCGAGCACCGGCGCACGCAGCGCGTGTTCGGCACCGAAGACCCCGCGGCGCTCGAGACTCCGCCGGCGCGCGCCGCCGGTCCCGGCGCCGGCGTGCGGCTCGACCTCGAGCAGGCCATCGCCGCGCTGCCGCCCCAGGCGCGCGCCGTGTTCGTGCTGCACGATGTCGAGGGCTGGCAGCACCACGAGATCGCGGAACAACTCGGCGTCGCCACCGGCACGAGCAAGGCCCAACTCCACCGCGCCCGCCGGCTCCTGCAGGAGGCCCTGCGATGACCTGCGCCGACTGCACCTCCCGGCTGGACGACCTCGTCGATCGCGAACTCGCCGCGGCGGACGCGCGCGCCGTCGAAGCGCACCTCGCCGACTGCCCCGCCTGCCGCGCCCAACTCGCCGCGCTGCAAGCGCTGCTCGCGCAGACGCGCGCCCTGCCCGGCGCGATCGCGCCCCGCCCCGAGCTCTGGCGCGAACTTCGCGCCGAGGTGGAGCGGCTTGACCCCAAGCCGCTTGGTCCGAACACCCCCGGCGCCCAATCCAGCGACTTGCGGTCAAGCCGCTCCACCGCGGCCACGACCGGCACTCTCCTCCGCTGGTTCGTTCCGCTGGCCGCAGCCGCCGCGATCATGCTGCTCGCCGCACTCTCCGGCCGCCATCTGCCCCGGGCCGGGGCTCAAGGCCCCGCGTGGTCGGTCGCCGCGCTGGCAGGTTCACCACGGGTGAACACGCGCGTCGTCTCCGATCCGGCGCCGTTCCGGCTCGGGCAATGGCTCGAGACCGACGCCGCCTCGCGCGCCCGGGTCGTGGTCGGCGCGATCGGCGAGGTGACCGTCGATCCCAACTCGCGGCTGCGCCTTGCGGGCGTCGCCGACACCGATCACCGGCTGGAACTGCAGCGCGGCTCGCTCAGCGCCTTCATCTGGGCGCCGCCGCGACTGTTCTTTGTGGATACGCCGGCCGCGACCGCGGTCGATCTCGGTTGCGCCTACACGCTGACGGTCGCCGACAACGGCGACGGCGAACTGCGCGTGACCCTCGGCTATGTCGCGCTCGAACACGGCGACCGCGAGTCGCTGATTCCGGCGCGGGCGATGTGCCTCACGCGCAAGGGCGCCGGACCGGGCACGCCCTTCGCCGAGGACGCCCCGGCGGAATTGCGCGCGGCGTTGTCGCGCCTCGATTTCGAGCCCGGCGCGACGCGCGCGGCCCTGGCCGCCGTGCTGCGCCACGCCCGGCCCGAGGATGCCATCACCCTCTGGCATCTGCTCGCCCGCGCCGCGCCCGCGGATCGGGCGGCGGTGTTCGACCGGCTCGCCGCGCTGCAGTCGGTGCCCGCCGCGGTCACGCGCGCCGGCATCCTCGCGGGCGACGCGGCCATGCGCCGCGCCTGGGCCGCCGCGCTGGGCTTCGAGACCTTCGGCCTGCGCTAGCCCGAGCGTCCGGCGCGGGATTGCCGCCGCCACGGCGCGCCGCCACGCTGTCGTCTTCATGCCCGCCCCGACCGCGACTTTCTTTTCCAGCCGCGAGGTCTTTCGCACCTGGCTGGAGCGGCACCACGCCACCGCCGCCGAACTGATCGTCGGATTCCACAAAAAAGGCTCCGGCCGCACCGGGCTCACCTACGCCGAGGCGGTCGACGAGGCGCTCTGTTTCGGCTGGATCGACGGCATCGTCCGGCGGATCGACGAGGCGAGCTACTGCCACCGTTTCACGCCCCGGAAGCCGGGCAGCATCTGGAGCAACCTCAACGTCAGCCACGTCGCGCGGCTCACCGCCGCCGGGCGGATGCACGCGGCCGGCCTGAAGGCCTTCGCGGCGCGATCCGCCGCGAAAACCGGAATCTACTCCTTCGAAAATCGCGACCGGCCCCAGGTGCTGCCGCCGGCCTACGCGCGGCAGTTTCGGGCGCACGCGCAGGCCTGGGCCTACTTCACCGCGCAGCCGCCGGGGTATCAACGGGCCGCCCTCCACAAGGTCATCGCCCCCAAGCAGGCGGCGACGCGCGAGCGCTGGCTGGCGCGACTCATCGCCGCCTCCGCCGCGGGGCGGCGCCTGGAGGCCGTCGCGTAGGCGAAGGCGACCTGGCTACTGACACAACGCCGCATTGCCACGGCCTCCGCCACTCGTTTGCCTCCATTCCATGTGCGGAGGAAACTCGCTGGCAGGCCGCGTCGCACGATGCATGTGCGCATGCGTCGTGCTGGCCCTGGCGCTTTCCCTCCTGCGCGCCGCGCCCACCGTGGCGGAGCTCGAACAGGGGCTCCGCACGG
Organism: uncultured Opitutus sp.; assembly: GCA_964513055.1. GTDB lineage: Bacteria > Verrucomicrobiota > Verrucomicrobiia > Opitutales > Opitutaceae > ER46. Next base: position 29,074 of record CAZENI010000028.1, read on the forward strand.
CGCCGCCGGAGCGTCGCGCGGCCCTCCTTCTCGAGCTTTCCCTCGCCCTGGATTCGGTCGACACCGACCGCGCCCTCGACGTCGCGCGCCAGTCGCGCGCCGCGGCGACCGTGGCCCGAGAGCAATTGCTGGCCGACGCCCGGATCGCCACGCTGCAGCGCCGGCAGGGTGAATTCGCGGCGGCCTTTGCGACCGCGCAGGCCGCGCTCGATCGCGCCACCGAGCTGGGCGACGACCCCGCGCGCGCGGAGCTGCTGCTCGCGCACGCCCGCTGCAACTGGAGCCTCGGCGATTTTCCCGGGGCGATGGCGGATCACCAGCAGCTCATCACGCTCGCCGGCAAGCTGGGCAATTCCCTGCTGGTCGGCCGCGGCCACCTCGGCCTCTCCGTCGTCTACGGCGAGTTTGGCAACCGCCCGAAGGCCCGCGAGCACGAGGAGATCGCCCTGCGCATCGCCCGCGAGATCGGCGACCGCGAGCTCGAGTCCGACGCGCTCAACAACCTCGGCAACAACCACCGCCACAACGGCGACCTCGCCGGCGCCCGCGCCGCCCACGAGCAGGCGCTCGCGATCCGCGCCGCGATCGGCAACCGCCGCGGCGTCGGCGATTCCCACATCAACCTGAGCGAGATCGCGCGCAAGGCCCACGACTACACCGCCGCGCTCGATCACGCCGGCCGCGCCCTGGTCCTCTACGAAGAGATCGGCCTGCCGCGCTATGTCGCGAACGCCCACCTGCAGTCGGCCGCGATCCTCCGCGACGCCGGCCGCCTCGAGGAGGCGCGCGCGCGGCTGCGCACGGGCTTTGCCCTCGCCGAGCCGCTGGCGAACCCCGGCCTGCTCGTCGGCTACCATCGCGAGTTCGCCGCCGTCGCCGCCGCCCTCGGCGACTGGCAGGGGGCCTTTGAGGCCGAGCGCAAGCGCGCGGCCGCCGCCGACGCCGTGCTCGGCGAGAAATCCCGCCAGCAGATCGCCGCGCTCAACGCCCGTTACGAGGCCGATCGCCGGCAGCAGGAAATTGCGCTGCTGAAGGGCGATCGCGCCCGGCAACTCGCCGAACTGCGCACCAAGGAGGCCGAGCTCAACGCCTCCTCCAGCGCGCTCGAGCGCGCCAACACCACGCGCCTCGCCCTCGGCATCAGCCTGCTCTCCCTCGCCGTCGCCCTCGGCGCCGTCATCATGCTCCAGCGCGTGCGCCTCCGCGCCGAGCGCCGCGTCCTCCAGGAGACCCGCGCGGCCAAGGAGGGCGCCGAGGAGGCCGACCGCATCAAGACCCGCTTCCTCGGCATCGCGTCGCACGACATCCGCGGCCCGCTGGGCAACATCGCCAACCTCACGACCGTTCTCCGCTCCGGCGTCCGCCGGACCGAGGCGGACAACGAGCACCTCGATCTGATCGGCTCGGAGGCGCAACGCGTCCTCTGCCTCGTCGAGGATCTGATCACCACGGCCGCGCTCGAGTCCGGCCGGCTCGACCTCCGCCCCGCCCCCATGGACCTCGCCGCCGCGGTCAGCAGCGCCATCGAGTCCCTGCGCTGGCAGGCCAGCGCCAAGCGCCAGACCATCGCGTTTCCAGACCCTCCCGACCACGCCGGCGACCTCGTGGGCGACAGCGCCCGCCTGCAGCAGGTGATCGCCAACCTTCTGAGCAACGCGATCAAGTTCAGCCCGCCCGGCGAGACGATCACCGTTTCGCTCTCCCGTTCCGGCCCGACCGTGGAGCTCTCCGTCCGCGATCGCGGCGCCGGCATCGAACCCCGCGACGTGCCGCGCCTCTTCGCCCCTTTCGAACGCCTCGCGACCCACCCCACCGCCGGCGAGTCGTCGCACGGGCTCGGCCTCTCCATCGCCCAGGAAATCGTCCGGCGCCACGGCGGCTTGATCCGCGTGGATTCCCTGCCGGGCGAGGGCTCGACGTTCATCGTCTCCCTGCCGGCGGTGCCGGCCGCATCCGCCGCCGCCCCGGCGGCTTGAGGCGCGCGGGGCCGCCGGCCCGCGCCTTTTTTCTCCAACGCAACATTGCGCGGGCCGCGCCCGGCCGTTCAATCTCCGACGCGGCATGCTCAGGATCCGTTTCCTCGTTTTCGTGCGGTGGGCGCTCCTGGCGGGAGCGTTTGCTTCCCTCCCGGCGGCGGAGGTGGCGGCCCCCGGCACCGACGGCGCCTCCGATCTCGAGGCGAAACTGGGGGAGGCGCGCCGGCTGCACCTCACCAACTCCACCCGTTCGCGCCGCCTCGCCGAGGAGGCGCTGGCGACCGCCCGCGCGAGCCAGGACAAGAAGCACGAGGCCCTCGCCCTGCTCGAGCTCGCCATCGCCCTCCGCCGCCAGAATCAGAACGGCACCGCCCTCCTGCACATCCGGCAGGCGCTTGCGCTCGCGCCGACCCTCGGTGACCGCCCCTTCCTGCGCCGCACGTTGAAGGAGGCCGGCCACACGTTCTGGGCGTTCGGCGACATGCCCAACGCCACCGACTATTTCCAACAGGCCCTGCGCCTGACGGAGGAGGATGGAGACATCCCCGGCCAGACCGACTCCCATGCCGGCCTCGGCGTCGTCGCCGCCGACCTAGGCGACATCGCGCGCGCCCGCGAGCACACGCTCCGCGCCCTCGCCCTGGCGGAGCGCGCCGGCGATCTCGGCCGCGTCGCGATGTATTCGAGCAATCTCGCCAACTGGACGCTCGAAGCCCGGGACTACGTCGAGGCGCGGAGACTCTACACGCGCTCGCTCGCCCTCTTCGAACAGCTCAACCAGCGCACCAGCGTCGCCGATGCGCGCGCGGATCTGGCGCGCGTCGACGAAGCCGAGGGCAAGCTCGAGCAGGCCGAGCGCACGTTGCGCGATCTGCTCCCCGGCCGGCGCCGCCTCCGCGGCCGGATCAAGCTCACCTCCACCCTTGTCCAACTGGCCAGTGTCCTCCGCCAGCAGGGCAAGCACGACGAGGCGCTCTCGTTTCTCAACGAAGCCTGGGGCTACGCCGAGCAGCTCGCCCCCGGCTCCAAGGTCTCCGTCCTCGACGGGTTTGTCTCGCTCCACGAGGCCCGGGGCGATCTCGCCGCCGCGCTCAAGGCGCTGCGGCAGCGCCAGGCCGAGGCGCAGAAGCAGAGCGGTGAGGCCGCGCAGTCCCGCGCCGCCGAGGTCCGCGAGGCCTTCGCCGCGGAACACCGCGAGGCCGAGATTGCCCGGCTCCGCCAGACCGAGCTCACCCGCGCTTCCTCGCTCCGCGCCCGCGAGGCGGAGCTCCGCGCCCAGGCCGCCGAACTCGAGCGCGCGCGGTGGCAGCGCTACGGCCTCATCAGCGCGCTGGCGTTTGGTGCCGTCACCCTCGGCGCCCTGATCAGCCGCCAGCGCCTCAAGGCCCGGACCGCGCGTCGCATCCTCGAGGAGGCCCGCGCGGCACAGGAGGCCGCCGAGGAGGCCGATCGCGTCAAGACACGTTTCCTCGGCATCGCCTCCCACGACATTCGCGGCCCGCTCGGCAACATCCTCAACCTCACCGCCGAACTCCGCGCCAGCCGCTCCAAGCC